>LNFL01000179.1 GCA_001464275.1 Actinobacteria bacterium Ga0077560 | reverse complement strand
GTAGTCGTCGAGGACGGCGACGGGGGCGCCCAGCAGGTTCCGGCAGGCCTCGGTGAGGCCCTGGAACCCGCGGCTCTCCAGCAGCGGCACCCGCAGCGCCGACCGTGCGCGCTCCGCGGCGCGGCGCCCGCGGCGGGGTCCCACCAGGTCGGAGAGGTCGTCGAGGACGGCGGCCCAGGCATCCGCCCGGTCCAGCACCAGGGCCGGCACCGGGTATCCCTTGGGCGGGGCGATCCGGCAGACCACGCCCACCAGGCCGGGGGGCGCGGGATCCGGCGGCGCGCCGTCACACACCAGCACCTCGCCCTCGGCCGCCTCGCCGCCGGCCGGGCGGATGCCGCGTACCTCCGGCGCGAGATCCGCGCCCGACGGCACGACCGTCGCCGTCGCCAGCGACGGGAGGTCCCGGATGTCCGCCAGCGTGGGGTGGCGGGCCGGGAGGGCCTGGTGGCGGGTGTCCACCCGCGCGTCTCGTGTCGTCATCTGTCCCAGGATGGGGAGCCGAGCTTGCTTGGTCAAGGTCCCTCCCCCCTGAACGGGGCGAGGTTTATCCATGGGGCCAAACCCCGGGGGCGAAGGTTGTCCGCAGGTCGAATCCGCGGCGAGGCGGCGGGTCCGTACGCTCAGAGGGTCGACCCGTCAGGACGCAGCGCGTCAGGACGACGCGACCGCCGCGGGCGTAGGCTCAGGCGGCCGATCACCCCGCCGAACGCGCCGCCCCACGGTACCTCACGTGCCCGGCGGTCGCCTCGGAAACCGAATGCCAGGAGGGACCTCGAACCCGATGCCAAGGATCCGACTCGCCAACGTCGCCGCCGCCGGGTGGAGCCCCAACGGCTCTGCCTTCGGGGCGGGCGACCTGACCACCGCCGAATCGAACCTGTTCGGGAAGCTGGTGTTCGGGCCGCAGGAGCAGCGCAAGCGACTGCCCAAGGACGTCTACCGCGCACTCCAGCGCACCATCGAGAACTCCGAGGAGCTGGACCCCTCGATCGCCGACACCGTCGCCGCCGCCATGAAGGACTGGGCGATGGAGAACGGCGCGACGCACTACACCCACTGGTTCCAGCCGCTCACCGGCATCACCGCAGAGAAGCACGACTCCTTCTTCAACCCGATCGGTGACGGCACCGCGCTGGCGTCGTTCTCGGGCAAGGAGCTCATCAAGGGCGAGCCCGACGCGTCCAGCTTCCCCACCGGCGGCCTGCGCGCCACGTTCGAGGCCCGCGGTTACACCGCGTGGGACCCGACCAGCCCGGCGTTCCTGCTGACCAACCCGAACGGCACCACGCTCGCGATCCCGACGGCGTTCACGTCGTGGACGGGTGAGGCCCTCGACACGAAGATCCCGCTGCTGCGGTCGATCGACGCGCTCAACAAGGCGGCGGTCCGCGCGCTGAAGCTGTTCGGGGACGAGGCCGTCACCCGCGTCGGCTGCACGATGGGTCCCGAGCAGGAGTACTTCCTGATCGACAAGTCGTACTACTACCAGCGCCCCGATCTCCTGAACTGCGGCCGGACCCTCTTCGGCGCGAAGCCCCCGAAGGGCCACGAGCTGGACGACCACTACTTCGGGACCATCCCGGAGCGCGTCCTGGCGTGCATGCTCGAGACCGAGCGCGAGCTGCTGAAGCTGGGCGTGCCGATCAAGACGCGCCACAACGAGGTCGCGCCGGCGCAGTACGAGATCGCCCCGGTGTTCGAGAACGTCAACCTCGGGTGCGACCACCAGCAGCTGCTGATGACCGTCCTGAAGCAGATCGCGCCGCGCTACGACCTGGTGTGCCTCCTGCACGAGAAGCCCTTCGCGGGCGTGAACGGCTCGGGCAAGCACAACAACTGGTCGATGGGCACCGACACGGGCCAGAACCTGCTGGACCCGGGTGACACGCCGCACGACAACCTGCAGTTCCTGTTCTTCGCGTCCGCGGTCATCAAGGCCGTCGACACGCACCAGGGCCTGCTGCGGGCCTCGGTGGCGGGCGCCGGCCAGGACCACCGGCTCGGCGCGAACGAGGCCCCGCCGGCCATCATCTCGATCTTCCTCGGCTCCGAGCTGGAGAAGGTGTTCGAGGCGATCGCCAAGGGCAAGGTCCACGTGGGCCCGTCCGGCGAGTTCATGGGCCTCGGCACGCCGGTGCTGCCGCCGCTGCCGAAGGACCCGGGCGACCGGAACCGGACCAGCCCGTTCGCCTTCACCGGCAACAAGTTCGAGTTCCGCGCGCTGGGTTCGAGCATGTCGCCGAGCCTCCCGAACACCGTGCTCAACACCATCGTCGCCGAGGCGATCGACGCCCTGTCCGAGGACCTCGAGGCGGCCATCAAGGTCACCAAGGGCAACGTGGACGAGGCCGTCACCAAGGTGGTGGGCGACAACTACAAGGCCCACAAGCGCATCGTGTTCGGCGGCGACGGCTACTCCGAGGCGTGGCACAAGGAGGCCGCGAAGCGGAAGCTCCTGAACCTCAAGACCACGCCCGACGCCCTGCCGCAGCTGATCGAAGAGTCGACCATCTCCGTGTTCAGCAACTACGGCGTGCTGAACGAGCGGGAGCTGCACTCCCGCTACGAGGTGCTGCTGGAGCAGGCCGAGACGGCCGCCGACATCGCGCGCACGATGCTCCTGCCCGCCACCCTCCGCTACCTGGAGATGATCGACGACGCCGGCATCGACGCCCTCGACGACGAGGTGCGCCCGCTGGTTGAGGAGTTCGTCGCGGCGATCCAGCACCTGGCCAAGGTGAACCTGGACCACCCCGAGGACACCATGGAGGAGGCCATCTACATGCGGGATGTCATCCTCCCGGCCATGGCGGAGACCCGGCGCCTTGCGGATACGCTTGAGCGGCTGACGCCGGACGACCTCTGGCCGCTCCCGAAGTACTCGGAGATGCTCTTCATCAAGTAGTCCCCCGCGCGTCATGGACGGGCGGGGCCCGCACCCCGCCCGTCCACACGCGAACCGGAGGAACGAGATGACCAGCGAGGACGTGCTGCGCACCGTCGAGGAGCGTGACGTCAAGTTCATCCGGCTCTGGTTCACCGACATCCTCGGACGGCTCAAGAGCTTCGCGCTCCCCGTCGAGGAGCTCCCCACCGCGCTGGAGCGCGGTGTGCGTTTCGACGGTTCCTCGATCACCGGGTTCAACCCCATCGAGGAGTCCGACATGGTCGCGGTGCCGGACCCGGCGACCTTCGCGATCCTGCCCTACCGCCCGCAGGAGCAGTCGGTGGCCCGGATGCTGTGCGACATCCGCACCCTCACCGGCGCGCCGTACGAGGGCGACCCGCGCTACGTGCTGCGCCGCGCGCTGGAGCGGGCGCAGAGCATGGGCTTCGACGGCTTCGAGGTGGGCACCGAGCTGGAGTACTTCTACTTCCGGGACTCCACCGGCACCGAGCCGCTGGACCGCGGAGGGTACTTCGACCTCACCACCCTCGACGCCGCAAGCGACGTCCGCCGCGCGACCGTGCTCGCGCTGGAGCAGTTCGGCATCGACGTGGAGTACAGCCACCACGAGAGCGGCCCGTCCCAGCACGAGATCGACATGCGCCAGCGCGACGCGCTGCGGATGGCCGACAACGTGATGACCTACCGCACCGTGGTGAAGGAGGTCGCGCACGCCCACGGCTGGTACGCCACCTTCATGCCCAAGCCCATGATGGGCGAGAACGGCAGCGGCATGCACACGCACGTGATGCTCACCAAGGATGGCCGGAACGCGTTCTTCGACGACGCGGAGCCGAACCTGCTGTCCATCCACGGCCGCCAGTTCGTGGCCGGCCTGCTGCGCCACGCCCGGGAGCTGTGCCTGGTGTTCGCCCAGTGGGTGAACTCCTACAAGCGCCTGGTGCCCGGGTTCGAGGCCCCCGTGTACGTGGCGTGGAGCCAGCGCAACCGGTCGGCGGTGGTGCGCGTGCCCCAGCAGGGCAACGTGCCCGACCAGTCCGCCGCCCGGCCCGAGCTGCGCAGCCCGGACCCCGCCTGCAACCCGTATCTCGCCTTCGCGGCGATCCTGCACGCGGGCCTCGACGGCATCGCCCGTGGCGAGGAGCTGCCGGAGCCGATGGAGACCAACCTGTACCACCTCTCCCACGAGGAGCGCCTGCGGGCCGGGGTGGAGCTGCTGCCCGCAACCCTGGGCGAGGCCGTGGAGCTGGGCGCCGCCTCGGAGCTGCTGCTGAAGGCCTTCGGCGAGCACATCCACGACCGCCTCATCGAGATCAAGCGGCAGGAGTGGGAGGACTACCGGGCCCAGGTCACGCCCTTCGAGATCGAGACGCTGCTGCCGCTGCTGTAGCGCCGTGGACCTGCTCCGGGTGCTCCTGTTCCTGGGCGTGCCGTTCGCGCTCCTGCTGGGCGGCGTGCTCGCGGTGGTGCTGGCCGCGGTGCGCGACACCCGCGGGGTGCGGTGGAGATGGCTCAACGCCGGCGCCGCGGTGCTGCTGGCCGCCGGCATCGTGTGGGCGGCGGTGGCCGTCACACGGGTCGACGAGTACCGGGGTCCCGCCGAGATCACGCTGTGGGACCTCATGGAGGCCGGCACCCGGTGGTGGGTGATCGTCGCGGTGGCGGCCGGCATGGCGGCCCTCGCCGTGCAGCTCGCGGCCCTGGTGCCGGCCCGTGGCGACGCACGGCGCCGTCAGGCGTGGTCGATGCCGGTCGCGGCCACCGGGATGTTCCTGCTCTTCACCGTCTTCTTCGTGGTGATCGCCGTCGGCTCCCACTGAGGCCCGCCGGAAACGCGCCGCGGCGCCCGATGGTCCTGTCATGGTGCCGTCCCCGACCCGGACCGCCAGAGGTGTCGTTGTCCCGCAGCGCACGCGCATCGTTCATCGCCGCCGCCATCGTGGTCGCCTTCGCCCTGGCGCTGTGGATCGTGCTGCCCGCCGACCGGCGGATCGAGGTGGTCTTCTACCTGCCCATCGGGGCCGGGATCATCGCGTTCATCCTCACCATCCCGGGGCTCATGGGCCATCTGCGGGACGTGCGGTGGGCGTTCGCCGCGATGCTCCCGGTCAACCTCATGGCAGCCGTCTTCCTGGGGCTGCTGCTGTTCAGCGCCGAGCTGCGACGCGAGATCGGATTCGACCTGGCGGTGTTCCTGGCGGTGGACCTGGCCGGCGTCGCGCTGCTGGGCCTCTCGGTGGCCGGGCCCCGGGCCTGGCGGCCGCGCGCCCGCCGGTGGGCGATGCTGGGCGCCGCGCTGGGCTGCGGCGCGTTCGTGCTGGGGGTCGTGCTGGCCATCACGGTCGCGCTCAGCTGAGCGGCCGGGCCACCCGCCCCAGCAATCCCTCCCACCGCGCGACGCAGGCGTCCCAGGTGAGCGGGGCGGTGAACACGGGCCCCGCCCGCCCCAGGCGCTCCCGCACCGCGGGGTCCTCCAGGCCGCGCAGCGCCTCCGCATAGCCCGCGGCGTCGTCGTAGAGCAGCCCCGCACCCGACCGGCGGGTCTGGCCGGCCAGCACCTCCGACCGCGCCGTGCCCAGGGTGGGCCGCCCCAGCTGCCACGCCTCCAGGGCCACCAGCGACAGGCTCTCGTGACGCGACGGCAATGCCACGACCTCGGCGGCGGCCAGCAGGCCGGCGCGGTCCACGTCGTCCACGAACCCGGTGCGCACCACCCAGTCCGGAAACGACGGCTCGCCCGCCGGCCGGCCTGCGAGCACCAGCCCCAGCGTTCCTCCCGTGGCCCGGTAGGAGGCGTGGGCGCGCACGAGCTCGTCGACGCCCTTGGCGGCGTCCACCCGGCCCAGGTAGAGGACGAACCGCTCGGGCAGTGAGAACCGCGCACGCACGGCCGCCGGATCCGCGTCGGGCGCGGGCGGCAACCCGGCCCCCACCACCGCGGCGGGACGGTCGCCCACGCCGTGGAGGTCGTCCACCAGGATCGCTTCCTCGGGGGTCATGAACGCCAGGCCCGCGGCGGCCCGCACCAGCCCGCGGGTGAGCGTGAACCCCAGCATCGGCTCGTCGTGCGCCAGCGGCACCAGGACGCTGCGGTCGCGGCACAACGGCAGGCCCAGCTGCGTGGTGGCGTACAGGTACGTCCAGAGCGCGACGGCCTCGTGCCGCCGCGCGGCGCCGGCGAGGGCCTCCAGGAGCCCGGGGGCCACGGGTCCCTGGGCGATCGCCCAGCGGGATTCGGCGTCGGCGTCACCCGGCGAGAGCGCCAGCGCCTTCACCAGACGGGCGGCGGTGCGGGGGTCCGGCGGGTCGACCCGGTGCCGGTGGACCTCCACGCCGCGGTCGTCGCTCACCCCGGCGGGATAGTGCGGCGCCCAGGTGAGGTAGTCGCGCGCATCGGTGGTGTGCACCACCACCTCGTGCCCGGCGGCGGCCAGGGCCCGGGCGGTGTCGCGGCACAGGGCCTCGGCGCCGCCGGCGACCTCGTCGCCGTACCGCTGCACCACGAACGCGATGCGCATGGGGCCTCGGCCGGTCAGCCGGCCGGTGGGGCGTCCCGGCGCTCGAGCTCCTCCACCCGGGCGCGCAGCGCGGCGATCTGGGCGTGCTGGCGGTGCCGGTCGCGCTCCAGCTCGGCCAGCAGCTCACCCAGGGCCGGGGAGATGAGCCGCAGCACCTGGCGGCGGGCGGCGCTCACCAGCCGGCCCGCCGCACCGGGGCGGGCGGAGGGTGCGGGTTCGGCGATCCGCAGCGGCGTGAGCACCGGATCCCCGGCGGCGGCCCGCAGCTCGGCGAGCAGCGCCTGCGGGGAGGGCGCCGGGTCGGCGGGGGTCAGAACGCCCCCTTGCGCCACAGCACCACGGGGATGGTGCGGGCGATGATGACCAGGTCCATCCAGATGGACCACGACTCGATGTACGAGAAGTCCAGGCGGATGAGCTCCTCGAACGACAGGTCCGACCTGCCGCTGATCTGCCAGAGCCCGGTGACGCCCGGCAGCACCATGTACCGCTTCTTCTGGACCTCGTCGAGGAGCTCGAAGTCGCGGATCGGCAGCGGCCGGGGGCCCACCAGCGACATCTCGCCACGCAGCACGTTGAACAGCTGCGGCAGCTCGTCGATGGAGAACCGGCGCAGCACGCGTCCCGGCCGGGTGATGCGGGGATCGTCACGGATCTTGAAGATCGCGCCATCGGCCTCGTTGAGGTGCTCCAGCTCGGACTGCAGCTCCTCGGCGTCGGTGCGCATGGTGCGCAGCTTGAGGCAGTCGAACACCGTCTCGTCCACGCCCACGCGGCGGCTGCGGTGCAGCACCGGGCCGCGGTCCGTGAGCTTGATCCAGAGGGCCGCGACCAGCAGGACCGGTGAGGAGAGCACCAGCAGCACGCTGCCCACCACGAGGTCGAAGGCGCGCTTGGCCACGAACTGGATGCCCGAGAGCACCGGGGGCCGCACCGTGAACAGCGGCAGCCCGGGCGCCGCGACCGCCTGCAGGGTGTGCGACAGCAGCTCCACCGAGGTGGGTGCCAGGCGCACTGGCAGACCGCGGCGGCGGCACAGCTCCAGCAGGGCCAGCACGCCGGAGTCGTCGCCGCCGATGCCGGTGAGGATGACCTCGTCGATGACGGCCGGGTCCAGCGCGTCGTCGAGGGTCGCGTCGGCGCCCACGGCCGTCAGCTCGTGGCGGCCCGCGACGCGATAGGGCACGCCGCGCCGGCTGCTGGTGTGTCCCAACGACTCGGCGACCGATTCGGTGGCCGAGTCGGGGCCAACCAGCAGCACGTGCCGCTGGAACCGCATCTGGTCGAGCGCGAGGGTGGTGAGGCTGTCGTAGCTGGCGCGGAGCGCGAGCACGAGCAGGCAGACGAAGAACCAGGACGAGTAGAAGATGTAGTACGTGTCGAACCGCCAGCCGGCGGCGAACACCAGCACCAGCACGATGAGCGTGCCGGTGGTGACCGACGACAGCACCGCCGCCGCGCCCGGCCGCTGCTCGCGCGGCGCGTACAGCCGGTTCTTGGCGAAGGTGAGCACCATCGTGACGGCGGCGAGCGGCAGGGCCTGCTGCTCCAGCGCCCAGATCGCGCTGGAGTCCACCTCCCGGCCCTCCAGCACGAGCTTGAGGGCCAGCGCTCCGTAGATCGCCAGGAACAGGGCGGTGATGTCGATCACCACCAGCACCAGCACGGACAGCGCCCGCCGGAACCGCTGGTAGGCCGCAGGGCCCGCCAGGAGCGGCAGGAACCGCACGTCACGGCGCATGAGGTTCCCGGTCCCGCGGGGAACCGGTGGCTTGGCGGGTTCGGTGCTCATCAGCTCCGTCGCGTCGGGCGGTGCGCGTTCAGCGCATCGCGGCCGTCTGCGACTGCAGGTCCTCCCCGATCTCCGAGACCAGACCGACGGTGATCGATCCTACAGGCAGTCCGTCGCGTTCCACCGCCGCGAGTGCCTCGGGCACGTCCGGAGCCAGTCCGAGCCGCAGCCGCAGCGCCGCATCGACGGCCGCCAGCCACTCGCCGGGCCGGTTGACGTGCACCAGGACGGCGCCGTCCACGTCGGCCATCAGCTCCTGGACCCCCGTGGCGAGCGCGACCAGGGCAGCCGGCGCCCCGCCGTCGTCGGGGATGGGGAACCACCTGACGGCGAAGCCCGCCAGGGCCGCCTCAACCAGGCCGTGGCGGGTGTCCATGCCGGACACCACCGCGCGGACACCCTGGTCGCGCCACCAGGCCAGCTCGGCCTCCCTGCGGGTGATGCGGTGGGAGCGGCCGCCGCCGCCGGGACGCTCGGCGACGGCGAGCCGGCCCGGGACGAGCCAGGTGTAGGTGCGGGGTTCCATGGGTGAGCCTCCGGATGCTGGGACGGTGCCGTCGCAGCGTGCCCCGGGCCCCGCGCACGACTCAACGCGCGGGTGTGCCGCAACGGTGACCGCACCGCGCCCATATCCACCCATGGTTCGCGGCTCAACCGCGTCCACCCGAGGGCCGATGACTGATGGGTCAGCGGGCGACCGGAGGCGGGGGCATGGGAACGACGCGTATGAGGATCGTGACGGTGACCGCCGCGGCGCTCGTGATGACCGCGGTGGCGGCCGGCTCCCTCGCGGCCAAGCCCGGGGCCTGCCGGCCCGGGCCCGATGCGAAGTGTGCCGGCGCTCACCTGAACGGCGCCAAGCTGGCGAAGAAGAACCTGTCGGGCGCCACGTTCACCCGCGCGAGTCTGGTGGGCGCACAGCTGCGCGGGGCCCGGCTGGTGGGGGCCAATCTCTCGCGAGCCAACCTCAGCAGGGCCGACCTCACCGGAGCCGACCTGCGCGGAAGCAATCTCTCCAGGGCCCGGTTGCGCGACGCCATCCTCCGACGGGCCAGGCTGGGCCGCGCCGCCGCCAAGGCAACAGGGGCCGGGCGGATCACCGCCGCCTGCAGCACGCTGTGCACGGGCGATCTGCGGGGCGCCGACCTGCGGGGCGCCGACCTCAGGAATGCGAGGATCGCCGGCGCGGACCTCCGCGGAGCGCAGTTCCAAGGCGCCAACCTCGCGAACGCCGTGTTCCAGGCCGCAAACCTCCAGACAAGCGACCTCCGGGGCGCCAACCTCACCGGTGCGAGCTTCGACAAGGGCTCCGTCTCCGGGGCCACGCTCACGGGCGTGACCTTCAACGGCGCGGACATGCGGTTCGTGAATCTCGCCGGCGCGGACCTGTCCGGCGTCACGTTCGGCCCGGGCACGAACCTCATCGGGGCGGATCTCCGGGGTGCCGACCTCTCGAACGCGACGATCGCCCCCGGTGCCAGTCTGGCCGGCGCGAAACTCGACGGCGCGATCCTCCCGGGATCGAAGACCCTCCGGACGACCGTCACCTCGGGGCGGGTCTTCTCGGCGACCCTGTCCAGCGGCGGGACGACCACCGCCTGCACGGGCACCGCCGAGTGCCTGTTCCCCACGGGCCGGAACATGGCGTCAACCCTCACCGTCACCACCACTTGGGCCGGTTTCGCCTTCTGTCCCGACGGACCGGTGCGCCTCGCGACGTCCGACGCAGGCGCCACCTACACCGGTTCGTGCACCTACACGACGTCGCAGAGCCTGACGATCCGCCTCCGGGAGACCCGCCGGATCACCGTGAGCGTCAAGGATCTGATCGGCGACCCCGCGAGCATCGACCGGATCGCGTTCCAATGGCGCGTGCCCACCAGCACCGACTTGGTGGAGGCCGAGCATGTGTGCACCGGGGTCACCGCCTGCATCGGCGACTACCCGGAGGGGAGCCGCGTGAAGGTGGTCGTCACGGGTTCCGGCCCGTTCCACACGCCGGTCGCGAACTCCTGCCAGGGCGGCACGCTCGTGGGCGGGTCCACGATGGTCAGCGGACCGCCGTGGGAGCTGACCTGCCTGGCGGGCGACGACGGCAACGGCCTGGAGCTTTCCGCCGACCGGGAGCTCGTGCTCACCCTTTCCTGAGGTCCGGCCCGGGGCCGCCCGGTTCAACCCGGTCGGCCCCGGCGTCGATGGGAGGTGGTCGGGCACACCTGGGAGAGGCGGCGGCATGGGGATGACGCGGGTGCGGTTGCTCACCGCGATGGTCGGGCTGGTGGCCATCGCCGGCATGGCCGTGGGAGCCTCCGGCGCCACGGCTCCGTGCCGCCCGGGCCCGGCCGCAAAGTGCGCCGGAGCCGACCTGGACGGCGCGCGGCTGGCGAAGAAGAACCTCAGCGGGGCGACGTTCAGCCGGGCGAGTCTGGTGGGTGCCCGGCTGCAGGCCGCGAACCTCTCGCGAGCCAACCTGACCCGCGCGAACCTGACCCGCGCGAACCTGACCGGCGCCGACCTCCGGGGCGCGAACCTCGCCCGGGCACGACTGCGCAACGCGATCCTCCGCAAGGCCCGACTGGGCCGGACGAACCCACCGGCGGGCCGGCGAGCCGGAATCGCGCGCGGCTGCCTCGTCTGCACCGGCGATCTCCGCGGCGCCGACCTCCGTGATGCCGATCTGGGGGAGGCGGTCATCACGAGGGCGGACCTCAGGGGGGCGAACCTCAGCGGCGCCCGGGTCCGGGGCGCGGTGCTCGTCCATGCGGACCTCCGCGACGCGAACCTCGACGGGGCCGACCTTGGGAACACGACCATCCAGAGCTCCGACCTGCGGGGCGCGTCGCTCGTGGGAGCGAACCTCAGTGGCGCGCACCTGGGGGGAGCCGTCGATCTCCGGGGCGCGAACCTCACGGGCGCAGACCTCCGGGGCACGAACCTCTCGAACGTGACCTTCGGCCCCGGTGACCTGACCGGGGCGAATCTCGAGGGGGCCACCCTGCCGCCATCGCGCGCCGCGCGGACCACGGTGAGCTCGGGTCGGAGCTTCACGGCGAAGGTCGCCTCAGAAGGCGTCGACGTGAGCTGCACCGGCACCACCGAGTGCTCGGGCTGGTTCGCGCTGAACGCCGAGACGACGCTGACCGTCACCACGTCCTGGGCCGGCATCGCGCTCTGTCCCGACGGGCCCGTCCGCCTCACCACGTCCGATGGCGGCACGACCTATGCGGGGACCTGCACGTACACCGGAGCTCCGGGTGTGACGATCCGCATCCGGGAGACCCGCCGGATCACCGTGACCGTCAAGGACCTCATCGGCGACCCGGCGACCATCGACCGCATCTCGCTCCAGTGGCGCGAGCCCACCAGCTACGACCTCGTGGAGGCCGAGCACGTCTGCACCGGCGTCACGACCTGTGTCGGCGACTATGCCGAGGGGAGCCGGGTGAAGGTGGTCATCACGGGCTCCGGGCCGTACCACACGCCGATCACGAACTCCTGCCGGGGCGGCGCGGCCACCGGTGAGTCCACCATGGTCAGCGCACCCCCGTGGGAGCTGACCTGCCTGGTGGACGACGACGGGCACCCCCTGCAGCTCACCGCCGACCGGGAGCTCGTGCTCACGCTCTCCTGAGGTGCGCGTGCGGCGCCGGCCTCAGCGGCCGGCGTCGCACCCCATCGGTTCAGGCGTCGGCGTCCGCCGGCGGGTGCCAGGCGTCGGGCGCCGCGATCGCCCGCAGCCACTCCGGCGCGGGGAGCGTGTTGCGGGTCTCGCGGTCCACGCACACGTGCACCAGCTCGCCCTCGGCCATGAGCTGACCGTCGCGGGTGAAGCGGTGCCGGCTGCGGAAGGATGAGTTCCCCACCGCGGCGGCCCAGGTGGTGAGGCAGATCATGTCGTCGAGCATGAGCCGCCCATGGAAGCGCGCGCGGGCATCGACGATCGGGATGCCGGGGCCCTCCGCCAGCAGCCGCGTGAACGGGTACCCGGCCTCGGCGAGCCACTCGGTGAGGCCCCGGTCCATCCACCGGAACAGCGCGGTGAAGTGGATCTGCGCCACATCGACCTCGGACATGACCAGCCGGAAGCGGTGGGTGTGGACGAGGGGGGTCACGCGGCCAGCCTAGACCACGCCCGACGACCCCGGCTCACGCCCGAAGCGCCCCCGCATCATGCGAAGTCTTCGCAAATTGCGGAAGTGGTCTCGCGCGCCGGTCCCTCCTGATGGGGGGACGGCACCCATCCGAATGTCTCTCGTTCAGTACCGCATCCGCGTGATGTCATCGCGCGAATTCGGCGATTCCGTCGTTTTCCATGAGCCGTGACGTGAACGAGACCACTCCCACCCCTGACGACCGCCGCCGCGCCGTATGCGAGGCCATGTCCTCCGCGCCGGGCCTCATCCGCTACGCCACCAGGTTCACGCGTTCGCTGGCGGATGCGGAGGACGCCTACCAGCGCGCCATGGAGATCGCGCTGCTGCGAGCGCCAACGGCGGAGCCGGAGCGGTTCATGGCCTGGCTTCGGGTGGTGCTGCGCAACGAGGCGCTCGCGGTCTCCGGCGCCCGCCGCCGCGAGGGCCCGCTGGGCCGCGGGGATGCGGCCGATGCCGCGCAGCTGCTCCCCGACACGAGACAGCCCGCCGAGGTGCGGGCGCAGTGGCGGGAGCGCTACCTCATCCTGCAGGACGCCCTCGGCAGACTCACCGAGGCGCAGCGGGTCTGCGTGCTCCTGCAGGCCTCCGGGGCCAGCTACGCCGCCATCGAGGCCGTCACCGGGTTCTCGCGGCGCAAGGTGGAGCGATCGATCCTGGAGGGTCGCGCCGCCCTCACCCGGCTGGAGCTGGCGATCGGCGAGGGCGAGGGCTGCGCGGTGCTCGCCGACGCCATCGACCGTGTCGCCGCCGGGATCGCCGACGGCCGCGAGCGGCGGCGCGTGAACCGCCACCTGCGGCATTGCCGGGCGTGCCGCGCGACGTTGCGCGATCGCCAGCGGCGGGACGAGGGCCTGGCCGCCATCGTGCCCGTCGCCCTCGTCCTGGGTGCGGGCGGCCATGCGAGCGCACCCGATCCGTCGCCGGCGCTGGCGTGGTTCGACCGGCTGGGCGCGGGCGCGACGGTGCGGCTGGGCCAGGTGCTGCAGGTGGCGATGGACGCACCCGGTTCGGTGGCGGCGAAGGTGGGCACGGGCGCGGCGATCGCCGCCGTGGCGGGAACCGCGGGCGTGCCGATGCTCACCGGCGGGCACAGCCCCGCCCAGCCGGTCGTGCGCCTGCCGCTGGCGGCCACCGCCCAGGCGCTCTCCATGGTGGAGTCCGCCGCCGACGCCGCACCGGCACCACGCACCACCGCCGCCGCGCCCGCCCCGCCCGGCGCCGGGGTCCGCATCAGCCGGCGCGAGCTCGAACGCGTCGCGCGGCTCGGGGCACGTGCCGCCGTCCGGCGCCGGGCCCCGGCCACCACGACGGCCACGGTGGGCCGCCCCACCTCGGGGCCGCAACGGCCGGTGACCAGGCCGGCGCCGCCCACGCGGGCCGCCGCGGACCTGGCCGGGGCGAGAGGCATCGGCATGGGACCGGGTCCCTGAGCGGGGGCCGCCCGAAACTCGCGCGCCCCCCGATCGGCACTTCCACCTTCCCGAGGACCACGATGAACCACCCACACCGAACGACCACGCCCCGGCGGACCGCCGCGACCGCCCTGGCCGGACTGGCGGCGCTGGCCGCGATGGCGGTCCCGGCGGTGGCCGACACGCCGGTGTTCGAGATGCCGGCGCGCTTCACCGCCGGCGACGCCCTGGGTGGATCGCTGGTGCCCGACGGACCGCCGAACCACGCCGCCGTCCGCGGCTACCCGGGGGCCGGGGCCGTCGGGGCGCACTGGGCCACGCAGACGTACTGCACCCCGTACGGGCCCGGCACGGCGATCGTCGGCTTCCAGTACCTGGTGGGCCGCTGGCACACATCCCTGGGTGATGCCGCAGCCGTGCTCGCGAACACCGACAACGGCACGCTCACCGCGCTCCCGGATGCCGACCTCCCCCTGCGCCGCGCCGACGCCCTCGGACCCTGGGCCGGTGCCGCGCGGGCCATGACGCCCAGCAGGTGCGTGGGGCTGCAGGTGGTGATGCGCCGTGGCGTGAGCGGCACCACGGTCACGTGGACCACGGACCTCACGCGCGTCGCGGTCATGGACCAGGTGGGCCCCACGGTGTCCGCCCCGGTGGTGGATGCCGCCTGGGTGACCGGCGCCACCGTCCCGGTGCGCTTCACGCAGTCCGACAACGCCTTCAACCGGGGCGAGGTGCGAGCCGAGTCGATCGGCGGGGGCCTCGTCTCCCTGGGCGACCCCGCGGACGGCGCGATCTCGGCGGACGTGCCGGTGGGCAGCCTGCCCGACGGCCAGCACACGGTGCGGGTGAGCCGGTCCGCCCCCGGATGGGACACCCGCACCGCGACCGCCGCGTTCAACCTCGACCGGACGCCGCCGGCGATCCCCGAGGTACGGGTCGACACCGACGCCTGGACCAATGCCGCGGAGGTCTGGGTGAGCTCCGAGCCCTCGGCCGACGCCGCGTCCGGCTGGAGCCACAACGAGTTCAGCGTCGATGGCGGGCCGTGGGTGGTCCAGGCCAACCGCTGGGCGATGCAGTCCGACGGCGTCCATCAGGTGCGGGCCCGGGCCGTGGACCGGGTGGGGCACGCGTCCGCGGCATCCCCGGCGCGCACGACGCGCATCGACCGGACGGCACCCACCATCGACCGCCTGCAGGTGGATGTGGCCGCGACGGGCGGACCGCTGCTGCTGATGCAGCTCGCCGATGAGGGTGGCTCCGGCCTGGGCGCCTGCCAGGCCGTGGTGTCGCTCGCCGGTGCCGGCTCGGCGTGGACGCCCGTGGTGGAGCTGCCCGGCGCGGCGCTGGCCCGCAGCGGCGAGGTGAAGCTGCCGATGCGCGGACTCCCCAGCGGCGATTACCAGATCCGGGTCCGCGCCTGCGACATGGCCGGCAACGAGTCGATCCGGGTCGTCCGGCTCACCTGGCACCCCTCGGCCGCGCCGCCCGCGGACGCGCTGCCGGTGCCGGTGATCGGCCGCGCGCCCGCCGTCGACGGCGACACGGGTCCGGCGGCACTGCGGATCGCCGGGGCCACCGTCCGGCGTGCGGTGTTCGGCCGGCGGCTGCGGATCGGCGGAACGCTGCTGCGCGGCGGGCGCCCGGTGGCGGACGTCGCGCTGCAGGTGATCGACCCCGGTGGGTCCGTGGTGGGTTCCGGACACACCACCTCCACCGGGCGCATCATCGCCGGGGCGACCGCGACACGGGGTGGGGCGTGGCGCATCCGGGCGGTGGGGCAGCGGTGGACCGCGGCGGCCGTCCGCGTCGCCGTCGCCCCCGTGATCGTCGCCCGGGCCATGACGCGGGCGGGCATCCTCACCGTGGGCGTGCACGTGATGCCCGCCATGGCCGGCCGCACCGTCCGCCTCCAGCGGCTGGGCGGAACCGGTTGGGCGACCGTCGTGACCGCAACCACCGCCGCCGACGGAACGGTGCGGATCGCGGCGCCGGCACGACCGGGGCGGCATCGCATCCTGGTGCCGGAGCAGCGTGGCTGGGACTACGAGGGCGCCGCCGTGTCGCTGCGCGGAGTGGTCCGGTGACCTCCGGGGCACTGGTCACGGGCGCGATCGCCGCGCTCGCCGTGCTTGCGCCCGCCGCTGGGGCGACCCCCCAGCCACTGCTGGCGCCCTACCTGGTGATGCCGGCAACGGGCACGCCGCGCGTGGGCGCAGTCGTGTCGGTGGAACCCGGTGTGTGGGACACCACACCCGCGGGCTTCGCCGTGACCTGGCAGCGATGTGAGGCCGGGAGCCTGCGCTGCGCGGACATCACCGCGGCGGCGGGAATGGAGTACCGGCCCGTCGCGGCCGACGTGGGTGCGACGCTGCGGGCGCTCGTGCGGCCGGCCGGGGTGGCGGGCGCCGACGGGGTGGCGACCGCGACCTCGCCGGTGGTGGCCGGGCCCCCGGTGCCGGCCACGCCCGTGACGGTCACGGTGGGCGGCGGCGCGGTGGGCGATGGACCATCGGAGACCGCGAGCGGGACGCCGCTCGCCGCCGGGCTCGCATCGCGCCTGAGGTTGCGGTTCGGGGCCGTGGCCCAGCTCGCCGGGACGCTCCTGTCGCCCGGTGGGGGTCCCGTGCCCGGCGCGCCCCTGGAGCTGCGCGACCCGTCCGGAGCGATCCACTCGGTTGCACGCAGCGGCGACGACGGTGTCTTCCGGATCGCCACCCGCTTCGCGCGGCCCGGCAACTGGACGATCTCCGGCGACGGCTGGCAACGGACCGTGCGGGTCGAGCTGCGGCCGGTGGTGCGCGTGCTCCACGTGACCCGGTCGGTGCGGGCACCGGGGGTGGTGCGGATCTCCGGCTGGGTCCGCCCGGCGGTGGCCGGAAAGCTCGTGCAGCTCCAGTACCTCGATCCCGGCCGCGGATGGCGGCTGTGGCAGCAGGTCACCACGGAGCGCGGCGGCCGGTTCGCGCTCGCGCGACTGCTGCGCGCGAACCCCCGGGCCCCGCGGTTCACCCTGCGCATCCGCGTGGCGGTGCCCACCGACATCGGCTGGCCCTACGCGCCCGCCATCACACGCACCGAGGCGGTGCGCGTGAACTGAGAGGCCGGACGCGACCGGGGACCCGCCGTTGGATACGGTTCCGGGATGCCGCCGCGCGTACTGCTGGATGCCACGCCCATCGCCGGGCCCCACGGGGTGCGCGGGATCGGCACCTACGTGCGCGGACTCCTCGACGGATTTGCCCCCCGAGCTGCTGGTGCGCGACGACCACCGGGCGCCCGAGAGCTTCGCGCAGCACAGCGTGCACCTGAAGGAATGGTCGGTGCCGCTGATCCCCGACCCGCGGCCCGGACGCGCGGGTGTGAAGCGGATCGCCGAGCTGCGGCCGAGGCTGTTCCACGCCACCCAGCCCGGGATCATCCCCGAGGACGGCCCGGTGATCGCCACCTGCCACGACCTCATCCCGCTGCGGTACCCCGCCCTGTACCTGTCCGGCCACCGCATCGCCGAACGCCGCGCCTACCACCACTACCTGGCGTGCCTGCGGCGGGCCCGGATCATCATCGCGCCGTCGGTGAGCACCGCGTCGGACCTGACCAGCCTGGCCGGCATCCCGCCGGAGCGCGTGCGGGTGATCCCCCACGGCGTGCCGAGCGGCGTGAGCACCGCGGTGCTGGGCACCCCCGGGGAGATCGGCCGGTACGTGCTGGTGACCCAGAGCCTGGAACCCCACAAGAACACCGACCTGGCCGTGGAGGCCATCGCCAAGGTCCGCGTGGAGGACGTGCGCCTCAAGATCGCCGGGCCCTGGTCGCGCCGCCGCGCCGAGCGCCTGGCCAAGACGGTGAAGCGGCTGGGCGTGGAGGACCGCGTGGACCTGCTGGGCTACGTGGACGACGACACACTCGACCGGCTGCGATCCGGCGCGCTGGCGGTGCTGATCCCCTCGCTGATCGAGGGGTTCGGGCTGCCCGCCCTGGAGGCCATGGCCGCGGGCGTGCCCGTGCTGGCCAGCGACGCGCCCGGCCTGGTGGAGGTGACCGGCCCCGACCTGCCGTCCCTGCCGCGCCTGGACGCCGACCCGTGGGCACGGGCCATCGAACGCCTGGCCACCGACCCCTCCGAGCGCGGCCGGATGGTGGCCATGGGTGCACGCCGCGCCCAGCAGTTCAGCTGGGTGGAGGCCGCGACGCGGACCGCCGAGGCGTACGACGAGGCGCTCCGTGCATGAGCACGACGCGCCCCCCACGCCCCGCCGCACCGTCGTCCTGATCGACGCCCGCATGGCCCGGCGCCGGCGCACCGGGTCGGCGCGGTACATCGACGGCCTCATCCGAGCCCTCGGCGCCCACATGGAGATCGACGTGCGCGCCGCGTACGGACCGCCCGCGCTGCCCCGCCGCAACGCCCTCACCAGCATCGGCAACCTGCTGATCGACCTCGCCTGGACGCACATCGCGCTGCCGCTGCTGGCCCTGCGCCACCGCGCCGACGTGCTGCACGCCCCGTTCAACTGGGCGCCCGCATGGACCCCCTGCCCCCGGGTGGTGACCGTGCACGACCTGAGCTGGGAGGTGATGCCCGAGGCCTACCCCGGCGGGTTCCGGCGCTACGCCCGGCTGTTCACGCGCACCTCCGCGCGGCGGGCCGCCACGGTGATCGCCGTCTCCAGGACGACAGCGGACGACCTGACGCGCATCTACGGCATCGAGCCCGCCCGGATCCGGGTGATCCACACGGGCATCACGCCGCGCACCCCCGGCGACGGCCCCCGCGAGGCGATCGTGCTGCACGTGGGTGAGTTCGAGCCGCGCAAGCGCGTGCCCGAGCTGATCGCCGCCCACCGGGCCTACCTGGCCGCCGCCCCCGCCGACCCACCGCCGTGCCGGCTGGTGCTGGTGGGCGCCGGCGGCGCCGACGAGGCCGCCGTGACCGCCGCCTGCGGGGCGTCCGAGGGATGTGAGCGCCGCGGCTTCGTGGACGACACCGAGCTGGACCGCCTGTACGGCACCGCCACCCTGCTGGTGAGCAACAGCGCCTTCGAGGGCTTCGGCCTGCCGATCGCCGAGGCCCTGAGCGCCGGATGCCCGGTGCTGGTGGCCGACACCCCCGCCCTGCGCGAGGCGGGCGGCCCCGAGGCGATCGTCGTGGAGGAGGGCGGTGAGCGGGGCCTGGCGCGCGCCCTCACCGATGCGCTGTGCGACCGTGAGGGCCTGGCGGCCCGCGGACGCCGGGGCCGGGCGCACGCCGCGGGGTTCGGATGGGCGGCCTGCGCGGCCGGACACGCCGAGACCTACCGACGCGCGGCCGGGACCGCCTGATGCGCGTCGCGGTGGACTGCCACATGGCCGGCCAGCAACACGCCGGCGACGCGGGCAACGCCAGATACGCCGTGGGGCTGGTGTCGGCGCTGGCCGCCACGGCGGCCGCCGGTGACGAGGCGTGGGCGCTGGTGGCTCACCCCGGCGGCATCGCCCAGCTGCCCGACGCGGTCCCCCACGCCGGCGTGGGCGCCGGGAACGCGGCCCGCCTGCTGCGCGGCGCCGGGCGGGTGATGGGCGCCATCGGCGCCGACGCGGCGGTGTTCACCTACATCGCCCCGCCCCGCGCCGGCGTGCCGGTGGCGCTGGCGGTGCACGACGCCTCCTTCATGACCCACCCCGAGTGGCTGAGCCCGCGGGCCCGCGCCCTGCTGCGCACGCTGGTGCCGCGATCGGCCCGGCGGGCGGCGGCCGTGCTGGCGCTGTCGCAGACCGCCCGCGCGGAGATCGTGGACGCCATGGGGGTCCCCGAGAACCGCGTGCGCGTGGTGACCCCCGCGCCCGCACCCGCCTTCGGCCCGCGCGACGGCGCCGCCGAGCGGGTGGCCACCCGCCACGGCCTGGGGCGGTACTGCCTGGCGGTGGGCGACCTGGGGCCGCGCAAGAACCTGCCCGCACTGGCCGAGGCCCTGCACCTGCTGGGAGACCCGGACCTGGAGCTGGTGCTGGCCGGGCAGCCCGCCGGCGCCGAGGCCGCGCTGCAGCGGGCTCCGCGCGTGCGGCTGCTGGGCCGCGTGCCCGACCAGGAGCTGGCCGACCTCTACGCGGCCGCGGCGGTGAGCACGAGGGCTTCGGACTGCCCGCCGTGGAGGCCATGGCGTGCGGCAGCCCCCTGGTGGTGAGCGACCGCGGCGCGCTGCCCGAGGTGGTGGGCGACGCGGCCCTCGTCACCGCACCGCACCCGGCCGCCCTGGCCGAGGCGCTGCGAGCGGCGCTGGAGCCCGCCACGGCCGACCGCCTGCGCGCCGCGGGACCGGCCAGGGCCGCCACGTTCAGCGCCGAGCGGATGGGCCGGGAAGCCTGGGCGGTGCTGCGGGAGGTGGCCGGATGAGGATCGCGATGCTCGGCACCCGGGGCATCCCCGCCCGCTACAGCGGCTTCGAGACCGCCGTGGAGCACCTGGCCGAGCGGTTCACCGCCCGCGGCCACCAGGTGACCGTCTACTGCCGGCCGCACATGACCGAGCGGCGCGACACCCACGTGGGCGCACGGCTCGTGCATGTGCCCACCATCCGCAACAAGTACCTCGACACACTGGTCCACACGCTGCTGTGCACGGCGCGCATGGCCGTGGCCGAGCGCCCCGACGTGGCCCTGTACTTCATCTCGGGCAACGCGCCGGTGGTGCCGCTGGCGCGCCTGGCGGGCATCCCGAGCGTGCTGCAGATCGACGGCCTGGACTCCGAGCGCGCCAAGTGGCCGGCGCCCGCGCGGGCCTACATCCGCTGGTGCGAGCGCAACAGCGCCCGCGTGGCGACGATCGCCGCCACCGACAGCGACGCCGTGGCCGACGAGCTGGAGCGCCGCTACGGGGTGCGGATCCCGTCCATCGCCTACGGCGCCGAGCTCCCCGACCCCGGCGACCACGGCCTGTGCGCCGAGCTGGGTGTGGAACCCGGGCGGTTCGTGCTGTTCGTCGGGCGGCTGGTGCCCGAGAACAACGCGCACCTGCTGGTGGAGGCCCATCGGCGCAGCGGCATCGACTGGCCGCTGGTGGTGGTGGGCGACGCGCCGTACGCCGAGGAGTACAAGGCCCGCCTGCGGGAGCTGGCGGGGCCGGACGTGCGGTTCCCCGGCTACGTGTTCGGCGAGGGGTACGGCGAGCTGGTGCACCGCGCCGGGATCATGTGCGCGCCCACGGAGGTGGGCGGCACCCACCCGGTGATCGTGGAGGCCATGGCCGCCGGAGCGCCGCTGATCGTGTCGGACCACGGCCCCAACGTGGAGGTGGTGGGCGACACCGCCGCCACCTTCCCGCTGGCCGAGGGGGCCGACGGCCTGGCCCGGGTGATCGCCGGGCTCGCCGCCGATCCCGGGCGGCGGGCCGCGCTGGGGGCCGCCGCGGCGGCCCGCGCCGCCGAGCGCTTCAGCTGGGACGTCTGCGCCGACCGGTACGTCGCGCTGCTGGAGGCCGCCCGCGAGCGGACGGGGCGTCAGCCCGCGTCGTAGACGAACGGCAGCCCGTCGGCGACATCCCGCAGCCGCGGCGCCTGCCGGTCACGGTCCGAGACCATGACCTCCATGTCCGGCCACTCCACGCCGACGTCCGGATCGTCCCAGGCGATGCCCGCCTCGGTGGCGCCGTCGTAGTAGTTGGAGCACCGGTACGCGACGTCCGCGACCTCGCTGAGCACCACGAACCCGTGGGCGAGCCCCACCGGGATGTAGATCGCGCGGTGCGCCCGGTCGTTCAGCTCCACCGCCCGCCACTGCCCGTACGCCGGTGACCCCCGGCGCAGGTCGACCACCACGTCCAGGATGGCCCCGCGCGCGCAGCGCACCAGCTTGGCCTGACCGGGGGTCGTCTGGAAGTGCAGGCCGCGCAGCACCCCGCGCGTGGACCGGGAGTGGTTGTCCTGCACCCAGCCGTGGGTGATGCCGAGGTCGTCGAGCCACTCCTGACGAAGGGTCTCCACGAAGAACCCGCGTGGGTCGCGGTGCACCACCGGCTCCAGCACCACCGCTCCGGGGATGCCGGTCTCCACCACGTTCACGCGCTCACCTCGGGTCGTCCAGGGCGGCCCGGTAGGCCTCCACGGTCTGCTCGGCACAGCGGTCCCAGGTGAACGCCCGGGCCCGGCGCAGGCCGTCGCGGCGCATCCGCTCGGCCACGTCCGGGGTCAGCACCACCCGCTCGATCGCGTCGGCCAGGGCGTCGGGGTCGGTGGGCTCCACCAGCATGCCGGCATCGCCCACCACCTCCGGCAGGCTCGCCCGGTCGGAGGCCACCACGGGGGCGCCGCAGGCCATCGCCTCCAGCGGCGGCAGCCCGAAACCCTCGTACAGAGACGGAAACACGAAGCAGGTGGTGGCCGAGTAGAGGCTCACCAGCTCGTCGTCGCTCACCACGCCAAGGCGGATGACGCTGCGGCCCAGCATCTCCAGCTCGCGGGAGGTGTCGTGACCAGCACCAGCGAGCACTCCGGCGCCCGGCGGCGCACCAGCGCGAACGCGCGCAGCAGCACCGACAGGTTCTTCCGGGGCTCGGGCGTGCCCACCCACAGCACGAACGGGTCGGGCGGGATGCCGAACCGGTGCGCCAGCCGCACCGCGTCGGGCTCCACCGGCTGGAACCGGCGGTCCACGCCCAGCTGGGCCACCGACACGCGCCGCTCCGGCAGCCCCAGCAGCTCGATCACCTCAGAGCGCGCGTACTCGGACGCCACCAGCACCCGCGACGCCCGCGCGGCCGCCCGGGAGAGCAGCACCTTCCGGCGGGCGAGCATCGACCGGGAGAACAGCTCCGGCAGGCGCCACGGCAGCACGTCGTGGATGGTGAGCACCAGCGGCCGGGACAGCTTGAGCGGCACCAGCGCCCCGGGGCAGTGCACGAGGTCCACGCCGTGGGACGCGGCCTGCCGGTCGAGCATGACCGGGTAGTACAGGAGGTTCCGCTCAGCCCGGCCGGCGAACTTCGCCAGGCCCCCGCCGCCCCGGCCGGCCGAGCCCAGCCGGTGGAGCTCCACGCCCGGGGTGCGCCCCAGCGCCGCGGCGAGGTCGGTGGTGTACCGCCCCACGCCACCCTGGTGCAGGCCCGCGGGGGTCATGTCGAAGCCGACGCGCAGGGGCGTGGTCATGCGGCCCCCCGCTGCAGCGCCGCCCCACGGCCGGCCGCGAGACCCACCAGGCCGAGCGCGGCCCGCCAGCCGTAGTAGGCGGACCGCACCGGGGTGATCGTCGAACGGCCCGCACGGCGGGGACGCATCACCACCGGCAGCTCCAGCACGGTGAGCCCGTTGCGCCACGCCACCAGCAGGGCCTCCGACTCCACCTCGTCACGCGGGTACTCGGCCGCGAACACGCGCATGCCCCGCACCCCCGTCGCCTTGAGACCGGACGTCGCGTCGGTGACGCGCTGCCCGGTGATCGCCCCGAGTGAGCGGGACAGCAGGCGGTTGCCGCACCTGCGGGCGGCGGTGGAGCGATGGCCGGCGGTCCCCGGGCGCAGGAATCGCGATCCGACGACCACGTCGGCCGCACCCCGCTGGATCGCCGCGACCAGGGCGGCCGCGTCGACGGCCCGGTGCTGGCCGTCGCCGTCGACCTGCACGGCGACCTCGTAGCCGGCCGCCACCGCGAATCGGTAGCCCTGCTGAACGGCGGCGCACATCCCGCGGTTGCGGCCGAGCCGGAGCACCGCCGCCCCCGCCGCCCGGGCCACGTACGCCGTGTCATCGGTGGATCCGTCGTCGATCACGAGGACGTCGGCCGTGGGCAGCGCGGCCCGCGCGTCCCGGACGACGGCACCCACCGTCCTCTGCTCATTCAACGCGCGAACGATGACCAAGACCTTCAAACGACGACCCACTCCCGCGGGCGGACGGCGCGGCGTCTGCGCGCACCGGCGGCCAGTCTACCCGCGCGGCCGAGCGCCCCCGGCGGGCCTCAGTCCGGCCCCGCCCCCGGCTCCAGCGTCCAGCTGCCGCTCAGATCGACCAGGCCGACGCCGGACCCCGCCGCGAACACGTCGAACTCCAGCCACCGATCCAGCCAGTCGTACACGTCGCGTTCGTCCCCGGAGGTGGCGGCCACCGTCAGGGTGAAGCGGCCCTCGTGCAGATGCAGGGCGGGGATGACGAACTGCACCCGGCCGGCACGGGCGCTGGCGGTGGACTCCCAGGACTCACGGACCATGTTCGTGCCGTAGCAGTGGACGCCCTCGACCGAGTGGACGGCGATGCCGAAGTTCGGGAACGGGACGTCCCGGTGCAGCCGGAAGGCGATGTCGATGACCATCCGGTCGCCCGACCGGAAGGACGTGACCGCCGCCCCGCGCTCGTCGAGCAGGCGGCACCGCGTGATCTCCGCCGCTCCGTCGCCCCACCGCCCGCGAGGCGTGTCCTGCGCGTGGTCATCCGGCGGCGCCTCCCGCTCGCCGGCCTCCTCGGGCGCGTTGCGGTCGAGCACGCTGGCGCGGCGGCTCTCCTGGGCCAGGAGCCGGTGGTAGGAGGCCAGGACATCCGCCGGCATCCCGTCCTCCAGGATGCGACCCCCCTCCATCAGGACCGCCCGGCCGCAGATCCGCTCGACCGCGGCCGGGTCGTGCGACACGAACACGAGCGTTCCCCCACCGCGGCGGAACTCGGACATCCGCCCCATGCACTTGCGCTGGAACGCCTCGTCACCCACGGCGAAGACCTCGTCCAGCAGCATCACGTCCGCATGCACGTGGGTCGCGACCGCGAACGCCAGCCGCAGCTGCATCCCGCTGGAGTAGGTCCGCACCGGCCCGTCGATGAAGTCCTCCAGCTCGGCGAATGCGACGATGTCGTCGTAGCGGTCGCGGATGTCCTGCTCGGAGAACCCCAGGATCGCGGCGTTCAGGAAGAGGTTCTCCCGCCCGCTGAAGTCCGGGTGGAAGCCCGCCCCCAGCTCCAGGAGCGAGGCGATCGTCCCGGTGGTCATGACCCGGCCGCCGGTGGGCTCGATGATCCCGGCGATCAGCTTGAGCAGCGTGGACTTCCCGGACCCGTTGCGGCCCACGAGGCCGACCGACTCACCGGGGGTGATCGCCAGGTCGACGCCCCGGAGCGCCGGGAACTCGGTCGCGACGGTGCGGCGGCGGCGCAGCAGCGTCTCCTTGAGGGTGAGGCTGCGCTCGCGGATGACCTTGAACGAGCGCGAGACGTCCTCGACCCGCACCGATCCCGGTGGCAGTGCGCCGTTCCCGGTCATGACGCCCCTCCCGTCACGCGCTCCAGCGCCGACGCCCAGATGTCCCGGACGCGATCCCAGGTGTGGGCGGCCAGCACCGAGCGCCGCCCCTGACGTCCGATGGCCCCGGCGAGCGCCGGGTTCCGCACGAGCATGTCGAGCATGACCGCATATTCGTCCGAGTCGCGGTACCAGAGCCCACCGCCGGAGCGTCGCGACTGGCCCACCAGCACCGGCGTCGCCGCGTTCGCGAGCGTCGGGCGGCCGTGCGACCAGGCGTCGAGCTGCACGAGCGACAGGCTCTCGTACGGCGAGGGCACCACGACGGCCGCGGCGCCGGCGATCGCCTCGTGCTTCACCGCGTCGCTCACGAAGCCGGTCGGGATGAGCCACGGTTCCTCGGGGAGCGCGAGCGGGCCCTTTCCCATCAGCACGAGATCGGCGCCGTCGGGGCGGGCGGTCCGGTACGCCCGGTGGTGCTCGATGAGCGCATCCGTCCCCTTCGAGGGGTCCAGGCGACCGACGCACAGGGCGTAGGGACGCTGAAGGCCCCATGCCCGGGCGAACTCGCCGGGATCGACCGCGGGGGGCGTGTCGACCCCCACGCCGGCGACCACCGCCCGGTCCCGCGACACGCCGAAGCGCCCGATGGCGAAGTCGCGCTCCTCCGGGGTGTTGAACACGATGGCCCGCGCGTCGGCGAACACCCGGTCGAACACCCGCAGGCGTGCCGGCGGCTCGTCGTGCAGCTCGGGGACGAGGATAGCCCGGTCCCGGACCAACGGCATCCCGAGCACCGTCGTCGCGTAGAGGTAGGTGACGAACACGACGGCGTCGTAGCGGTCACCCGCATCGCGGAGGTGCTCCAGCAGCCCCGGGGCGACGGGACCCTGGGCGTGCATCCAGCGCATGCCGAGCTCGAGGTCCTCCGGCGTGGAGAACGCCCGGGGCGACAGGGCGTCGAACGCGTCCGGGTCCCGGGGGACCGGCACCGGGAAGCGGATGACGTCGATACCCTCGACGCGCTGCGGGCCCGGCGGGTAGTGGTCGGCCCACGTGCGGTAGTCGATCGCGCAGGTCGTGAGGACGGTGACGTGGGCGTCCCGGGCCAGCAGGTCCGCCAGGAGGGCGGCCTGGTGCTCGGCTCCTCCACCCACGTCGGGCCCGTACCGCTGCACGACGACGGCGATGCTCCTGCGCCCGCTCATGCGGCCTCCAGCAGCGGTCGCAGCGCATCGTGCAGGCGCTCGGCCACCAGATCCGGGCGCAGCTCCTCCAGCCGCGCTCGCCCGCCATCGCCCAGCTGCGCCCGGAGCCGGGTGGAGGAGGTGACCTCCCAGACCGCCTCCGCGAAGACCGCCGCATCCTCATCCGGCAGGCACAGGCCCGCGCCGCCGAGGGTCTCGGGCACGGCGCCCGCCGCACGCGCGACGACCGGGACCCCGTGCTGCATCGCCTCGACGAGCGGCAGGCAGAAGCCCTCGTGAACCGACATGCAGAGGTAGACCGATGCCTCCGCGTACGCCGTGTCGCGAACCGGACGTGGCACCCGCCCGGTGAAGACCGCCCGACGCACGCCGAGGTCCCGTCCGAAGCGCAGCAGCGCATCCTGATACCGCTCGAAGCCGTCGGCGGCGCCGATGGCCGTGAGCTGCGCGGCTGCGGACCGCGAACGCTGAAGCGCCGCGAGCACCCGGAGCGCGTCCTCGAGCCGCTTGTTGGGGGCGATGCGGCCGACCGTGAGGAGCCTGGGCGTGGCGGTGGCCGTCGTGCTGACGGACCGTGGTTCCACCGGGTCGATCAGCAACGGGACCACGGTGGCCTCGCCCACCCCCGCCTCGCGGAGGTCGGCCGCGTTGAACGAGGAATCGGCGAGCAAGACCATCGGCCGTCCGCGGAGCAGCCGCAGGCGCGCCCGTCCCTCCTCGCACAGCGCGGCGATCTGCGGGTTGGCGGCCCGCAGCAGATCCGGCGGCGTGACGTTGTGGTAGACGACCCCGAGCGGGACATCGGACGCCACCGCGGCCTCCGCCCCGGTGCTCCAGATCGAGTACCGCAGCAGCAGGGGGCCCTCGGACAGGCGACGGTCACCGCGCCCGGTGAGGCGCCGCACGTCGGCGGCGACATCCGGGTGGACGTGCTCGGCGAAGATCTCGCTGCGGTATCCCCACGCATGCAGGAGGCGCTGCAGCCGCAGGGCCTGCACGGTGACGGCGTCGCCGGGCGCGGCGCCCGCGATGACCTGGTGCACGGACCTCATGCGGCGAGACGTTCGGTGAGGTCGCGGAACCGCGTGCGCACCGCGGCCCACCCGTAGACGTCCAGGGTGTACTCCCGGCCGCGCGCGCCCATGGCCCGCCGGTCACCGGCGTCCCGCTGCAGGCGCCGCACCGCGGCGCCGAAGGCGGCGCCGTCCGTGAAGGTGAGACCGCCCCCGGACCGGGCGCAGTGCTCGGCCATCACCACGCAGGCGTCGTCGACGACGCACGGGGTGCCCTCCAGCCAGGCCTCCAGCTGGACCAGGGACAGCGACTCCATGCGCGATGCGCTCACCAGCGCGACCGCGCCGGCGAACAGCGCCCGCTTCTCGTCCTCGCTGACGAAGCCGGCGGTCACCACGTGGGCGCGGGAGCGGCGGGGCACCACGTATCCGCCGCGCCCGATCAGCAGGAGCCGCGGTGCGGTGGGATCCTCCTCGCGCATGGCGGTCACGTGATCCACGAGGCGATCGACGCCCTTCCCCTCCTCGAGGCGACCCGCGTAGACGACGTAGTCGCCGTCGGGACGCGACGGCGCCGCGGACCGCGACGGCTCCTGATCGGCGTCGAAGCCCATCCCCACGACCCCCCCGTCCGGGACGCGGAAGAGGGACCGCGCCAAGCGCTCCTCGCCGGGGGCGTTGAACAGGCACCCGCGCGTGCCCTCCACCACCGCCCGGACCGTGCTGAGCCTCGCGTACGGCTCGTCGTGGAGGCACGGCATGAGCGCGGAGCGCCCGGGGTCGATCTGCGCGCCCCAGAGCGTGGTGCCGAACAGGTACGGCGCGAAGATGATCAGGTCGAACGACGGTCCCCGCCGTTCGAGGAAGCGATCGAGGTCGGGGGAGGTGACGCTCTGCGCCAGCCACTCGAGCTCGTCCGCATACCCCGCGGCCCCCGCCAGGACGACGTGGTGCAGTTGCTCGTAGCGGGCGGCGTCGCGGGGCCCCACCGGGAAGCGGTGCACGGTGATCCCGGACTCCACGGACTCCCCCGAGGGGACGGCGTTCGCCCAGGTGACGTGATCGACGGCGCAGGTGGTCGCCACCTCCACGTCCCACTCGGGCGGCGCGGCGCGCATCGCCAGATGCCGCACGAGCGCCTCCGCCCCGCCCAGGACCTCAGGCCCGAACCGGGGGGCCACCCAGAGCAGCCTCACGGCAGCCTGGCGATGACCGCGTAGTCCTGGAACCCGTAGAGAAGGCTGTTGAGTCGCCCGATCACGCCCGTCAGGAACGCCGCGTCGGCCGCATCCTCGGGGGGTTCGGGGAGCAGGTCCGGAGCGGTGACGGGCGAGAGGCGCAGCACCTCGATGTCCACGAAACCGGCCGTCTCGCAGAGGAACGCGAGCGTGTCCGGATGGATCGGGCGGCGGTGGGTGAGGTCACGGTGGAAGTTCACGGACCCGGCCACCAGCGACTCGGGGTTGGGTGTCTCCATGATCAGGATCCCGCCGGGACGCAGGGCCTCGGCGGCACCCTCCACCAGCCGGAGCACCTCGGCGGGCTCCAGGTGCTCGACGACGTGCGAGGCGACCACACCCCCGACGCTCCCGGCGGGCAGGCCCGCGACGTGGGCGATTCCGTCGCCCTGTGCGACGGGCAGACCCCGCTCGGCCGCGAGGGTGACGAAGTCCGGCTCCAGCTCGTAGCCGTAGGCGTCCACACCGCGCTCCCGCAGCATGGCCACGAGCTCGCCGCGACCGCAGCCCACGTCCACGACCCTCCCGGCATCGGCGAGGATCTCGGCGTACCGGCGCTGGTGCGCCGTCACGGCCGTCTCCGGCCGGAAGCGGTCCTCGAATCGTTCGTAGTCCATGCGCAGCACCGGAGGCGCGGGGGGCGCGGACGGGGCGGCCTCGGCCGACGGGGGCGGAGCGGCGCGGGTGGAACGCTCGAGACGCGCCAGCCGCGGGGCCACCTGAAGGCCCCGCAGGGTCTCCTCGAGATCGGCCAGGCGCGTCGCCAGCGAGGCGACATCCGCCTGCACCCCTTCGCGTGCCGTGATCTCCGCCGCCAGGGAGGTGCCCACCCCCTCGGCCGCCGCGAGCCGCCGCTCGGCCTCATCGGCACGGTTCCACAGGGCGCCGACGGCGGTGTCGGCCTCCCGCGCAAGGCCGTCGAGGACGTGGAACAGCATGCGCAGGGTGGTCTTCTTGACCCCCGTGATGACCGGTCCGACCACCGGCTTGGTCGAGTACCCGAGGCCCGGATTGAAGGTCACGCGCGGGCGGTCCGGGCCGCTCACCGGAATCGCGCCGAGATCGAGATCGCCGCCCAGTCCGCCGGCGGCGCGCATCGCGGCGGCCCGGCCCCGGAGCTCCTCGACGAGGCGCTCGACGTCGATCACGCCGACCTGCCCCGCCGCGCCGGTGTCGACCGATGCGGGTGTGTGGTGCTCCTCAGTCCCCATTCCGCGCGAGTGTAGCCAACCGGCACCCGGGGGCCGGCGTCAGAGCTCGATCGCCATCTCCCGCTCCAGCCGCCGGAACGCCCACGCGCCGACGACCAGCGCGGCCGGGCCCACGATGGCGCAGTACACCCAGTCGCCGGCGTCGGGCCATCGTCCCTCGAACACGATGTCCCGGATGCTCGAGACGAAGGGCGTCGCCGGGTTGCCGTAGTAGAGGACGTCCACGAGATGCTCGTGCCCGCGGAACCCGGCCGGCAGCTGATCGAGCGTGTAGAAGATCGGCGTGAGGAAGAACCAGGGCATCGAGAGCGCGGCAAGGATGTGCTCGGTGTCGCGGAGGTACACGTTGACGGCGGCCAGCAGCAGGCCCAGGCCGAGCGTGAGCGCCGTGAGCAGCACCAGGAACACCGGGAAGGCGACCAGCGGCACGTAGGAGCCGGGGGTCAGCAGCAGGCACAGCGGCAGGGCGATCAGGAACATGGCGGCCGCCGTCACGGCGTTCGCGGTGATCGCCGCGGCGGGGATGATCTCCCTGGGGAACGCCACCTTCTTCACCAGGCTGGCGTTGGCCACGATGCTGGATGCGGCCATCTGCACGCCGCCCATGAAGAACGTCCAGACGGTGAGCCCCGTGAAGAAGAACAGCGGGTAGTCGTCGATCGACTGGACCGGGAAGACGTAGTGGAACACCAGCGAGTAGGTGACCACGATCACCAGCGGGTTCATGAGGGTCCACACCAGACCCAGCGCAGAGCCCTTGTAGCGCTGCCGCACCTCCCGCTTCACGAGGTTGCGGAACAGCGGTCGGAAACGCGCGTAGGTGGCGGCGGTCACGCGGACCACGATACCTACCCCCCCACCGGCACCCGGAAGAAGCGGATGCCGACGGTCCCCAGGCCGTTCACCGCGAGCGTGTCCACCCGGAGGCCGCCGTCGAACTCCGGGGCCCAGCCCGACAGGGAGGGGACGCGCAGCACGTGGTCCTGTCCCGCCGTGGTCACCACGAACCGGGCGGGCAGGCCGTTCAGCGTCAGGGTCGGGACGGTGGAGGGCCGGTAGACCAGGGCACGGAACCGGTCCACGAGGCCGCGGGAGGCCTCGAACCGGGCGAAGACGATGTCCCCCGGCCCACCGGGCGGGACGGGGACCGCCTCGCCCGAGCGCACGGACACGCGGGAGATCTCGACCGGCGTCCCGCAGCGATCGGGGATCCGGTCGAGCCGCTGCCACCGTCCGTCCACCGCCGACTGCCGGTAGCCGCAGAGCAGGGCGAGGAACGCCGATGGCGACTCGTGCGCGGGCAGGCGCCCGTCGATGGCGCCCCCGGCCTCGCGCAGGATGACCTCGGGGGCCTCCGGTGATCGCAGCCGGTCGGCGTTGCGGTCGTCGAGGTACGGCGTGTATCCGGCGTAGCGCTGCAGGGTGGGCACCGGTGCCCAGCGCCACCCGTACGCCCATATGGCGCTCAGGGTCACCGGGTCCACGTTGACCGTCTTCGCCCCGCCGGCGAGATCCTGGGTCATCGACGCCGGGATTGCCAGCTCGGTCCGCGCCGCCGCCCGTGCGTCGGCCGTCGCCCGGGAGCGTTCGGACGGGCGCACGACGAGCCCCACCTGGTCCTTCATGGCGACGAGCCGGTCCCGCGGGTCCAGGCGCCCGGCCCAGTCCGTCGCGGTGTACGCCGTCACGAGCAGGAGCGCCGCACCGGCGGTGAGCAGGGCATGGGCACGCAGCCGTGGCCGGGCACAGAGCGCCAACGCGTAGCAGGCGACGGCGCCCGCGTAGATCGGCGCGTGTGCCAGGTCGTGGCGAACGAAGGCGGCCTTGAACGCCACGAACGCCGCCAGGGTGACGACCGCCGTCAGGGCGATCCGCGGACGGCGGGGCAGGTCCGTGCCCGCCCGGACCGCGAGCCACACCAGGGACCCGCCGAGGACCAGGCAGGTCGCGACGTCCCACGCCGGACGACCGTCGTGGGATTGCAGCCACATGGCCTCGGTGAACCCGGAGGCGATCTGCGCACTCCCGCGGAGCCAGGCGGGAAGGTCCGCGAGGGACTGGCCCAGTGCGAGCCAGGCGAGGAGCAGGCCGCCGAGGAAGGTCCCCGCGCCGACGGCCCAGTCGCGTGCTCCTCGGGCGATGCCGGCGGCGACGGCGACGGCCGCCGCCACGGCGACCACCCCGCCGGTGAACTTCACCAGCAGCTGCAGGGCCGCGAGGATCCCGGCTCCGGCGAGCACGAGCGGGACGAGCCGGGGCGGCGGCGGCCGCAGGAGCACCACGACCGCGAGCACGGCGGCCAGCACCCCGCCGGCCTCCGGAGGCGGGACGAACCCCGCGGCGAGGACGGCGTACGTCGCCGCCGCGGCGCCGAGGATCCCCAGCCCCCGCCGCGCGGCGAGCAGGAGCGCACCGGCGAGGAGGACCACCTGGAGGAACACGTACCCGACCGACAGGACGAGGGTGTCGCCGAACCAGAGGGCGGGCCAGGTCAGCAGTCCCAGCGGTCCGTAGGCGAACACCAGATCACCGCCCCACGAGGTGCCCTGCTGCCACGCGACGTTCACCGCGGCCTGCCAGGACGGATCCAGCCCGGTCGAAGTGGAGAGCGATCCGATCGGCCAGCTCAGCAGGGCGATCAGCACGCCGACGGTCAGGACCACCCAGGGGAGGCGCCGCCCGGACGCCAGCGCGTCGGCGGCGGCGGCCAGGCGGCGGCCGCGCGCGATCAGCGCCGGGGTGGCGGGTGGATCGATCCTCGGGGCATCCATCGGCGGTGCGCAGGCCCTCCGGGCCGTGGGTGCGCTGGGCCGCGCCACCCTACCGTCCAATCCGCCCGTCGGAGCACCGCGATCCGGGGCGGCCTCTAGTCTGCGGCGGATGAACGGGACGAATCAGCCGCACCGGATCGTCGCGCCGCTGCTGGACGCGGTCGACCGGCACCGCCCGGCCGCGCGCCGGCTGGCGACGAACCCCGCGGTCATCGCCGCGGCGCTCATCCTCATCGGCGTCCTCGCCCGGTTCTACCGCTTCGGCGGGGCGCTGGGCGACCAGCACGCGTTCCGCCAGACCCAGACCGCGAGCCAGGTGTGGCTCTACGACCGGTTCGGCTTCGACCTGCTCGATTACCACGTGCCGATGTTCGGCGGCGGGTACTGGCTCCTGGAGTTCCCGTTCTACCAGTGGGTCGTGTACGGCCTGTCGCTGGTGACCGGGTTCCACGAGGAGCTCGGCAGGCTGGTCTCCATCGCCTCGTTCGCCGGCGCCGCCTGCGCGCTCTACGGGATCACGAAGCGGCTGACCGGACGCCGCCTCACCGCCGTGGGATCGGTCTTCTTCCTGTCGTTCATGCCGATCTCGGTCTTCTACGGCCGGGCGTTCATCATCGATCCGTTCTTCCTGATGACGGCCCTCGTGATGGTCTACGCGACGCTGCGCCTCACCGAGCGGTTCTCGTGGGTCTGGCTGTCGGCCGCCGGTGCGGCGCTCATGGTGACGACCCTGGGCAAGGCGAACATGGTGTTCGTGTTCGGCCTGCCCGTGGCCATCATGGCCCTGAGGGTGCTGCGCGACCGGGCGACGCCGATGGCGGGTCGGATCGCGCTCGTCGCATGGCCGCTGGTCACGGGCGTCCTGTTCAAGCTCTGGGTGGACCACGCCGACCGCGTCAACCAGGAATCGAACGGCCTGAGCTTCGAGGAGCTCCGGCCGTGGCTGCTCGGCAGCACGTTCACGGACGCCGAGCTGTGGCGGACGATCCTCGAGCGGTTCGAGCAGCAGCTGACCCCCGTGGGTCTGCTGGTGGTGGTGCTCGGCGCCCTCGCGATCCGGCAGCTGCCGGCGCCGCACCGGCTCGAGGTCGCCGCCCTGCTGGTGAGCTCGTTCGTCTCGATGGGCGTCTTCGCCAACCTCAACCGGATCCACGACTACTACCAGCTCCCGTACTACGCCGTCCTGGCGCTGCTGGGCGGGATGGGGCTGTGCGTGATCGCCGACGGCGTGAGCCGGGTGAGCCGGCCGGGCGCCGTCCGGCTCGTCGCCGCCATCGGCGTGACCCTCGGCCTACTGTGGTTCGTCAGCCTCATGGGCACGTTCTTCGCCCCCGGTGCCGTCAACCTCGGCTGGCGGTTCCAGGGTCAGGAGCTCGCGGCGAACACCCCGGACACGCGGCTGCTGCTCATCGAGGAGAACGCCGACCCGTTCCAGCCGAACCTCTGGTACGAGGCGCGGCGCATCGGCTGGAGGGTGCGCTCCGACGACCCCGCCGAGGCACGGCGCATCGTGCGCGCGACTCCGGATCTGGGCGCGATCGTCGTCATCCAGGGCGCGGGCGGCGTGCCGCTGTGGGCGCGCGAGCTGGCGGCGGAGCGGGGATTCCGCATCACGCACACCAGCCCGTTCATCGTCGTCTTCCGCGGCGCCGCCTGACCGACGGGCGGGCTACGGGATGCGCCGTCCCATGTAGATCGGCTCGTGCTGGAGCTCACCGGACTGCCGGAGGTAGTCACCCCGGGAGAGCCAGCGCTCGAGCAGGCAGTAGAGGACGATGAAGGCGTACCGCGACCCCATCTCCTGCACGTTGAACTTCGAGGTGCCGTGCTTGCGGTTGGTCCACGTGTTGGGCACCACCGCGTAGGAGTAGCCGCGCAGGATCGCTTTCAGCGGCAGCTCCACCGTGAGGTTGAAGTGGTGACTCACCAGCGGGCCGGCGCCATCCACCACCTGGCGGCGGTAGAGCTTGAAGGCGTTCGTCATGTCGTCGTACGGGAGCCGGAACAGCAGGCGGATCCCGGTGTTCGCGATGCGGTTCAGGATGAGCTTCGGGCGGGGGTAGTCGATGGTGCGGCCGCCCGCGGAGAACCGCGTGCCGAACACGCAGTCGGCCCCGGACTGCTGCATCGCCCGCCAGAAGCGCACGAGGTCCTCGGGCGAGTCGGACGCGTCCGCCATGACCACGGCGACCGCGTCGCCCTCGAAGCACTCCAGCCCGGCGCGCACCGCCAGGCCGAAGCCGCCCGTGCGGTGGTTCTCGACCGCCCGGACCTGCGGGATGTCCTGCCCGATGCGGCGGACGATGTCGCCCGTGCCGTCCGACGAGTGGTCGTCGACCACGACGATCTCGTGATCGATGTCGGCCTCGCTCAGGGCCGCGTGGAACAGCCGCACCGTGTCCTCGATGTGGCCGGACTCGTTGTGCGCCGGGATGACGACGGAGAGCTTCACCGCGCCTGGCCCGCGTACCGCTCGTTTGCTGCGGCCACGATCTCCTCGACCGTCGCCCGGAGGTCGTAGCGGTAGGACCACCCGGGGTAGTCGGCCTGGAAGCGGCGGACGTCGCTGATCCACCAGATGTGGTCTCCCGAGCGCGCATCGTCGCTCAACGACCAGCTCATCTCCCGGCCGGTCAGCTCCTCCGCGAGGCTGATCGCCTCGAGCACCGAGCAATTGGCATGCCTGGAGCCGCCGATGTTGTAGACGGCGCCCGGGCGGGGGGCCTTCGCGTACTCCCAGAGCGCGGCGACCAGATCGTGGGAGTGGATGTTGTCCCTGACCTGCTTCCCGCCGTATCCGAACACCGTGTAGTGCTGCCCGGTGATGCAGCACTGCACCAGGTAGGCCAGGAACCCGTGCAGTTCGGCGCCGGAATGGGCCGGGCCGGTCAGGCAGCCGCCCCGGAACGCCGCGGTGTTCATCCCGAAGTACCTGCCGTACTCCTGGCAGATGACGTCCGCGGCCAGCTTGCTGGCGCCGAAGAGGCTGTGCTTGGACTGATCGACGCGGAGCGTCTCGTCGATGCCGTGCTCGGCGAAGGGGTGCGCCGGGTCCAGCTCCCAGCGCGTTTCGCGCTCGACGAGCGGGAACTCGTTGGAGGCGTCGCCGTACACCTTGTTGGTGCTCATCAGGATGAACGTGGCCTCGGGGGCGTGGACCCGCGTCGACTCGAGCAGGTTCAGGGTGCCGACCGCGTTCACGCCGAAGTCGGTCCGCGGCTCGCGCGCCGCCCAGTCGTGGCTCGGCTGGGCCGCGCAGTGGACCACCAGGCTGATCTGCGACCCGTACCGGGCGAACAGCGCGTCGATGCCGTCGGCGTCCCGGATGTCGATCGACTCGAGCCGGATGCCGGGCAGGTCGCGCTCCAGGCGCTCGGCGTTCCACTTCGTGGACGCGGCATCACCGAAGAAGTAGGCGCGCAGGTCGTTGTCGACGCCGACGACGTCCATGCCCTGGCCGTGCAGGAACCGCGCCGTCTCGCTGCCGATGAGCCCGGACGATCCGGTGATGATGGCGACCGACATAGCTGAGCGTCCTCCGTTAACTGGTGTGCCGGGATGGGTGCACGCGCGTCATCCCCCGAAAAGCGGTCGCAACCGGGCCTCGTCGGCCTCGATCCAGTCGGCGATCTCACCGACGATGTCGGCCGCGCTGCGGCGCGGGCGCCAGCCCAGCCGCTCCGTGACCCGCGCGTGGTCGGTGAGGTACACCGGGATGTCCACGGACGAGGTCTCGGGCACCGCCGCGATGGGGACCTCACGGCCGGCCCGGTCGCGGCTCAGGTCGGTGAGTTCGCGGAGCGACACGGAGACCTCGCGACCCCCGCCCACATTGAAGACCGAGCCGGAGAGCTCGTCGATCCGCGCGAGCTGGGCCATGAGGAGGTCGAAGAGGTCCAGCGGGTGCAGGATGTCCCGCACCTGCTTGCCCGTGCCCCCGTAGCCGATGTAGCGGAGCGGGAGGCCGAGGACGTGACTCGCCACCCACAGGGCGATGACGCCCTGCTCGCTGCGGCCGAACTGCCCGGCGCCCGCGAGGACGCCGCAGCGGTTGATCACCGCGCGGACCCCGAAGGCGGCCACGTACTCCTGCACCAGCAACTCCGATGCGAGCTTGCTGGCCCCGTAGACGGTCCGCGCGCCATCGGTCGTGAACCGCTCCGTGATCCCGGCGCCGCTGGCACCGGGCTGCTCCTGCACGGCCTCGAGCTCGAGTCGCGTGGCGCCCTCGGTGACCGCCAGCGCGCGGAGCGCCTCCATCGCGTACACCCGTGAGGTGGAGAGGAACATCAGGGCGCCGCCGCGCCGGCGGGCGAGCTCGAGCAGGTTGAGGGTGCCCCCCAGGTTCGTGTCGATCACGTACCGCGGGGACCCGGTCATGCCCGCGTGGACGCTGGGTTCCGCGGCGGCGTCGATGATGAGGTCGTAGGCGCCGTCGAGGTCCTCGACATCCGCCGCCTGACGGACATCGCCGTGGACGAACCGGGCGCCGAGACGCTGGATGTCCATGGCGTGGAGCTCGGCGCCACGACGGCGCAGGTTGTCGAACGCCGTGACGTCCACGCCGGGCTGGGACTCGATGAGGGCCCGCACGAGCCGCGACCCGACGAAGCCGGCACCGCCGGTGACCAGGACCCTCACCCGCGCGCCTCGGTGGGGACGACCTCTGGGGGCAGCCTGCGGAAGGACCCGAACCTGAGCCCGGCCCGCAGCATCAGCGGCAGGCCGATCGCCGTCATCGGAACGAACCAGAGGGCATGGAGGAGGATCGCGAACGCGAAGGCGTCGGGCCGGGCGACCCCGAAGGCCACCAGGCAGGTGGTCGTGAGCCAGTGGTAGGTGCCCACGAAGCCCGGCAGCGAGGGGATCGCGGTGCCCAGTCCCAGCACCGCCAGCGCGAAGGTGATCTCGAGCGGGCTCAGCGAGATGCCGACCGACCGGGCCGCGGCGTACATGCCGAGCATCCACACGCCCCACGCGACGACGGTGACGGCGCCCGCCGCCAGCCACACCCGCGTACCGGGCACGGCGGCGAGGCCGCGGGCGAGGAACATCAGCTGGCGCCGGATGCGGCCCTGCGCGGTGCCGGTGGGGTGGCGGCGGACGACCCTGACGGCGATGACGATGACCGCGACGGCCACCACCAGCAGCAGGATCCCCCCGCCGGCGACGTACTGCGCCCAGCGCTCACCCAGGAACGGGCCGGCGCTCACGGCGAAGCACAGCGCGAAGAACACGACGTCGGCGGCCCGGTCGGCGATGACCGTCCCGAGCGCCTCCATGACGGGGCGGCGATCGGGTCCCGATCGCGAGAGCGACACCGCACGCGCGAACTCCCCGACCCGACCGGGAAGGCAGTTGTTGAGCGCCGCGCCGACGAAGTTCAACTCGATGTACACCGACGTCGGCGCCGGCAGCGTCGAGCGAGCGATCAGCCTCCAGCGGATGCCCATGATCGCGAGCGGGGCCACCAGGAGCACCGCGGCGAGCGCCGCGAGACCGACGTCCGCGTTCGCGAGGATGCTGCCCGCCGCTCGCAGATCCACGCCGCGCGCGGCGAGCGCCAGGAAGCCGATGCCGACCACTCCGCCGGCGACCGCCGCCGCCACCTGCCGACGGGAGACCTGCGGTCGTTCCACGTGCGGGTGGACAACCTCGCTCGGTGCGGCGAGATCGCTCATCGCCGGGGGCATTCGAGCAGGAGCATGACGAAGCACCCTACATGCCCTCCGCTGCGCTTCCGAAGGGCGGGGCCCGACTTCCCGGCCCTCGGCGACTAGGATCCTGCGGCCGTGCCGCCCGCCCCGGAAAACACATCGCCAGATTCGCCGGACGTCTCGGCGGTCATCGTCTCGTACCGGTGCGAGCAGCTGCTCATTGATTGCCTGTCGAGCCTCGAGGCGCAGCGGGACGACGTCGCCATGGAGGTGCTCGTGGTCGACAACGACTCACGGGACGGGACCGTCGCCGCCGCGCGGGAGCGCTTCCCGTGGGTGGACGTCGAGGCGCTGACCGAGAACCTGGGCTTCGCACGGGCGAACAACCGGGCGATCGCACGGTCACGCGGCAGGGCCGTGCTGGTGCTCAACCCCGACACGGTCCTCCCCCCGGGGTCGCTGCGCGCATGCCTGGACCGCCTGTGGGCGGAGCCGGGGATCGGGGTCCTGAGCCCTCGGCTGGTGGATCCCGCCGGCCATCTCGATCGGCGGTGCAAGCGCGGTTTCCCGACGCTCTGGTCGTCGTTCTGCTACTTCACGGGCCTCGACCGCCGTCTCACCGGGCCGCGGTCCACCCGCTACACGTTCGGCACCCTGCCCGAGGACCGGGCGGGCGACGTGGAGAGCGTCAGCGGCGCCTTCATGCTGATGCCGCGCCGCGTGCTCGACGAGGTCGGCGGCTTCGACGAGTCCTACTTCATGTACGCCGAGGACATGGACCTGTGTCTCCGCGTCATCGGACACGGGTACCGGGTCCACTACTGGCCGGCGGTCGACGTGGTGCACATCGGCGGCGGCTCGAACGTCGCGGGACGGCGCCCGCCCGAGGCGAACGCCGCCTACTTCCGCACGATGGGCCCCTTCTACCGCAAGCACCGCCCGGGGCTGCGGGGCCGCGTGATGGCGGTGGTCATCAGCGTCGCGGCGGAGGCGATGTACCTGGCCTCACGGTTCGGGGCGGGCCGACTGTCGCCGCACACGGCCCAACGCGAGACGGACGCCACGACATAGGCCGCTGCCGTCGCGGCGGTGGATGACCTCGTGGAGGGCGATCGCGGCGACGCTCGCGGCCGCCTCGATCGCCAGGATGGCCTCGACCGAGCGACCCGCCAGCGCGAGCGCCACCACCGTGAGCAGCGCGACGCCGGCCAGCGCCCTGGGATAGCGGTCGTCCCCGCGGGCGATCTGGTAGTTCGCCAACCCGAAGACCACCGCGAGCGGGATCAGCGCGGCGATCGCCGGAGCGAGCATCCATTCGCCCGGCACGAAGTCCTGGCCGTAGATCGACATGATCCAGCGCGAGCCGACCTCCCCGACGAGCACCCCCAGGGCGCCGACGGCGACGGCCGCACCGACGATGAGCGCCGCGAGCGACGCCACCTCACGCCCGGCCGCACCCCGCACCGCCACCTGAGGGAGCAGGGCGATCCCCAGCACCTGGGGCGCCAGGACCACCCCCGCCTTTGCCAGGGTGGCCACCGCCCCGAAGTACCCCGCGTCCAGCGGCTCGGCGAACAGCTTGGCGACCACGACGTCCACGTTGAACAGCACGGCGAGCCCGCTCATGCCGACGAGGGGTCCCACCAGTGACCCCGTGAAGCGGGCCCATGCGTCCCCGGGCGGCGCCTGCCCGCCGCGCAGCGCGGCACGCGTGAAGCCGACGGCCATGCCGTACGCCGCGGCGGTGCCGACCAGATTCGCCAGCAGGGTGGCGGCCACGCCGTCGAGCAGCGGGGAGAGGACGAGGAGGGCCAGGGGCCGCGAGGCGCCCCAGAACACCAGGGTCACGGTGATCGGCCGGAAGCGGGAGGAGCCCTGCATCACCCCGAGCGCGAGGAACATGGGGGCGATGGGGACGATCGACGCGAGCGTGAGCGTGAGCTCCCAGGCCGGGAGGTCCTCCACCACGAGCCGCGCGATCCACACCACCGCGGACGCGGTGCCGAGCGCGATGACGCCGATCACCAGGGCGGCCCGGATCGCGCGGCGCGCCAGCGCCGGCGCGTCCGCGGCACCCACGGCGAAGGGCCTGGCGGCGACCGGCTGGAAGGCGCTCAGGGGCACGAAGGCGGCCACCACGAGCGCGAGGAGCGCGGCCACGAAGCCATAGCGCTCTGGGCCGAGCACGTGGCCGGCCACCACGAAGAACGCGAAGTTCCCGAGATTCCACCCGACGAGCCCGATCGCCAGGACGACGCTCGCCGTTCCGATCTGCCGCCGGGATGAGCCCCCGCTCACGCGGGACGTGCGACCACGATCAGCCCGTCACCGAGTCGCAGCTCGGCGAGCGCCACCTCCACCGGGTAGGTCGCAACCCGCGCGATCAGCGAGTTGCCCCATCCACGCTGCCGTCCGCCGCCGGCCGTTCGTGCGTCGAGCGTCCCCGGCAGCACCCCGAACAGCGGCGTGGTGCGAAGGCTCAGCACCGAGAAACCCGTGTCCTCCAGGATGTGGCGCAGACCCGCCGCCGTGAAGTGCGTGAGGTGGCGAGGGATCTCCAGCCCGTCCCAGCTCGCGCCGAACATCCGACGGGCCGCCCCGCCGAAGTTGGGGACGCCGACCACCAGGCGGCCGCCCGGGGTGAGCGCGGCATGCGCGGCTGCGAGCGTGGCCCGGGGGTCCGGGACGTGCTCCAGCACGTGGAAGAAGCGGACCATCTCCCACCGCTCCGCTCCGAGCGGGGAGGTTTCCAGCGTGCCCTGCACGACCGTCGTCGTCCCCGCCTCGCGGGCGGCGGCCACGGCGCTCTCGCCGGGTTCGATGCCGTGCGCCTGCGCGCCGGCGGCGGCGAGCGCCCGGACCGCGTTGCCGTTGCCCGCCCCCACGTCCAGCACCCTGGTGCCCGCGGGCACCGGCCCTCCCAGCTCCGCGTCGGGCACGAGCCGCGGCAGGATCCGGCCTGCGGGGCCGCCCCGTGCCGCGCGCGTGATCGCCCGGCCCACGACGCGGGCGGTGAGGGCCGCGCTGTTGTGCTGCTGGTACGAGCTCGGGTACGCGGACGCCAGGTCGTCCGGGACCGGATCCGTGCGGCCGGAGCCGCAGTCCGCGCACACCACCACCGAGTACACGCCCGGAACACCCTCACGGTGATCGCGCGCCGAGATGGTCCCCGCGGTGCGGGCGGATCCGCACGCCGCGCAGATTGGCCGGGAGTCGGTCACGCCACGCATGGTATCCGCGGCCCCGGCCCGCCGGGCGCCCGGGAGCCGACACCGGCACGACGATGACCGTCGCAGATGTCGCTAGCCTACCGCCGCCCTCCCAACGGCCCCTGGACGGCGCGCGTGAGCCTGGTTTCGATCGTGGTGCCCTGCTTCAACGAGCAGGAATCGCTTCCCGAACTGCACCGGCAGGTGTCCGCAGCACTCGAGGACTGCCGGCACGAGATCCGGTTCCTGTTCATCGATGACGGCTCCCACGACGACACCGTCGGGGCGATTCGCCGCGCGGCGACGCAGGACCCGCGGGTGCAGGGACTGTCGCTCGCCCGGAACTTCGGCCACGAGGCGGCCATCGAGGCGGGGCTGCGCAACGCGGTGGGCGACGCGGTCATCGTGATGGACGCCGATCTCCAGGACTCCGCCGACGCGGTCCTCCAGCTCATCGCCGCATGGGAGGACGGCGCGGACGTCGCGTACGCCGTCCGGCAGAAGCGCAAGGAGGGTGTCCTGCTGCGGGCCGCGTTCTCCGGCTTCTACCGGCTCGCGGGGCGCATGATGAGCATCGACCTTCCGCGCGATGCGGGGCCCTTCTCGCTGATGAGCCGCCGCGTGGTGGACGCGCTGAACGCCATGCCGGAGCACAACCGGTACTTCCCCGGGCTGCGGGCGTTCGCCGGCTTCAAACAGGTTCCCGTGGAGGTCGAGCGGCGCGAACGGGAGCTCGGCGAGACCAAGTACTCGATCGCCCGCCGCACGGCCGGCGCGGTGAACGCGATCGTCTCGTTCTCGAAGCTCCCGCTCCGCGCGGTCACGATGCTCGGGTTCGTCTCCGCGGCGATCGCCATCGCCGGAGGGCTCTTCGTGATCGTGGGCAGCGTCCTCGGGAACGGACTGGTCCCCGGCTGGGCATCGCTCATCGTCGTGATCCTGCTGCTGGCCGGCGTGCAGCTGGTCACCCTCGGCATCGTCGGCGAGTACGTCGGCAAGATCTACGACGAGGTCCGCCGCAGACCCACGTACATCGCCGCGGACCGCATCGACGGTGACGGGGGCCCGACCTCGTGATCGCGATCCTCGCGATCTTCGCCGTCGGCCTGCTGCTGAGCCTGCTGGCAGGCGTGGCCACCCTCGCCGTGCTGCGGCCGCAGGGGAGGTGGCTCACCGTCGAGACCGTCCCCCTGGGCGTCGCGACGCTGATCACCCTGCTCTACCTGGTCGGCTTCCTCATCCCGATCAACGTCGCGACGCTGGTGATCGTCGCGATCCTGGTGGTCGCCCTCGCCGTCGCCGTCATCCTCCGGCGCAGGCCGCGCGGTGACAACGGGGCGACCGGCGAACCGCTGGTGCGTGCGTTCCGCCCCGACCGAGCGGACGGCGTCGCCTGGGTCGCGGGACTGGGCCTCACGGGGCTGCTCCTCTACCCCACGATGCGCCTGGGCTTCCCGACGACCATCGCCCGGTCGAACAACGACGGCTGGAGCTACGCGGGGTTCGTCGACTGGTTGTCGTCCCACAGCCTCGCCGACGGCCGCGCCCCGAGCCTCGCCGAGCCGCTCAACAACGTCGCCTACTTCCAGCTGAAGGACGGCTTCGGATGCGGCTTCGAGATGATCGCGACGATGGTGCGGACCATCGCTGGCCGAGAGCCGTTCGAGGTGGTCGGGATCGTGAACGCGCTCGGGGCGGTCGTCGCCACGTGCGGATGGCTCCTGCTGTGGCGCGAGCTCGGCGGGCGGCGGACGGCGACCGCGTCGCTCATCGGGGTCGTCTGCGCGATGAGCCCGCCGCTCGTCCTGGCCTTCACCGAGAACTACTCGCCCCACTTCTTCGGTCTGTGCCTGCTGCCGTTCGGCGTCGCGATGGTGATCCGCTACATGGATGCCCCGAACACGGCCAATCTGGTCACGGCGGTGCTGGGCCTCCTCGCGGTGGTGGGGACCTACCCGGCCCTCATCCCCTGGCTGGCGATGGCGGTCGCGGCGATCGTGCTAGTCGCACTGGCGCGCGCCCGGCGTGGCGGCGACGGCACGATGTCGGTCGGCCGGACCCTCCGCGCCCTGGGGCTGCTGGTCGCCGGCTGCGTCGTCGTGGGCCCGTTCCAGGCCCGCCAGACCTGGCTGTTCGCGACGATCCACGATGCCAACAGCGGATTCGCGACCTACCCCGAGTACACGGACCTCGGGTACGCGTCGTTCGGCCTGGGCACCACCACGCACTTCGCCCAGGTGGTCGGCTCACCCCTGTCCTGGAACGCGACGCTCACCACCCTGCTCGTGGTCGGCGTGCTCACCGCCGCCGTGGTCATCGCCATCGGGACGAGGACGCATCTGCGGACGGTGGCGCTGCTCGGCGGTGTGTCGATCGCCTTCCTGGTGGTCTTCGGGCGGTTCGCGAGCCTGGAGGCGCAGGCCTATGGGATGTTCAAGGCGACGCTCACCACGGGAACGGTCTTCACCGGCCTCGCGATGATCCTTCTCGTCGGTCTCGGTGCGACCCGGACCGGGCGATGGGGGCTGCTGGCCGCCGTGGGATGGGCGACGATCTGGTTCGCCGTGAGCGTCGAGAACGTGGAGCAGAGCTTCCGCGGGGCCTCGGGCTTCCGCGCCGCGGAGGTCGAGCTCGGCCGTGAGCTCGACCGGCTGCCGCGCGACACCAGCGTTCTCGCCGGCGGCGGAGCGGAGGAGGTCGGGTCGTTCCAGCTCCGGATGATGTCGGCGTACTTCGGCACGGTGGGCGACGATGACCTGGACATGCAGGGGCTGGGGACGACCAGCAGCTACGTCGCGGGCGGCGGCGGACCGGACGCCATCCCCGCCGAGCCGTGGAGCTACGTCATCGAGTCCGCGGTCGTCCCGTCGCCGATGCTCATCCGCGGACGGGTCGTGTGGCAGAACTCCGGCTACCGCCTCATCGCCGCGCCGCCCGTCGACGTGACCCGGTACGGCACCGGCTGGCTCGCGAGCGAGCAGGACGCGGGCGGCGGGTTCGCCTGGGTGACCCGTCCCGTGCAGTTCGTCGTGTCGAACCGCGGATCGTCCCCGCGAACGGTGCGGCTGCGGATGCGGCTGCAGAGCCTCGCCGCGCCGCTGCCGGTGACGTTCGCCGGCGGTGAACGGCCGGTCCGCCTCACGGCGGCACCGGACCGCCAGGACGAGGTCGTCGTCCCCGTCGAGGTCCCGGCGCGTGGCACGCGGGTCGTGACGATGGAGGTCCCGGCCGCGAACCCCGCGGCGCCGAGCGACCCGCGCCGGGTCCGCGTCCAGGCCGTCGGAGTCGGCTGACCCGGCCCGCCCCGGGGCCGGGAGAGGCCGGGCCAGCGGCTAGTCTGCGGGCATGAGCACACACACACCGGACGACCTGGAACGCATCTACGCCGCACGTTTCGACGGCAGCCTCGAGTACCGGCGGCGTGTCTGGGCGGTCCTCGTGAACGACTGGTTCGCCCGTTACGTGCGTCCCACCGACAGCGTGCTGGACCTCGGGTGCGGCTACGGCGAGTTCATCAACACCGTGACCTGCGCGTCGAAGTACGCGATGGACCTCAACCCGGCCGCCCCGGGCTATCTCGACCCGGCGGTGACGTTCCTGCAGCAGGACTGCTCGACCACCTGGGCGCTGCCGGACGCCTCGCTGGATGTGGTGTTCACGAGCAACTTCTTCGAGCACCTCCCCGACAAGGAGGCGCTCGGCCGCACGCTGGACGAGGTGGGCCGGTGCCTGCGGCCCGGCGGGCGGCTGGTCGCGCTGGGCCCGAACGTGAAGCACCTGCCCGGTCAGTACTGGGACTTCTGGGATCACTACGTGCCGCTCACCGAGACCTCGCTGCGGGAGGCGCTCGAGACCCGCGGATTCACGGTGCCCGTCTGCATCGGCCGTTTCCTGCCGTACACGATGGCCACCGGGCCGCGGTACCCGACCGCGCTGCTGCGGGCCTACCTCCGGCTGCGCCCGGCATGGCGCCTGCTGGGCAAGCAGTTCCTGGTGGTCGGACGGCGACGCGAGGAGCCGCCCACCGGATCGTGACCGGCCGGCGGCCCCGGGACCCGGGCGCGCCCGGGTCCCTCACGCAGGAGCGTCAGACCAGCGTCTGCGGCGGTGGCACCGGCTCGAGCCGTGCCACCGGCCGGTCCTCGGCCGGGACGAGCGCGATCTCACGCACCGCCACGCCGAGCTGACGCGAATCGGGCAAGGCCTCGGCGAGACGGTCCGGGCGGAACGGCTCCACCTCGAGGCGCACGTCCACCAGGTCGCCCGGTGACGCGTCGCATCCCCTCAGACGCACCTGCCGGAAGCCGCCGGGCGGAACCAGCACCGTGCAGGCCGTCCACCCCCCCTCCCGCACCCGAACCGACACGCGGAGCTCGCGGGGCCACGCGAGGCTCTCGGGCCCGCCGTGGACCACGAGCGCGAGGTCGGGCCCCTCGTCCTCGCTGCGGAGCACGACCTGGGCCGTCGCCTGGGACCACCGCACCTGTCCCTCGTCCCCCCAGTCCTCGACGGGGTTCCAGCCGTGGCCGCCCTGCCGCACGCACGTCTCCCCGACGCGGTACACCGGTGATGTCGCCTCGTGCAGGACATACGGGTTCCAGCGGTGCACCCACAGCGGGCGTTCCGGGTCCTCCAGCCATTCGTTCTCGATGTCCCGGTTGCGCACAAGGCCCTCGGACCGGAACAGCCCGGTCCACCAGTCGTAGGTGGCGAGGGTGAGGTGCCCGTGGTGCGGCCGGCCGTCGGGACCGAGGACGAGGTTTGCGAACCTGCGCCCCGCGAGGGCATCGGCGCGCCACTCCGGCACGTTCAGGGGCAGGCCGAACCGGCCCGGCCAGTTGCGCCCGAAACTCGGGGTCGTGACCAGCACGGCGCCCCGCGACAGGCGCTTCAGCTCGCGGACGCACTGGCGTGAGAGGCGCTCCGGCAGGTGCTCGAGCACCTCCATGCACATCACCAGGTCGTAGGCGCCGGTCTCGAACGCGCCGAGGTCGGTGACGTCCGCCTGGTGGAGGTGCGGGCGGACCTCCTCCGGCGCGTTCGCGAGGAACGCCTCGCTGAAGTCGCACCCGGCCGCGTCGACGCCCCGCTCGCGCAGCGCCCACACCACCTGTCCGAGCCCACACCCCACGTCGAGGACGCGCGCCGGGCGCAGGCTCCGGACGATCGCATCGGCGAGGTCGGCGGCCGCCGCGCTCACGAACGCCGTGAGGGACGCCACGTACGCATCGCCGTAGAACTCCTGCGTGAGCACCTGCTCGCGGTAGAGCTGCTCGATCTCATCCGCGGAGAGCGGTTCGCTGAGGCTGTTCGGATCGTCCTCCGACGCGGCCTGGGCGGCGACGGGACCATCCTGGCCGGCCCGCGAGTTGATCACGCCGCTCAGGCGCGCCCGGAAACCACGCTTCGTCGCCACAGCACCTCCATCGCTCTCCGGTCCGAGCCCGCCTCCGGCGGGCGGGGCAAGCCTAGTGGCCGGAGGGCGGCTGCGGCACCCGCTCAGCGGGCCGCACCATCATGTTCACGAGCTCCTCGAAGCTCACCTCGGGCGTCCAGCCCAGCACGTCCTTGGCCTTGCCCGGGTCGCCCACCAGCAGGTCCACCTCGGCCGGGCGCACGAACGCGGGGTCGAGGACCACGTGGTCGGCGGGGTCCAGGCCGACGCGGGCGAACGACAGATCCACCAGCCGCTGCACGGTGTGGGTCTGCCCGGTGGCCACCACGTAGTCGTCCGGCTCGTCCTGCTGGAGCATGAGCCACATGGCCCGCACGTAGTCACCGGCGAAGCCCCAGTCGCGCTGGGCGTCCAGGTTGCCCAGCCGCAGTTCGGTCGCCAGGCCCAGCTTGATCCGCGCCACGCCGTCGGTGACCTTGCGGGTCACGAACTCCAGGCCCCGCCGCGGGGACTCGTGGTTGAACAGGATCCCCGAGCTGGCGTGCATGTCGTAGCTCTCGCGGTAGTTCACCGTGATGTAGTGGCCGTAGCACTTGGCCACCCCGTACGGGCTGCGCGGGTACAGCGGGGTCAGCTCGGTCTGGGGGATGTCGCGGACCTTGCCGAACATCTCGCTGGAGCTGGCCTGGTAGAAGCGGATGCCGGGGTTCACCTGGCGGATCGCCTCCAGCAGGCGGGTCACCCCGACCGCGGTGAACTCGGCGGTGAGGACCGGCTGGCTCCAGGAGGTCGGCACGAACGACTGGGCCGCCAGGTTGTAGACCTCGGTGGGCTCCGACTGCACGAGCGCCGCGGTCAGCGACGGCTGGTCCAGCAGGTCGCCCTGCACGAAGTGGATCCGCTCCCGGATGTGCTCGATGCGGTCGTACGACTCCGTCGACGCCCGCCGGACCATCCCCCACACCTCGTAGCCCTTGTCCAGGAGCAGCTCCGCGAGGTACGAGCCGTCCTGGCCGGTGATGCCGGTGATGAGCGCGGTGGGCACGGGTGTCAGTCCTCCTCGTTCATGACGTGGGTCCGCCACCAGTCCAGGGTGTCGGAGAGCGTCCGCTGCAGCGGGATCGCCGGGGTCCACCCCAGCTCCAGCAGACGGCGCGGTGAACCGTAGAGGTCCGGCTGCTCGCCCGGGCGCACGAGGCCGGGGTCGCTCTCGACCTCCACCTCGAGCCGGGCGGCCGCCACGACCCCGTCCACCAGGGCGCGGATGGGCACGGAGGCCCCGGTGCAGGCCAGGTACGGCACGTCCGGGTCGCCGCGCTCGAGGATGAGGGCGTACGCCCGCACCATGTCGCGCACGTCCGTGAAGTCCCGGCGGGTCTCCAGGTTCCCCAGGCGCAGGGTCACCTGCTCCAGGCCGTCGCGCTCGGCCACCGCGAGCTGGCGGGCGACGCTGGGGAGCACGAACCGGGCGTCCTGACCGGGGCCCACGTGGTTGAACGCGCGCACCCGGATGACCGGCAGGCCGTAGCCGATGCGGTACTGCAGGGCCGCCAGGTCCGCCGCGGCCTTCGACGCCGCGTACGGGGACAGCGGCTGCATGGGCGTGTCCTCCTCCACCGGGAGGGCGTCCAGGGGAACCCGGCCGTAGACCTCGCCGCTGGTGATCACCACCGTCCTGGGCGGCACCTCGGCCGCGCGCACGGCCTCCAGCACGGCCAGCGTGCCGTCGAGGTTGATGCGCCAGGTCCCCAGCGGGTTCGCGAACGACGCCCCCACCGAGGACGCGCCGGCCAGGTGCAGCACGCCCTCCGGGCGCACCGCCTCGAGGGCCGCCGCGACGGCCGCCGGGTCGGTGATGTCGCCCCACTGGACGGCGACGCCGTCGGGGACGGGCTCGTCCCGTCCCAGCACCAGGCCCGACACGTCGTGCCCCGCCTCGAGCAGGACGCGCGCCAGGTGATGCCCCACGAAACCGGTGATGCCGGTGGCCAGAATCCGCATGCCGCCGCAACCTAGCAGCGGCCTCGGAGGGGCCTCCCACCCGCCGGTGTAGGGTCCTGCGCATGCCGACTTCGATCGTCACCGGCGGTGCCGGTTTCCTGGGCTCGCATCTGTGCGAGCGGCTGCTGGCCGAGGGCCACCGGGTGGTCTGCGTGGACAACCTGGCCACCGGCACCCTGCAGAACATCGCGCACCTGCGGGATGCGCGCTTCGAGTTCTGCCAGCACGACATCATCGAGCACCTGGAGATCACCGGGCCGGTGGACTACGTGTTCCACCTGGCCTCGCCGGCGTCGCCGATCGACTACCTGCGGTTGCCGCTGCAGACCCTGAAGGTCGGCTCGTACGGCACCCACAACGCGCTGGGGCTGGCCAAGAAGCACCGCGCCCGGTTCCTGCTGGCATCCACCAGCGAGGTCTACGGGGACCCCAAGGTGCATCCGCAGACCGAGGACTACTGGGGGCATGTGAACCCCATCGGACCGCGCGGCGTGTACGACGAGGCCAAGCGGTACGCCGAGGCCCTGACGATGGCGTATCACCGCCAGCAGGGCGTGGACACGCACATCGTGCGGATCTTCAACACCTACGGGCCCCGGATGCGGCCGCACGACGGGCGGGCGATCCCGACGTTCCTGCGCCAGGCCCTGGAGGACACCCCGATCACGGTGTTCGGTGACGGCGGCCAGACCCGCAGCTTCTGTTACGTCTCGGATCTGATCGAGGGGTTCCTGCGGCTCATCGAGAGCGACTACCACCTGCCGGTCAACATCGGGAACCCGGGCGAGTACACGATCCTGCAGCTCGCCGAGGCGGTGATCGCCGCGACCGGGTCGCGCAGCGAGATCGTCTACGAGGCCCTGCCACAGGACGACCCCATGGTCCGCCAGCCCGACATCAGCCTGGCGAGGGAGCTTCTGGGGTGGGAGCCGACCATCGGCCTGGCCGAGGGCCTGCAGCACACCATCGCCTCGTTGCGCTGAGCGTGTAACGAAATCCGCCCCTGCGGCGGATACATGGTCGAGGAACCCGGCCCGGCGGCGGAAGCGCGGCGCCAACGGGTAAGGAATCCTTGATCCCAGGAGGGGATCCCCGCCGATCCGTCGTACGATGGGATTCTGGGTATGCCACGCACATTCCGCACGCTGACGCTCCTCGCCATGGTCCTCGCGGTCACCGCGCTGTGGACGGGAACCGCGGCGGCGACGCCCGAGCAGGTGCTCGCCGACCAGGCGGACAACGGCATCATCGACGGCGCGTACCCGCCCGACGACCTGCGCGCGGCGATCGTCCTCGCCAAGGAGCGCGCCGGCGTCCAGGCCGAGACGGCCATCACCGCCATCCGCGACGCCCAGGCCCGCGAGCTGTTCGGCACCCGGCAGACCCAGTCGCCGTCCGGCGCCGCGCCGTCCACGGAGACCGACGGGGAGCCCGCCACCGCCCAGGAGCTGCCGCCCGTGCTGCGCCTGCCCGAGGCGCCGGTGGTGGAGCCCGGCACCACGGTCCCGGTGCCCTTCGTGATCCTCTCGGTGATCGCCGCCGTCCTGATGCTCGCCGGGATGGGCGCATCCGCGTTCCGCCGCGCCACCCGCGCCACCGCCGAGGTCGCGGGCTCCAGGTAGGCCCGCGATCCCCCCCGATCGGGGGGTGCTGGGCGGACGTATTCCTGCCGATGAGGCGGGACGGGCGTGACATCGCCCGGTCGCGACGCCCTGGAGAGGAGCGCGAGTGCCCTGGCGGCCCCACACGGGGGAAGTGGTGACGGATGCGTGGGCCAACGCGGCCCGCCGGCTGCGGACCCTGCAGCTCGCCCAGCTGGGCGCGGTCGTGCTCATCGCCGTCGTCGCCGCGCTCGCGGCCTCGCTGGCCGCCCGGGAGCTGGGGCGCGTGTCGGATGGCCGGGACCGCGCGGAGTCCGCCGTGACGCTCCTGGCCGCCGCCCGCGACGATCTGCGCGCCGCCCAGGCGAGGTTCTTCCGGGCCAAGGCCATCGACCCCCGGCGCAAGGGGCTCACGCCCCAGGTGGTGTTCTCGGTGAGCTCCGCGGGCGAGCGGCTGCGCCGGCTCTCCGGCGAGCAGGACGCGTGGGCGCCCGAGGCCGCGCGGACGGCCGGTGCGGCCTCGGTGGCCTCGCTGCAGGAGCTCGTCCGGCTCACCACGGCCAACCTCACCACCCGCCCCGGATCCGCGGCGGACCGCCGTGCGCTCACGGATCTCGACAGCGTGAGCGAGCGCCTGGACACCGCCACCGGCACGTGGCTGCGGGAACTCCAGGCGGTGCGCGACCGGGAGACTGCCCGGCTCGACGCGCTGCGGGCGGGAATGGCGCGGCGGGTGGCGATCGTGGCGGCGCTGCTGGCCGCGGCCGCGGTGTTCCTGTGGCTCATCCTCGACCGGGCGCGGGCCCGCGTGGTGGCGGCCCTGCGCGCCGGCGCCGAGGAGCAGCACGCCCAGCGGCGGCTGGCGACGGCGGTCGCCGAGGGCGCCGACCTCCCGGCGATCGCGGAGGTGGCGGTGCGCGAGGCCCACGCGCTGCTCGACGCCCGCGGCGCGGCGGTCGCGGTGGCCGACCACGGCATCCCGGTCGTCCTCGCCGCCTCCGGGGAGACCTCGCCGACGCTCCAGGCGGCGATGGCCCGGGCGGTCGCGACGGGCGAGCCAACCCGCATGGACACCGCGCCCGGGCGCCGGCGGGGCGACGCCGGGGACGGCGCGCCGCCATGCATCGCCGTGCCCGTCGTGGTCGACGGGTCGCGCTGGGGCGCCATCGGGGCGCAGCTGCCCGTCGCCGGCGGCCGGCCGGACGACCACGAGCGGCTCACGCGCGTCGCGGGCACCCTCGCGCTGGCCGCGGGCGCGGTGGAGGCCCGGCGCCGCCTGACCCACCAGGCGACCTCGGACGCCCTGACCGGGCTGGCCAACCACCGCACCTTCCGGGACCGGCTCGCCGAGGAGATGCTGGCCGCGCGCGCGGACGGCCGCGAGCTGGCGCTGGCGCTGATCGACATCGACCACTTCAAAGCCGTCAATGACGGCATGGGCCACCAGGCCGGCGACGGCGTGCTGGCCGAGGTCGCCCGCCGCATCCGGGCCGAGGCCCGCGACGAGGACGTGGTGGCCCGCGTCGGCGGGGAGGAGTTCGCCTGGCTGATGCCCGGGGCGGACGGCATGGAGGCCTTCGCGGCCGCGGAGCGCGCCCGCCTCGCCGTCCGCGGGAGCCGCGTCCAGGACGTGCCGCTCGTGACCGTGTCGGCCGGGGTCGCCACCGTCGGCGACACCGACTCGCCGGATGAGCTCATGCGGCTCGCCGACGCGGCCCTCTACTGGTCGAAGGCCAACGGGCGCGACCTCTGCTGCCGCTGGTCCGCCGACCTCGAGCCCGAGCGCGCGGACGGCACGGGCGACACCGAGCTGGCGCGGCTCAAGGCATTGTCCGCCATCCAGGCGCTGGCGCGCGCGGTGGACGCCCGCGACCCGTACACGCTGCGGCACAGCGAGCGCGTCGCGGAGCTCACCCACCGGCTGGCGCTCGCCGCGGGCTGGGCGCCGGCCCGGGCGGTGCTGCTGCGCGAGGCGGCCCTGCTGCACGACGTGGGCAAGGTGGGCGTGCCGGACGCCGTGCTGCTCAAGCCCGCGCCGCTCACCGACGACGAGTTCGACCGGGTGCGTGAGCACGCGGCCCTGGGCGCGCAGATCGTCGCGGGCGTGCTGCACCCCGAGCAGGTGGGGTGGGTGCGGGCCCACCACGAACGATTCGACGGCGCGGGCTATCCCGACGGCGCATCCGGCACGTGCATCCCGGACGGCGCACGCCTGATGGCGGTCGCCGACGCCTACGACGCCATGACCACCGACCGCCCCTACCGGCGGGCGTGCGACCCGGCGGCGGCCGTCGCCGCCTGTCTGGTGGAGGCCGGCGGGCAGCTGTGCCCGGACGCGGTCGAGCTGCTGCACGGGTTGTGGCGGGCGGGCCGGCTCCCCCCGGCGCGGGTGGTCACCACCGCGTAGACGGACCGTGGAAGGGGGTCAGGTCCGCCGCCGGTGCGGTCGATGAACCCCATGGATGCCAGCCTTCAGCCGCTCGGAGATCGTCGCCGCCCTCTCCCACGCCCTGGACCTCACCGAGGGGCAGGTGGAGGGACATGCGGGCCGCACATGCGTGCTGGGCATGCGCCTGGCCGAGGACCTGGGCGTGGCCCCCGCCGACCGTGCCGCGCTGTACTACGCGGTGCTGCTCAAGGACTCCGGCTGCTCCAGCAGCGCCGCCCGGATGTCGCAGATCTTCGGGGCCGACGACCTCGCCCTCAAGCGCGCGGGGAAGCTGGTGGACTGGACGCGCCCCTCGGCGGCCCTGCGCTACGTCGCCGGGAGCCTGGTGGAGGCGGGAGGGCTGTTGAACGCCCGCCACACCCTGCGCGTGGCGCTGGAGTTCGCCCGCGACGAGGTGGTGGTGGACGCCCGGTGCGAGCGGGGGGCGCAGATCGTGGCCCAGCTGGGCTTCCCGCCCTCGGCCGCCGACACGGTGCGCTGCCTGGACGAGCACTGGGACGGCAAGGGGCGCCCACGGCGGCTGAGCGGCGAGGAGATCCCCCCGCTGGCGCGGATCGCCTGCCTGTCGCAGACCGCGGAGGTGTTCGTCACCTCGCTCGGCCGGGATGCCGCCCGGCGGATGGTCCGCAAGCGGCGCGGGCGCTGGTTCAGCCCGGAGGTGGCCGACGCGTTCCTCGCGATCCCCGACGCCGACCCCATCTGGGAGCACCTCGCCGAGGCGCACGACCCGGGGGTGGTGGCGCGCATGGAGCCCGACCCGGAGCACGAGGAGGCCCACGACGGCCACCTCGACCGCATCGCCGAGGCGTTCGCGCAGGTCATCGACGCCAAGTCGAGCTACACCTTCAACCACTCCACGGCGGTCGCCGAGTACGCCGTGGCGATCGGCCGCGCGCTCGGCGAGGACGACGCCGGCCTGCTGGCCCTGCGCCGCGCCGGGCTCCTGCACGACATCGGCAAGCTCGGGGTGAGCAGCGCGATCCTCGACAAGGCCGGCCGCCTCACCGACGAGGAGTTCGCGCAGGTCCGCATGCACGCCCGCTTCACCGAGGAGATCCTGGGACGCATCTCGCTGCTGGCCGAGATCGCCCCGGCGGCCGCGTCGCACCACGAGCGGATCGACGGCGGCGGGTACCACCGCGGGCTGCGGGGCGACGCAATCCCGCAGGGCGGGCGCATCCTGGCGGTCGCGGACGTGTTCGACGCCCTCACGGCCGACCGGCCGTACCGCGCGGGCATGCCGATCGCGGATGCCCTGGCGATCATGCGATCCGATCGCGGCACCGCGTTCTGGCCGCCCGCCCTGGACGCACTCTGCGACATCGCCCACGGCCTGCCGCCGCGGGGCGAGCCGGCCGGGGCGTCGCCGATCCCGCGGACGGCCGCCGCCTAGCCGGTAGGATTCCCCCTCGCGTCGGCACGCCGCGCCCGCCGGGGCATCGGCGGCACGGGCGACGCGAACGAGACATCTCGGTGGAGGGCCGCGGGTGACCCCCGGAGGCCGTCCGCCGGCGGACGTTCCGAAAGGGATCCTGAATGCCCGACAACCTCACCACCCTCACCCTCCGGACGCTCATGCCGGTCGCCACGGGCAGCTTCGGCCAGCTCGCCCGGCGCATCGGCGAGACCGGCGCGCAGGTCGGGGCGGTGAACGTCGTACGTTCCACCAAGACGAACGTGGAGCGGGACGTGCAGGTGCGGGTGCGTGACGGCGCGCACGCCGACGAGGTGATCGCCGCGGTGGGCGGGCTGCCCGGCTTCTCGGTGGAGGGCGTCTCCTCCCGCGTGCTGGAGACCCACCAGGGCGGCACCATCGGGCCGCGACGACCTGACCATGGCGTACTCGCCGGGTGTGGCGCGCATCTGCATGGCGATCCACCACGACTTCGAGCAGACCTGGGACTACACCATCAAGGCCAACAGCGTGATGGTGGTGAGCGACGGCAGCGACGTGGTGGGCCTGGGCGACCTGGGCGTGGACGCCTCCCTGCCGGCGTGCGAGGCCACCAGCCTGTTCCTGCGCGAGCTGGCCGGCATCGACGCCTTCCCGTTGCCGGTGGACTCCCGTGACGACGACGAGATCGTCAACACGATCGCCCTGTGCAGCTCGGTCTTCGCCGGCGTGCACCTCACCAGCATCGCCACGCCGCGCTGCTTCGCGATCCGCGACGCGCTCGACGCGCGCCTCGACATCCCGGTGCTCGTCGAGGAGCAGGGCACGGCCGTGGCGGTCGTCGCCGCGCTGCGCAACGGGCTGGCCGTGGGTGGCGCCGACCTGCGCGGCGCGACCGTCGCCGTGACCGGGCAGGACACCGCCGGCGGCACCGCGGCCGCGCGCCTGCTGGCCGCCGCCGGGGCGACCGTCACCGCGGACCCCGCCGGCGCCCACGCGCTGGTGGCGTTCGACGGCCCGGTCGGTGCCGCGACGGCCGCGGGGCTCGCCCCCGGCGGCGTGGTGCTCTCCATGGCCGGCCCCAGCCCGGACGCCGCGGGCGCCGCCGTCTACGGCAGCAACGTCGCCAGCTCGCCCAACCAGGTGACCGCGGGCCTGGTGCTGCCCGGCCTCTGGCGGGGAGCGCTCGACGTCCGCGCCACCACGGTGGACGACGCGATGTGCCTGGCGGCCGCCGACGCGCTCGCCGCGTCGGCGCACGACGAGGACGGCGCGGTCCCGGCCGACGGGATCCTGCCGTCGGTGCTGGCCGACGACCTCGTGGACCTGGTCGCCGCCGCTGTGCGCGCCGCCGCCGTGTCCTCGGGCGTCGCCCGGGTCACGCCTGCCTGATCCACGGTTCCCGGGACCCGCGCCGCGCGGGTCCCGGGATCACCGCCGCAGCGCGCGCCCCAGCCGCACCAGCGGCACCGGGAACGCCGCCGCGCCGATCGCGGCGAGCACGCCCACATGGCCCAGCGTGGACAGCCCGGGCGTTCCCAGGCTCAGGTCGCGCAGCGCCGCCACCAGATGCGAGAGGGGCAGGCACCAGCCGATCGCCTGCGCCCACCCGGGCAGGTCGTCGAACGGGAAGAACACGCCCCCGAACAGGAACATGGGCGTGAGCACGCCGGTGTAGAAGATGTTGAAGTGCTCGATGTTGCTCACGAAGGCCGTGTAGACCATCCCGAGCACCGCGAACACCAGCGCCCCGAGGGCCATCACGGGCACCGCCAGCAGCACCACCGGTGACGCCACCAACCCGAAGGCCGTCATCACGCCCAGGAAGATGACCCCGTAGGCGAGCGCCCGCGTGGACGCCCAGAGATACTCGCCCACCACCACGTCCTGCACCGACAGGGGCGTGGTGATCGCCGCCTCGTAGACGCGCCGGATGTGGATGCGGACGAAGCTGTTGTACGTGGTCTCCACGATCGCCCCGAACATCACGGTGGACGCCGCCACGCCCGGGGCGATGAACTCCACGTAGTCCACGCCCTGCACCGTGGTGAGGTAGGTCCCCAGGCCCAGGCCCATCACCGCCAGGTACGCGATGGCCTCGATGAACCGGGGCGTGAGGGTGGTGAGCAGGGTCTTGCGGCCGACGGTGGCGTTGCGCTGCCAGAAGCGCAGGGCGCCGGCGGGGGAGAAGGCGTACGCGGCGAGGGGCCGCGGGAGCGTCAGAGCGCCTCCAGCGCGGCCCGGATGTCGTCCGCCATCCCGGTGTGCCCGTGCTTGAGCGCCGCCTCGATCCCCTCCAGGTAGGCGTCGGCGGCATCATCGGCGCGGCCGAGGGCCGCGAGGGCCTCGCCCATCCGCTGCCAGGCGTTGCCCTCGTCCTCCTGGAGCCCCAGGTAGGCGCGGTACTGCTCGACCGCGTCATCCAGCCGGCCGGCACGCTGCAGCTCCACCGCGTAGGCGAAGCGGGCCCTCGCGACGCCCGGGTCGTCGGCGACGGCCTTGGCGAAGAAGTCGAGTCGGTCCATGGACGGCACGCTACGCCGCGGCCGCGATGCGCGCCCGGCGAGGGTCCCGGCGCCCGCGGGGGGCGCCGGGACCGGGACGCGACGCGTCAGATGGCGTCGATGATCGCGTTGAACGTGGCGCTCGGCCGCATGGCCTCGGTCACCTTGCCGGCGTCGGGGAAGTAGTAACCCCCGATGTCGACCGGCGAGCCCTGCACGCCGTTCAGCTCGTCCATGATCTTGGCCTCGTTCGAGGCCAGCGCCTCGGCGATCGGCGCGAACTTGGCCGCGATCTCCGGGTTGTCGGTCTGGCCGGCCAGCTCCTGCGCCCAGTAGAGGGCGAGGTAGAAGTGGCTTCCCCGGTTGTCGATCTCGTTCACCTTGCGCGACGGGGAGCGGCGCTCGTTGAGCACCGAACCCGTGGCCCGGTCGAGCGTCTCGGCGAGCAGGCGGGCCATCTTGCTGCCCGTCACCTCGCTGAGGTGCTCCAGGGAGGCCGCCATCGCGAGGAACTCCCCGAGGGAGTCCCAGCGCAGGTGGTTCTCGCGGACGAACTGCTGCACGTGCTTGGGCGCCGAACCGCCGGCGCCGGTCTCGAACAGGCCGCCGCCGTTCATGAGCGGCGCGATCGAGAGCATCTTGGCGCTGGTGCCGAGCTCCATGATCGGGAAGAGGTCCGTGAGGTAGTCACGCAGCACATTGCCGGTGGCCGAGATGGTGTCCTGGCCGGCGCGGGCGCGCTGCAGCGAGAACTTGCACGCCTCCTCGGGCGCCATGATGTGGACGGCCACACCGTCGGCGTTCAGCTCGGGCAGGTACTTCTCGATCTTGGCGATGATCTGCGCGTCGTGGGCGCGCTTCTCGTCGAGCCAGAAGACGACCGGCGCCCCCGTGATGCGGGCGCGCGTGACGGCGAGCTTCACCCAGTCGCGCACCGGGGCGTCCTTGGCCATGCAGGCCCGCCAGATGTCGCCGGCCTCGACCGCGTGCTCCATGACCGTCGTGCCCGCGCGGTCGACGACGCGCAGGGTGCCCGCCGCCGGGATCTCGAAGGTGGTGTCGTGCGAGCCGTACTCCTCGGCCGCCTGCGCCATGAGGCCCACGTTCGGGATGCTGCCCATCGTGGCCGGGTCGAAGGCGCCGTTGGCCTTGCAGTCGGCGATCACGGCCGAGTACACGCCGGCGTACGACGAGTCGGGGATCACGGCCTTGCAGTCCTGCCGCTCGCCGGCCGAGTTCCACATCTTCCCGGAGTCGCGGATCATCGCCGGCATCGACGCGTCGATGATGATGTCGCTCGGCACGTGGAGGTTGGTGATGCCCTTGTCCGAGTCCACCATCGCCAGGGCGGGGCCCTCGGCGAGCGCCGAGGCGATCTCGGCCTCGATGGCGGTCCGCTCGGCGTCGGGCAGGCCGGCGATGCGTGACTCCAGGGCGGCCACGCCGTCGTTCGGGTTGACCCCGATGCGGTCGAACTCGGCGGCGTGGGTGTCGAACACCGACGAGAAGTACGCCTTCACCGCGTGGCCGAAGATGATGGGGTCGGAGACCTTCATCATCGTGGCCTTGAGGTGCACCGAGAACAGCACGTCCTGCGCCTTGGCGTCGGCGATCTGCTCGGCGAGGAACGCGTCCAGGGCCCGGGCGCGCATGAAGGTGCCGTCGACGATCTCGCCGGCCTCGACCGGGATCGAGTCCTTGAGCACCGTGACCGCGCCGTCGGCCGCCACCAGCTCCACCTTCAGGTCGTCGGGCGCCGCGAACGTCACCGACCGCTCGTTCGAGAAGAAGTCGTCGGCGCCCATGGTGGATACGTGGGTTTTCGAGTCCGGCGACCATGCACCCATCGAGTGCGGGTGGCTCTTGGCGTAGTTCTTCACCGAGAGCGGCGCCCGCCGGTCGGAGTTGCCCTGCCGCAGCACCGGGTTGACCGCCGAGCCCTTCACCGCGTCGTACCGCGCCTTCGCCTGCGCCTCGGCATCCGTGGTCGGCTCATCGACGTAGTCGGGCACCGCGTAGCCCTTGGCCTGGAGCTCCTCGATGGTCGCCAGCAGCTGGGGCACCGACGCCGAGATGTTGGGAAGCTTGATGACGTTGGCCTCGGGCCGGTGCACGAGCTCCCCCAGCTCGGCGAGGTCGTCGCTCACCCGCTGCTCGGGCGTGAGGGCCTCGGGGAAGGCGGCGAGCACGCGGCCGGCAAGCGAGATGTCGCGAAGCTCGACCTCCACGCCGGCCACGCCGGTGAAGGCCTGGATCACCGGGAGCAGGGAGCGTGTGGCCAGCGCGGGGGCCTCGTCGGTGAACGTGTAGATGATGGTGTGACCGTTTGTCGGCAAGCCAATTCCCCGTGTCGGGCAGCAGGACGAAACAGCCAGGAAATCTAGTCGAACGGCACGCGGTGCGCTTCCCCCTTCGGGATCTGCCCGCGTCACAGGGGTCCGACTCGTCCGTCAAGTACGGCCCGCGGGGACCGAAACACGTCACGACGGTGCCGACCGGACCCCCGTGGGGGAAACGTTCGTCACCCGGCCCAAAGTGTTGTTCGTTACAGAGATGCGGGGGCGGTGACGCGTTGCTAGCGTGCCGGACGAATCGCGGGTGCTCGGCGTTCGCGCGACGGATTGAGAAGGGCGCCGGTGGAACTTTCTGACTATCTGCCCATCGTGGTCTTCCTGGCCGCCGGCTTGGCCGTGGGCTTGGGCATCCTTGGCCTCAGCAAGGTCTCGGTGCGCCCGAGGCCGAACCGGGTCAAGGGGCTGCCGTACGAGAGCGGCATCCTTGCGACGACGCCCGTGCGTCAGCGCTTCTCGATCGACTTCTACCTCACGGCGATGCTGTTCATCGTCTTCGACATCGAGCTCGCGTTCATCTACCCGCTGGCGCTCGTGCTCCGCGACGCCGGCGTCACCGCCCTGGTCTCGCTGCTCACCTTCATGTTCACGGTGGTCGTGGCGCTGATCTGGGTATGGAGGAAGGGAGCGCTCGAATGGCGTTGATCCCACCGCCCGGCGGTCCCGCCGAGCGCGCCCCGCGACTGGACCCGGACATCGACAAGGACCTCCGGGACCTCGTCGAGAACGCGGAGGAGGAGGCGTTCGTCAAGCGCCTGCTCACCACCACCGTCGACCGCGCGCTCAGCTGGGCGCGCTCGTCGTCGATGTGGCCCGCCACGTTCGGGCTGGCCTGCTGCGCGATCGAGATGATGCACACCGCCACCCCGCGGTACGACATCGCGCGCTTCGGCGCCGAGGTCTTCCGCGCCTCCCCGCGCCAGGCCGACCTGCTCATCGTGAGCGGGCGCGTCTCGCAGAAGATGGCGCCGGTCCTGCGGCGCATCTACGACCAGATGCTGGAACCCAAGTGGGTGATCAGCATGGGCGCCTGCGCCAGCTCCGGCGGGGTGTTCAACAACTACGCCATCATGCAGGGCGTGGACAAGGTGGTCCCCGTGGACGTGTACGTCCCCGGCTGCCCGCCGCGTCCCGAAGGCCTGCTCGAGGGCATCCTGGTGCTCCACCGGACCATCGGCGCGAAGGGCCTGCCGAGCTCCGTCGACCTCATGCGCGAGCGGGGCATGCCCCTGCCCGAGGAGGCCGCCGAGCGTGCGCGTGCCCTGTCGTCCCCGGCGGTCCGCCCGTGAGCGAGTACCGCAGCCTCATCGAGGCCGCCTGTCCCGGCGCCGTGGTGGACGAGTTCGAGGGACCGGGCGACGAGCTCACCATCGAGATCGCCCGCGACCGGATCGCCGAGGTCGGCCGGTTCCTGAAGGGCGAGCCCTGCTCGTTCAAGCTCCTCTCGGACGTCACCTGCGCCGACTTCCCGGCCGGCGACGGCCGCGGGAACCGCTTCCGGATGGCCTACCACCTGTTCTCGGTGGAGACCGGCGACCGGCTGCGCCTGCGGGTGTGGGCCGATGCCGAGACCCCCGAGGTCCCCTCGGTGACGCCCGTCTGGGCCACCGCCAACTGGCACGAGCGTGAGGTGTGGGACATGTTCGGCGTGCGGTTCGCCGACCATCCCGACCTCTCCCGGATCCTCATGCCCTTCGACTGGGAAGGTCACCCGCTGCGGCGTGACTACCCGCTCGGGGGCGAGGACGTCTGGTTCAGCGACGCCGTCTAGGACGAGGCGAATGGGAACCGAGCGCATCGACATCTTCACCGCGGAGGCCCGCGAGGCGCGCGAGGCCGCCGCCCGCGAGGGCCGCGAGCTGGCCGAGACCGAGCGGATCGTCGCCGGCGCGGAGGCAGGCACGCCGCAGGAGGCGCTCGCCCGCACCCGTGAGGGCGAGGAGATCGCCGCCAAGGCGCTGCCGGGCGCCCGCGACCCGATGATCATCAACCTCGGGCCGCAGCACCCCTCCACGCACGGCGTGCTGCGCCTGGTGACCCAGCTGGACGGCGAGATCGTCCGCGACGTCCACCCGGTGATCGGCTACCTGCACACCGGCATCGAGAAGCAGTGCGAGAACAAGACGTACTGGCAGGCCATCACGCTGGTCACGCGGATGGACTACCTCTCACCCTTCTTCAACATCCACGCCTACACCCAGAGCGTCGAGAAGCTCCTCGACCTGGAGGTGCCGGAGCGGGCGAAGTGGCTCCGGGTGATGATCAGCGAGCTCAACCGCATCACCAGCCACCTGGTGTGGCTCGGCACCAGCGGCCTGGAGCTGGGCGCCATCACGGTGTTCTTCTACACGTACCGCGAGCGCGACCGGGCCCTCGACCTGTTCGAGATGATCTCCGGCGAGCGGATGAACAACCGCTACTTCCAGGTGGGCGGGTGCGCGGACGACGTCCCGCCCGGCTTCCTGGGCCTGCTCAAGCGGTTCGTCGACGAGATGCCGTCCCGCATCGACGAGTACGAGGGCATGCTCGCCGGCAACCCCATCTGGATCGAGCGCACCCGCGGCGTGGGCGTCCTGCCCGCCGAGCAGCTCATCGACCTGGGGATCACCGGGCCCGCCCTGCGCGCGGCCGGCGTGGACCTGGACCTGCGCAAGGCGCGCCCGTACAGCGGCTACGAGCACTTCGACTTCACGGTGCCGGTGGGCAACAACGGCGACGCCTACGACCGCTTCCTCATCCGCCTGCGCGAGATGCGGGAGTCCACGCGGATCATCCAGCAGTGCCTGGACGGGCTGCCCGAGGGCCCGCACATCGCCGACGACCGCAAGGTCGTCCTCCCGCCGCGCCCGGAGCTGGCCACCTCCATGGAGGCCCTCATCCACCACTTCAAGCTCGTCACCGAGGGCTTCCGGGTCCCCGAGGGCGAGGCGTATTCGGCGGTCGAGAGCCCCCGCGGGGAGATCGGCTGCTACGTCGTCGCCGACGGCGGCCCCAAGCCGGTGCGCGTGCACATGCGCGACGCCAGCTTCGTCAACCTTCAGGCGCTGCGGCCGATGGCCAAGAACGCCTACCTCGCCGACCTCATCGCGATGATCGGCTCCCTGGACAACGTCATGGGTGGTGTCGACCGCTGATGGACGCCGACCAGATCCGCGCACACCTGGACCCGATCCGGCACGAGTTCGCCGACCCGCGGTCGCTCGTGATGCCGGCCCTCAAGTTCGCGCAGACCGAGAAGGGCCACCTCACCCGCGAGGACATGGCCGCCGTGGCCGAGGCCACCGGCTACAGCCCGTCGTTCGTGGAGAGCGTGGCGTCGTTCTACGACCGCCTCTACACCCGGCCCGTGGGCAACCGCGTGGTGAGCGTGTGCATCACGCTGTCCTGCATGCTCCGCGGCTCCGACGAGGTGTGGGAGGCCCTGTGCGAGCACGAGGGCGTCGACCACCACCACGGCGGCACGTCCGCGGACGGGCGCATCACCATCCAGGAGGCGCAGTGCCTGGGCTACTGCGACCGGGGCGCGTGCATCCAGGTGGACGCGGAGGAGACCCAGGGTCCCTTCACCCCGGAGGAGGCCGTGAAGCTCGTCGAGGAGCTCCGCGAGGCCCCCACCCCCGCCGAGCTGTGGAGGTGATCGCGTGCCGATCCTGAACAGCGTCTACCGCCACCGCGAGGCCGGCAAGACCCTCACCGCCCTGGCCGACTACCGCGCGGCCGGCGGCTTCAAGGCCCTCGAGCACGCGCTCGGCGAGATGGAGGCCGACGACCTCCAGTACGCGTTCGTGCGCTCCGGCCTGCGCGGCCGCGGCGGCGCCGGCTTTCCCATGGGCCGCAAGGCCAGCTTCCTCCCGAAGGACAGCAAGCTCCCCAAGTACGTCGTGTGCAACGCGGACGAGAGCGAGCCGGGCACCTTCAAGGACCGCGAGATCATGGAGATGAACCCCTTCCAGCTCCTGGAGGGGCTCGCCCTGGCCGGGTTCGCGATCGGCGCGGCGCGCGGCTACATCTACATCCGCGGCGAGTACGAGCACCAGGCGCGCATCCTGGACGCGGCCGTGCTGGCCGCCCGCGAGGCGGGCTTCCTGGGCACGAACATCCTGCGGTCCGGCTTCGACTACGACATCACCGTCTACCGCGGCGCCGGCGCGTACATCTGCGGCGAGGAGACCGCGCTGCTGGAGAGCCTGGAGGGCAAGCGCGGCCAGCCGCGGCTCAAGCCCCCGTTCCCGGCGGTGGCCGGCCTCTACGGATCCCCGACGCTCATCAACAACGTCGAGACGCTGGCGGCCCTGCCGCCCATCGTCACCAACGGGGCGGACTGGTACCTGTCCATGGGCACCGAGAAGAGCCCCGGCACCAAGCTGTTCTCCATCTCCGGGCACGTCGTGAAGCCGGGGAACTACGAGGTGGTCCTGGGCGACACCACGCTGCGCGAGCTCATCTACGAGCACGCCGGCGGGCTCCGCGAGGGGCGCCGCGTGAAGGCCGTGTGGGTCGGCGGGTCCTCGGTCCCGGTGATCGGCGAGGAGCACCTGGATGTGCCGCTCGACTACGAGTCGCTGCAGGGCGTGGGCACGGCCCTCGGCTCCGGCGGCTGCATCGTGATGGACGACTCCGGCTGCATCGTGCGGGCCTGCCTGCGGCTGGCCACCTTCTACCGGCACGAGAGCTGCGGCAAGTGCAGCCCCTGCCGGGAGGGCACCAGCTGGTTCGAGCGCATCCTGCAGCGGATGGTCGACGGTGAGGGGCGGATGGAGGACTTCGACCTGCTCGAGTCCCTGTTCCGCCGCGTCTCCGGCAAGACCCTCTGCCCGCTGGCGGACGGTGCCATCGCCCCCATCCGGAGCGCGATCACGCTGTTCCGCGACGACTTCATCCGGGTGTGCCAGGAGGGCTCGCCACGCCCGGACCCGATGCTGCCCGCGACGGTGGGGTGAGGTGAGCCGTGGCTGAGTACGCACCCGTCGACCTGACGGTCGAGAACCAGGTCGAGTTCGAGCTCGACGGCCGGAAGGTGACCGCGCCCGCGGGCACCATGCTGGCCGACGCCTGCTACGCCCACGGCGTCGAGATCCCGATCTTCTGTTACGAGCCCCGCCTGGGCCCGCCCATCGGCGCCTGCCGCATGTGCCTGGTCGAGGTGGAGGGCATGCGCGGCCTGCAGACGGCCTGCAGCACGCCCGTCGCGCCGGACATGGTGGTCCGCACCACCACCGACGCGGTGAAGGAGGCCCAGGACGGCGTCCTGGAGGTCCTGCTCGCCAACCACCCGCTGGACTGCCCGGTGTGCGACAAGGGCGGCGAGTGCCCCCTGCAGGACCGCACCTTCAAGTTCGGCCCCGGCCAGTCGCGGTTCGTGGAGCCCAAGCGGCACCACCCCAAGCCGCTGGAGCTGTCCGACCGCATTGCCCTGGACCGTGAGCGCTGCATCGCCTGCTTCCGCTGCGTGCGGTTCTCGCAGGAGGTCGCCCAGGACGGCGAGCTCACCATGCAGGCGCGCGGCGCCCTCAGCGAGATCACCACGTTCAGCGGCGACGCCTACGCCGGCCGCTTCTCGGGCAACGTCATCGACCTCTGCCCGGTCGGCGCCCTCACCAGCATCCCGTACCGCTTCGTGAGCCGCCCCTGGGACGTGCAGAACACGCCGTCCATCTGCGGGCTCTGCCCCGTGGGCTGCAACACCGAGCTCACCGTGCGCGAGGGCCGGACCAAGCGCGTGACCGGACGGCCCGACCCCAACTCCGCCGTGGAGGAGGGGTGGCTGTGCGACACCGGCCGGTGGGCGTACGACGCCTCCTGGTCGGACGACCGCATCACCGGCGCCATCGTGCGCGAGGCCACCGGCGACCGGGTCGCGGGCCTCGAGGACGCCGTCGACGCGGCGGCCGCGCTGCTGCGCGGGCGCACCGTGGGCATCCTGGCCGGCACCGGCGCCACCGTCGAGGAGGCCGGCATCGCCGCCGACCTCGCCGCCGGTGCCCTGCCCGGCGCCATCGTCGCCCGCATGGGCATCCCCGGCGGCGCCCTCGCCGGCCTGCGCGCCCTGCCCGGCGCCCAGCTGGGCGACATCGACGACGCCGACGTGGTGGTCGTGGTGGGCGGTGACCCCGCCGCCCAGCAGCCGATCGTGGAGCTGCGGCTCCGCAAGGCACGCCGCTTCGGCGCCACCGTCACCGGCTGCGGCCCGCGCCCCCACCTCATCGAGTCCCTCGGCGCGTTCACCCGCACCGTCCCCGGCGCCCTGGCCGACGGCGTGGCCGCCGTCGCGCAGGCCATCGCCGGCGCGACGCTGCCGGTGGTGCTGTGGGACGAGGCCGACCTGGCCGCCGAGCCCGCGGCCGCCGCCGCGCTGGCCGACGCGATCGCCGCCAACGACGCCGCCCGCCAGATCGAGCTGGGCGCCGATGTGAACGGCAGCGGTCTGCGGGCCCTGGGCCTGCCCACCGCCGACCTCGTCCTGGACGCCGTCCGCGAGGGCCGCGTGGACGCCCTGCTGCTGGTGCACGCCGAGCCGCTGGACGCCCCCGGGCGCACCGCCTGGGCCGCCGCCCTGCAGGACTTCGCGGGCCCGGTGGTCGCCATCGCGACGCACCCCACCGCCACCACCGAGCGGGCCGACCTGGTGCTGCCCGCCCTCACGATGTGGGAGCAGGACGGCACGCTGGTGTCGATGAACGGCCGCGTGCAGCGGCTGCGCCCCGGCGCCCGCGGGCCCGAGGGGGCCGCGGCTGGCTGGGAGCTGCTGGTGGCCCTGGCGCACCGGCTGGGCGCGCCGCCGCCGTACCGCACCGCCGCCGCCGCCTTCCGCGCGGTCACCGCCGGCCACGCCGCGTTCGCCGGCATCACCAGCGACACCGCGGGCATCCTCGGCGTCCCGCTGGCCGCCCCCGCGCAGGTGGACGGCGCATCCGCGCCCGCGCCCGCCCAGGGAGAGGGCCTCCCGTTGGTCGCCACCCGCGAGGTGTACGGCGGCACGCACGCGCGCCGCTCCGCCTCCCTCGCGAGCACCGCCGCCGAGGCCGCCGCGCGCATCGCGCCCGCGACCGCCGAGGCCCAGTGGGTGCGCGACGGCGACCGGATCGTGCTGCGGTCCCCCGCGGGCGACTCCGGCCTGCTCACCGTCCGCGTGGAGGAGGGCTGGCCCGAGGGCGCGGTGTTCGCGCCGCTCGGCGCGCCGGGCGCCCCCACCGAGGGCGCGCTGCCGCCCGACATGGCGCCGGTGCTCGTCCAGGTCGTACGGGTCGAGGCGGGCTGATGGTCGACGAACCGCTCTGGCTGCTCGCCGCGAAGACGCTGGTCCTGATCTTCCTGGTGATCACGTTCTTCGCCTACATGAGCCTCTTCGAGCGGAAGATCATCGGCCGCGCGCAGGCCCGGTACGGCCCGAACCGCGTGGGCCCGTGGGGCTACCTGCAGCCGCTGGCCGACGTGGTGAAGCTCATCTTCAAGGAGGACTTCGTCCCGGCGGGCGCCAACCGGTGGCTGTTCCAGCTCGCCCCGGTGATGTCCCTGGTCACGGCGATCACGGCGCTGGCGCTCATCCCGTTCGGCGACCCGGTCAACGTCCTGGGCCAGGACGTCAACCTGGTGGGGATCGACGTCTCCATCAGCCTGCTGCTGGTGTTCGCGCTGTCGGGGATGGGCTTCTACGGCCTCATCCTGGGCGGCTGGGCCAGCGGCAACAAGTACTCGCTGCTGGGCTCCGCGCGCACCGCCGCGCAGCTGGTGTCCTACGAGGTCGCGATGGGCCTGTCGGTGGTCGGCGTGGTGCTGATCTCCCAGAGCCTCTCGCTCATGGACATCGTCCACGCCCAGCAGGAAACGGTCTGGTACATCCTCCTCCAGCCCGTCGGGTTCGCCATCTTCGTGATCACCGCGGTCGCCGAGACCAACCGCACCCCGTTCGACCTCCCGGAGTCCGAGAGCGAGCTGGTGGCCGGCTACATGACCGAGTACGGCGGGCTGAAGTTCGCCATGTACATGATGGCCGAGTACATCAACATGATCGTCGTCTCGGCCATCGGCGCCACGCTCTTCCTGGGCGGGTTCGACGGGCCGTGGCTGCCGGGCTGGATCTGGCTCGTCATCAAGGTGCTGGGGATGCTGTTCCTCTTCATCTGGCTGCGCGCCACGCTCCCCCGCCTGCGGTACGACCAGCTCATGCGGCTGGGCTGGAAGGTCCTGCTGCCGCTGGCCACCGCGAACCTGATCATCACCGCCATCGTCATCGGGATCTTCTTCCAGAACTGATGCGGTCACTCATGCGCCACACGCCTCCTGCCGAGGAGTCATCTCGATGAGCATCCAGGACCAGCTGAAGGGCTTCGGGATCACCTTCCGGACGATGCTGAGCAAGCCGCTCACCCTGGGCTACCCGGAGAACAAGACCCCGGTGTTCCCGCGGTTCCGCGGGCGCCACCGCCTGTGGACCTACGAGAACGGCCTGGAGAAGTGCGTGGGCTGCTCGCTGTGCGTCGCCGCCTGCCCCGCGGACTGCATCCGCGTGGTGGCCGAGGAGAACACGGCCGAGCTCCGCGTCTCCGCCGGCGAGCGGTTCGCCCGGATCTACGAGATCAACATGGCGCGCTGCATCTTCTGCGGCTACTGCGAGGTGGCGTGCCCCTTCGACGCCATCACCCTGGAGCACTCGTACGAGCTGTCCGAGCGCGACCGGCACGAGCTGGTCTACACCAAGGACATGCTCCTGGCCCCGGCGCCCAAGCAGGCGCCCATCCGGGCCGAAGGCCAGCGGGTCTGATGCGCATGTGCTCCGTCCTTGAACAGCGCCTGATGGGGCGTAAGGTGTCCGCCCGTGGGTGAGCGCATCACGTTCGCGATCGCCGCCGCGGTGGCCCTGGGCTCCGCCGTCGGGGTCGTGACCCTGAAGAACCCGTTCCGCGCGGCGGTGTCCCTCATCGGCACCCTGCTGGGCGTCGCGGTGATCTTCCTGCTGCTCGCCGCCCCGTTCGTCGCGGCGATCCAGATCATCGTCTACGCCGGCGCCATCGTGGTGCTGTTCCTGTTCGTGATCGCCTACCTCGGCGAGCGGCCCGTGCAGCTCACGCAGGACCCAATGGCCCGCTACGAGGTGGTGGGCTGGATCGCGGTCATCGCCGTGGGCGTGCAGGGCTTCATCGCCCTCGCCAACAGCAAGCTCGTCGGGATCTTCGACGACCCCAAGCCGGTCGACGACATCGGGTCGCCGCGCGCGATCGGCGAGGCGTTCGTGGATCCGTTCATCGTGTCGTTCGAGGCCACCTCGCTGATCCTGCTCGTCGCGGCGCTCGGCGCCGTGCTGCTGGCCAAGCGCGCCGTCCTCGGGGAGGGGGGCCGATGATGGAGGGCGTTCCGCTCGGCTACTACCTCGGCCTCTCCGGGGGACTCTTCCTGCTGGGCCTCTTCGGGGTCCTCACCCGGCGCAACCCGCTGCTGCTGCTGCTCGCGGTCGAGCTCATGCTCAACTCCGCGAACGTCGCCCTGGTCGGGTTCTCCCGCTACTGGAACGTCGTCGACGGCCAGATCTTCGCCCTCGTGGTGATGGTCGTGGCCGCCGCCGAGGTGGTGATCGGCCTCGGGCTGATCGTGGCGGTCTTCCGCCAGCGCCTCGCGCTCGACGTCGACGGATTGTCGAGCCTCAAGGGATGAGTGACGCCACGCTGAGCGGTGCCTACCTGGGCTGGTTCGTCCTGGCCCTGCCCCTCCTGGGGGCCATCATCCTCGCCCTCATCCCCGGTGAGCCCAGCCGCACGCTGACGCGCGTCATCGGCGTCGGGTCGGTCGCCGCCGCGTTCGTGCTGGTGCTGAGCCTGTTCGCCCAGCAGCTGTCGGTGGACGCCGAGGAGCGCGCCGGCACCTCCACCCTCTGGGAGTGGATCGACCTCGGCTCGCTGCGGGTGGACCTCGAGATCCTGGTCGACCCGCTGTCGGTGCTGATGATGCTGGTCATCACCGGCGTCGGCTCGCTGATCGTCCTGTACTCGACCGAGTACATGTCGCACGACCGCGACTACCGCCGCTTCTTCGTGGAGATGGACTTCTTCATCTTCGCGATGCTGGTGCTGGTCCTGGCCGCCAACTTCGTCTTCCTCATCGTCGGGTGGGCGCTGGTCGGCCTCGCGAGCTACCTGCTCATCGGCTACTACTACGACCGCCCGTCGGCGGTGGCGGCGGCCAAGAAGGCCTTCGTCATCAACGTCCTGGGCGACATCGGCCTGGTGCTCGCCGCGTTCCTGCTGGTGCGCGAGCTCGGCACCCTGGACTTCGCCGAGGTGTTCGCCGCCGCGCCCGCCCAGCTGGGCCAGGGCAGCTTCGTCGCCGAGATGGTGGCCCTGCTGCTCTTCGTGGGCGCCGCCGCCAAGAGCGCGCAGATCCCGCTCCACACCTGGCTTCCGGACGCCATGGAGGGCCCCACCCCGGTGTCGGCCCTCATCCACGCGGCCACCATGGTGACGGCCGGCGTGTACCTCATCGTGCGGACCAACGTGCTCTTCGAGCTGGCCCCGCACATCGGCGACCTGGTCGCCGTGACCGGCGCGGTCACCCTGTTCGTCGCCGCGACCATCGCGATGGTCCAGGAGGACATCAAGCGGGTGCTGGCCTGGTCGACCGTGAGCCAGATCGGCTACATGGTCATGGCCGCCGGCCTGGGGCTGTACTCCAGCGGGATGTTCCACTTCCTGACGCACGCCTTCTTCAAGGCCGCGCTCTTCCTGGCCGCCGGCATCGTCATCCACGCGCTCGCCGACGAGCAGAGCCTGGACCGCATGGGCGGCCTGCGGAAGCACCTCCGGGTCGCCTACTTCGCGACCGCGGCCGGCTGCCTGGCCATCGCCGGCATCCCGCCCTTCTCCGGGTTCTTCAGCAAGGACGAGATCCTCGCCGGGGCGCTGGAGGCCGGGACCCTGGGCCAGGTGCTCGCGGTCGTCGGCCTGATCGGCGCGGGCCTCACCTCCTTCTACATGTTCCGCCTGCTCTTCCGGGCCTTCCACGGCACCGAGCCGGAGGGCGGCTACGCGCACGCCCCGCACCCGTCGGGCAAGGCCATGGCCGTCCCGGTGGGCATCCTCGCGGTGCTCGCCACCGTCGGCGGCCTCCTGCAGATCCCCTTCGTGTCGCACAACCTGCGCGACTGGCTCGAGCCCGCCATCACGGCGGACCCGGGCATCGAGGCGACCCACGGTGGAGAGATCCTCATCATCATCGCCTCACTCGCCGTCGCGGCGATCGGCATCGGCACCGCCTGGTGGATGTTCGGGAAGGGCTCCGAGCGCCGCCTGGCCTACGCCCACAAGCTGCCGCGGCTCCGCGCCTTCCTGCTCGACCAGTGGCGGTTCGACGAGGTCTACGAGGCGGCCGTCATCCAGCCGGGCCGCGACCTGGGCGACGCCGGCGTCCGCTCCGCCGAGATCGGCGTGGGCCAGGGCCCGATCATCGCCGCCGAGGCGGTCACCGGCGCCGGCGCCCGCATCCTGAGCCGGGTCGAGAACGGCCTCGTGCGGACCTACGCCATGGCCGTGATCGCCGGAGCGGCGATCGTCGGCATCCTCCTCGTCCTCGCCCGGTAGCCGCCGATGCCCTGGGTCACCGCAATCATCCTCCTGCCCCTGTTCGGGGCGTTCACCATGCTGGCCGTCCCGCCCGGCGGGGTGGTGCAGGCGCGCGTCCACGCGTTCCTCACGGCCGGCGGCACGCTCGCGCTGCTCGCCATCCTCGTGGGCCTGTTCGACCGGGACGCCGGCGGCCCGCAGTTCGAGGACCGCCACGGCTGGGTGTCGCAGGTGGGCCTTGAGTGGACCGTCAACGTCGACGGCGTCTCCATCTGGCTCATGCTCCTCACCGGGGCGATGTTCTTCCTCGCCATCGCCTACGCGTGCTTCCGCACCCCGGACCGCGCCCGCGGCTTCCTGGGTCTCCTGCTGCTGGCCGAGGCCGGGCTGCTGGGCCTCTTCGCCGCCGGGAACCTGGTGCTGTTCTACGTGTTCTGGGAGGCCATGCTCATCCCGTTCTACTTCCTCATCGGGATGTGGGGCGGGAGCGACCGCGTGCGGGCGACGACGCGCTTCGTGATCTACACGATGGTCGGCTCGCTGCTGATGCTGGTCGCCATCCTGGCCACCGCGTTCATCGCGAGGGACATCACCGGGCAGTTCACCTTCGACTTCGAGGCACTGCGCGGCATCGCCTTCAGCCGCGAGGAGTCGATCTGGCTCTTCGCCGGCTTCGCGATCGCCTTCATCATCAAGCTGCCGCTCTGGCCCTTCCACGGCTGGATGCCCGCCGCGTACCGCGCGGCGCCGATCCTCGTGACGGGCCTGCTGGCCGCGGTGATGAGCAAGGCCGGCGTCTACGGCCTCATCAAGATCGGCGTGCCGCTGTTCCCCGAGGGCGCCGAGTACTTCCAGTACCACATCATCGTGCTGGCCCTCGCCGGCATCGCCTACGGCTCGGTCGTGGCGTGGCGCCAGCCCACCATCCGGATGCTGGTGGCGTACTCCAGCCTCGCCCACCTGGGCTTCGTGGCCCTGGGGATCATGGCGTTCGACAACGAGGCCGGGCAGGGCGCGGTGCTGCAGATGATCAACCACGGCATCGTTGTGGCCGCGGCCTTCACGATCGTCGGGATCATCACCGAGCGCTCCGGCAAGGAGGAGATCGACGAGATCGGCGGGCTCGCCAACGGCGCCCCCTGGCTCGCCGGCGTGTTCCTCATCGTCGCCATGGCCTCGCTGGCCATCCCCGGCTCGAACGCCTTCGTCGGGGAGTTCTTCATCCTCACCGGCGTGTTCCGCCACCACTGGTGGGCCGCGGCCATCGCGTGCATCGGGATCGCGTACGCCGCCGTCTACATGCTGCGCCTCTACCAGTCGGCCATGAACGGCCCCCGCAAGGGCGCCGACGGGGCCCGCGTGGAGATGCGCCTGCGAGACACGGTGGTGCTGCTGCCGCTGATCGCCGCCATGGGCGTCATCGCCCTGTGGCCCGCCGCGATCGTCGGCGGCACCACCCGCACCGTGGAGCGCCTGATGGCCCCCGCCCAGATCGCGGCGGACCGCCCCGCGGACCAGATCCGCGCCGGCGTCGCCCCGAACCCGCCCGCCGCCGCCCTGCCCCTGCCGGGTGACCCGGTCGAGGCGCCGCAGGAGGTCCCCACACAGTGAAAGTGGTTCCCGCCCTCCCGCCGCTGATCGTCGCGGCCGGCGCCTGCCTCGTGCTGCTGCTGGGCCTCGTGTCCAACCGCCGGATCAAGCGCGACGGGCCCCTGTGGCTCGGCTCCGCCACCATCATCGGCGCCGCCGTCATGTCGCTGGTCCTGTGGGGCGACCGCCAGGAGGCCCTCGGCGGCGGCTACCGCGCCGACCGCTTCAGCATGCTCCTGAACCTGGTCTTCCTGGCCTGCGCGTTCGCCGTGCTGCTGCTCTCCACCCGCGAGCCCGCCGGCGTCGACCGGCGCGGCGAGTACGCGTGCCTGCTGCTCACCGCGACCGCCGGGATGATGCTGGTCGCCGGCGCCGGCGACCTCATCGTGATGTTCCTCGGCATCGAGATCCTGTCGGTGGCGCTGTACGTGCTGTGCGCGCTCGAGGTGTGGCGCGAACGGTCCCTCGAGGCCGGCCTCAAGTACCTCATCGTGGGCGCCGTGGGCTCCTCGATCTTCCTGTACGGCCTGGCGTTCCTGTTCGGCGCCACCGGCTCGGTGCAGCTGAGCGTCATCGGGGAGCAGCTGGCGGTGGCCTCGTTCACCGAGGAACCCCTGCTGCTGGTCGCGATCGCCCTGGTCGCCTCCGGACTGGCGTTCAAGGCGTCCGCGGCCCCGTTCCACATGTGGACGCCCGACGTGTACCAGGGCGCACCGACCCCGATCACCGCGTTCATGGCGACCGCCACGAAGGTCGCCGCGCTGGCGGCGTTCCTGCGCATCTTCGGCTCGGCGCTCACCGACCTGGTGGACACCTGGCAGATCGCCATCGCCGTGATCGCCGCCGCCAGCATCGTCATCGGCAACGTCGCCGCGCTGGCCCAGCGCGACCTGAAGCGCCTGCTCGCCTACTCGAGCATCGCGCAGGCGGGGTACCTGCTCACCGGCGTCGCCGCCGGCACCATCAAGGGCGCCGAGGCGGTCCTGTACTACCTGATCGCCTACGCCGCCATGACCCTCGCAGCCTTCGCGATCGTGATCATCCGCGAGCGCGAGGTGGAGGACGGCGACCGTCTGGAGGCGCTGGCCGGCTACGGACGCGCCCGCCCGGTGCTGGGCGTCGTGGCCACCGTGGCCATGCTGTCGCTGGCGGGCTTCCCGCCGCTGTCCGGCTTCATCGGCAAGTTCCTGCTGTTCGGCGCGGCCGTCGAGCAGGACCTCACCTGGCTCGCCGTCATCGGCGCGGTGGGCAGCATGGTGAGCCTGGGCTACTACCTCCGGGTCCTGCGGGTGATGTGGTTCGGCGAGCCGGAGGGCGGCACGCCGCGCAAGATGCTCACGATCCCCGCCCCGGGACCTGCGCGGTCGCGGTGGTCGGCTTCGGCCTCGGCGCGTCCCTGCTGGTGGACGTCTGCCGCGACGCGGCCGCCGCCCTGCTCGCCGCCTGACCCACGGTCCGCCGGGGTCGGGCGCGCACCACCCTGGGGTGGTGGCACCCGGCGGCCCGGCGGTCGTAGTGTCGGGCCATGACCAGGAACCCGCACACACTCGGCCTCGCCGCCCTCCTCGCCCTCGCCGCCACGACGGCGCCGGCGGCGGCGGCGCCCCCCGCCAACGACGCCCGCGCGCAGGCGTCACCGCTCACCCTCCCGGACCGGGTCACCGGCACCCTCCTGGAGGCCACCTCCGAGGCCGGTGAGCCCGACCCGCTCTGCGGTCCGGTGGTGGGACCCACCGCCTGGTTCCGCATGGACGGCCTCGCACCCGGGCGGGTGGCCCTGGAGCTGCGCGCCGCCGAGGGCGCTGGCAACGTGCTGGCGGTGTACCGCCGCGAGGGCGGCGATCTGGCGCCGGAGATCTGCGACGCCACCGACCGCGGCGGCAACGGCGCGGTGTTCTTCACCGCCGAGCGGGGCGAGCGGTATCTGGTGCAGGTGGCCGCCGGCATCCGCGCGGATGCCGGGGCGTTCACGCTCGCCGCGTTCCGGCCCGAGGCGCCCCCCACCCTGCCGGGCCCACGCCTGCGCCCGGGCGGCGCCGTGGGCACCGTGGACATCATCCGCGACACCGAGGATGCCTTCTCGCTACCCATGCGCAGCGGGGTGACGTACCGCATCAACCTGGACGCGGGCCCCGCCCGCACGTGCCGGGCCGGGTTCCGCATCCTGCCGCCCGGCGAGCGCGACCTCGCGGCGCCGGCCGTGGGCGGACGCCCCTGCGGGGGCTACCTCACCTACACGCCGGGACCGGAGGACGGCGGCCTGCACGACATCGTCGTGGTGGCGCGGCCGGGGGTCCGGGCACCGCGGTACCGCCTCACCGCCGCGCCGCTGGGCGCCGACGACCAGGCGCCCGGCACGCCGCTGCCCCTGGGCCGCCGCGTGGCGGGCGTGGTGAGCGGCCACGGCATCGACCGGCTCGACCTGTACCGCTTCGAGGTGACCGACCGCAGCCGGGTGCGCCTGCGCCTGTCCACCGCCGGTGCGTCCGACCTGCGCCTGCTGCGGGCCGAGGGCGGCACCATCCAGTGCGCCTGCGGCCTGTCCGGCGATCTGGAGCTGGAGCGCGCTCTGGCCCCCGGCGCCTACCTGGCCGTCGTACAGGCCCAGAACGGCGCGGGCGGCCGGTACCGGCTGCTGCGCACCTCGCGCACGATCACCTCGGCGTCGCTGACGGTGAACGGGCGCACCGAGGCCACCAGCCCGCGGGGCACGGCGGTGACGATCGCGCTCACCGTCTCGCCCGCCGTCTCGGGCGGCCGGGTGCGGATCGACGCCCAGCAGTACGACCCGCTCGGCGGCTGGCGGTTCCGCCAGCGGCTCTCCGGAACGGTGTCCGGCGGCGTTGCCCGGGTGTCGTTCCGGCCCACCGGCCCCGGCCGGTGGCGCTTCGGCGGCGAGTACCTCGGCACGCCGGGCGCCAGCCCCAGCGTGGCGAGCGGCGCCCGCCTGACCGTCAGCCCGTAGCCCCACCCTCCGCCGCGCGGCGCGCACGCGCCTCGCGGCGGCACCGGGCGCAGAGCTGGACGGCGGTCACGACCAGCAGGATCGCGAACGCGACGCGCAGGATCCGCTCCGGTGCGACGTCGGCGATGAGCGCCCCGGCGACCGCGGTGACCACCGATGCCAGGCCCACGACGGTCGCGTCGCGCCACCGGATGAGGCCCTGGCGGTGCTGCTGCCACGATCCCAGCAGCGCCACCGGCACGATCGCCAGCAGCGATGTGGCCTCGGCGTGCAGCTGGGACAGCCCCACGATGAGGGTGAGCGCGGGCACGAAGATGACCCCGCCGCCCACGCCGAACAGCCCGGCGACGACCCCGGCGGCGACCCCCAGCAGCGCGACGGCAACCAGGTCCACGGCTACTCCAGCACCAGCAGCACGGCGACCGCGACCAGCAGCGCGGCGAAGCCGTAGGTCAGGACGTCCACCGGCAGGCGGCGCTTGATCGCGACGCCCGCGGTGACGCCGGCCATCGCCGGCACCCCCACCAGCAGGGCCTCCGCGAACTCGACGTTGCCGAGCGCGCCGTGGGCGGCGGTGCCCCACACGGCGACGAAGATGATGGCCGCCAGCGAGGTGGCGGTCGCCGTGCGGGTGTCGTAGCCCAGCAGCGCGATGAGCAGCGGCACCACCAGGATGCCCCCGCCCACGCCGAAGACGGCCGAGAAGAGCCCGGCGACGGCGCCGATGGCGATCAGGCGCGGCAGCCGTCCGTCGCCGGACCCGGCGAGGGTGCTGTTAGCCTCGGCCACCGTGACCCTCCACCCGCTCGTCGCCGCGCAGCTCGCACCGCCCGGCGTGGCCCCGGCCGACGTGGCCCTGCTGCTGGACTTCGACGGCACGCTCAGCCACATCGTCCCGCGGTCCGAGGACGCCCGCCTGGTGCCCGGCGCCCGCCATCGGCCTGCTGGGCTTCGTGAGCGGCCGCGGCCTGGCCGACCTGGAGGCGATGATCGGCATCCCCGGATGCGCCTACGCCGGCAACCACGGCATGGAGATCCGGCATCCCGGCGGGCCCGCCGAGGTGGTGCCGGAGGTGCGCCCGTGGGTGGACCCGGTCCACGCGTTCGGCGCGGCCCTCGACGCCGCCCGCCTGGATGCCGAGGGCATCCGCCTCGAGGACAAGGGCGCCAGCCTGTCGCTGCACTGGCGCACCGCGCCCGACCCGGCGCGCGCCGAGGACGCCGCCCGCGGCTGGCTCGCCCCCGCGGCGGCCCGGGACGGGTTCGTGGTGACCTGGGGCCGGATGGTGATGGAGGTGCGGCCGCCGGTGGTGGTCCACAAGGGCACCGCCATCCACGCGCTGGTGGGAGCGGCCGGCGTGCGGCGCGCCGCCTACGTGGGCGACGACCACACCGACGCCGACGGCTGGGCCGAGCTGCGCCGCATGGTCGCCCGCGGAGATCTGGACGGCGCCCTGGCGGTGGCCGCCGATGGCGAGGGCGTCCCCGCGGCGGTGCTGGCGGCCGCGGACGTCCATGTCCAGGGCCCCGAGGGCGTGCTCGCCATGCTCGGCGACCTGCTGGACGCCCTGGGCTGAGCCCCGGACGGGACCGGTCACGCCCGCCAGTCCGCGGGCGGGCGGGTGTTGGCGATGTCCTCCGGACCGGCCCCGGCGCGGCGGGCGACGCGGAGCGCGAGGTCCAGGAACCACAGGTCCTCGGGGCCGTGGGCGTCGGAGCTCAGCAGCAGGCGCGCGCCCGCCGCCAGCGCGGTGCGGGCGAGGTCGGAGTCCAGGTCCAGGCGGCGGGGCTGCCCGTTGATCTCCAGCAGCGTCCCCGTCGCGGCGGCCCGCTCGGCGATGGCCTCGATGTCGAGCTGCAGGCCGTCCCGGCGCCCCATCATGCGGCCGCGCGGGTGGCCGATGGCGTCCACGTGGGGGTGCTCGACGGCCGCCAGCACCCGCGCGGTGCCCTCCGCGCCGGTGGCCCGCAGCCCCGAGTGGAGGCTGGCCACCACCAGGTCGAAGCCGGCCAGCAGATCGTCGTCGAAGTCCAGCCGTCCGTCGGCGAGGATGTCCACCTCGGTGCACTTGAGCACCGTGATCCCCTCGATCTGGGCGTTCAGGGCGTCGATGGCCTCCCACTGGCGCTTCACGCGGTCGGGGGTGAGCCCCCGCGTCATGGCCAGCGACTGCGAGTGGTCGGCGATCCCGATGTACCGGTATCCGCGGTCCCGGGCGGCCGCCGCCATGGTGGCCATGTCCACGCGCCCGTCGCTCCAGTCGCTGTGGACGTGGATCTCCCCGAGGATGTCGGCCCGCTCCACCAGCCGCGGCACGCGCCCCTCGGCGGCGACGGCCAGCTCGTCCCGGTCCTCGCGGAGCTCCGGCGGGATCCACGCGAGGCCGAGGGCCGCGTACACCTCCGCCTCGTCGGCGTGCACCGTCACCGTCCCGTCGCCCGCGGTGAGGCCGTGCTCGCTCATGGACAGCCCCCGTCGCAGGGCCAGCTCGCGCAGGCGCACGTTGTGCCGGGCCGATCCGGTGGCGTGCTGGAGCAGGTTCCCGAAGCGCTCCGGCGGCGCCACGGCCACCTCGATCCGCAGGCCCGGGTGCGTCATCACCGCGCGGCGCTGGTCCCCACCACCGGCGCTCATCGCCACCAGCGGGCTCGCCTCCAGCGCGGCGGCCACCGCCGCCGGGTCGTCCGCGGCCACCACGATGTCGGCGTCGTGGACGGTCTCGCGGCCCCTGCGCAGCGACCCGGCGACCTCGACGCGCCGCACGCCCGGCACCGCCCGCAGCTCCCGCGCCAGGTCCTCGGCCTGCGGCAGGGCCAGCCCCAGCGAGACCCGCTCCGCGCCGGCCTCGCCGGCGGCGGGGTCGGCCAGCTGGGCGGTCACCTGCGCCACGGTGGCCGGGCCCATCCCGGGGACCTCGCCCAGCCGGCCGGCCTCCACCGCGGCCCGCAGGCCCTCGATGTCGGTCACGCCCAGGGCGGTCCACACGGCCATCGCCCGTTTGGGGCCGAGCCCCTCCAGCCGGGCCAGGCGCACCAGCCCCTCCGGGGTCCGCTCCCGCGCCTTCTCGAGCGCGGCGATGCTCCCCGTCTGGGCCAGCTCCACGATCTTCGCCTGCAGCGTGGCCCCGATGTCCGGCAGGTCGGTGGCCCGGCCCGCGAGGGCCATCTCGGCCACCGATCCCGGCGCGGAGCGCACCCGGGCGGCCCCGCGCCGGTACGCGAGCACGCGGTGCCGCACCGCCCCGTCCAGCTCCAGCAGGTCACCCAGGAGGGTGAACGCGTCCGCGATCTCACCGTTCGTCGGCAATTTCCCCTCCATCCGGCCAGGATACTCGCGGCGTGTGGCGAACCGCCGTTGATACGATGGCGCCCCAGCGAGGGTCGTCATCGCGGATGACACGACCACACCACGGGCGGCGGTGCAGATGAGTTCCAACCGGATGCGCTGGGCGGCGGGCGGCATCGCCGGCGCCGCGTTGATCGGCGCAGGGGCGTTCGGCGCGTCGCAATACACCTCGCGTGCGCAGATCGCCGAGGTGTCGCCGGCACCGGATTCGGCCGTCGCGACCGACGCGCCGCAGATCGTCGTGCGCCTGGACGGGGCCGACCGGCTCACCGATCTCGCCGTCCGGGTCAACGGCGCCGACGTGACCGCCTCGGTCCGCGCCGCCAAGGACCGCCTGGTCATCCCCACCACCGGGCTCAAGGACGGACCCCAGCGGGTGGACGTGAGCTTCGGCACCTCCAACCTCTTCGCCCGCTCGGTCGAGCGCGAGTGGAGCTTCGACGTCGACACCGCGCCCCCGTCGCTGCAGGCGAAGTCACCCCGGCAGGGCGACATCAGCAAGCGCAGGTCCGTCGCGTTCGCGGGCACCGCGGAGCCCGGCAGCACCGTCGCGGTCTCCTGGAAGGGCGGCGAGGCCAGCGGCACGGCCGGACCCGACGGCGCGTACGCGGTCACCGCCACGCTGCCCGAGGGCGACGTGGCCACCACGGTGTCCGCCGCGGATCGCGCCGGCAACACCACGCGCAGCACGCAGGACCTGGTGGTGGACACCATCGCCCCGGTCATCGCCCTGGCCGACCCCAAGCCCGGCACGGTGCTCACCGACACCGCGGCCCCCCGGGTCATCGGGACCGTCGTGAAGGACGACCCGCGCTCGCTCACCTACGGCGCCACGGTGAACGGCAAGGAGGCCATCTCCATGCCCGGCACCGCCGCCCTGGTGGTCTCCGACGACCCCGGGCTGGTGGAGGCGTCGGTCACGAGCGCCCCCCTCGAGCTGGACGGCCGCCGCTTCTCCCTGGCGGTGGGCGACCTGCCGCAGGGCCTGTCCACGGTGGACGTCTGGGCCAAGGACCGCGCCGGCAACGTCTCGCGCAAGCGCGTGCGCGTCCTCGTGGACAGCGCCGAGGAGTTCGGCGCCAGCGACCTGCGCATCGGCGCGCGCGGCGAGGACGCCCGCACCCTGAACCAGCGGCTCAAGGACGCCCGCGTGCTGCGCGGCAAGGTCACGAAGACCTTCAGCCCGCGCACCCGGCAGGCGGTCATCCGCTACCAGCGCAAGCACAAGCTGCCGCGCACCGGCGTGGTGGACGCGAAGACCCGCGAGGCCATGGTGGGCCGCATCGTGGTGGACCTCTCGGAGTTCACGCTCCGGCTCATCCGCGACGGCCGCGTCGTCATGAAGTACAAGGTGGCGACGGGCCAGGTCGCGTACCCGACGCCCACGGGCACGTTCAAGGTCATCGACATGCAGAAGAACCCGGCGTGGTTCCCCCCGGACTCCCCGTGGGCCAAGGGCCTCGGGGTCATCCCGCCCGGGCCCGGAAACCCGCTGGGCACGCGGTGGATCGGCACGTCCGCCCCGGCCATCGGCATCCACGGCACCTACGCCGACTACTCGATCGGCACGCGGGCCAGCCACGGCTGCATGCGCATGCACATCCCCGAGGTGGAGGCCCTCTACGAGGAGGTCACCCTCGGCATGCCGGTCATCATCAAGGCGTAGGCTTCCGGGGTCCGAACCGACCGCGGAGCTTCCGACCATGGCCATCTATCTCTCCATCTCCCCCGTCCAGCCGTTCGCCGACATGGGAACCGAGGACGTCGAGGGCGAGCCGGGCGTCATGGTCGTGACCGGCGACGGCAAGGTCGTGGGGATCCACCTCGCCGACAACAAGCTCATCCTCCGGCTCCCCCAGCTCATCGAGCGCTTCGGGCTGGACGAGGAGCGCGTGTGGGCCAAGCTGCGCGGCGACGACGACGTCACCCTCGGGCGCCGATCCCTGCACGGGGGCCGGAACCCGCGTTGAGCCCGCGCCGCCCCTGGGCGGTGCTCCTCACCGCGGCGGCGATCATCCTGCCCGCCGCGGCCGCCGACGGCGCCGTGCTCACCGCCGGGATGAGCGCCGACCAGGTGGTCCCCACCGCGCCCGCCGGCGTGCCGTTCGCGGCCTGGGGGCGCCTCAACGCCACGCTCCGCGTGGACGGCCGGCTCACCTGGCGGGTCACCTCGGCCGGCACGAGCGGACCGGTGACGCGGGCGAACCTGCGCCTCGGCCGGCGCGGATCGACCGGCCGCATGGTCGCGGTCCTGTGCGAGCCCTGCGTCGGGCGCCAGCGTGTCCGCACCGCGCGGCTCCCCCTCCCGTTCGCCGCCGCGGTGCGCGCGGGGGGCGCGTACGTGGAGCTCGTGACCGCCACGAACCCCGGCGGTGAGCTGCGCGGCCAGGTGGTCGTCGCGGTGCGGTCCGCCCTGCGTCAGCTGCCGTCCCACCCGCCACGCACCGAGACGCGCGGCGTGCGCGTGCTGAACGGCGTCCTGGAGGGCCGGCGGCTTGACTGGGACCTCATCCTGCAGGGCATCGACGCCAAGGTCACCCGCGCCGAGATCCGGCGCGACGCGGGCCCCGTGCTCACGCTGTGCGCCCCGTGCCGGACGCGCCAGACGGGCACGTGGAATCTCTCCGCGGTGGAGAACCGCCGGCTCCGCGCGGGCGCGTTCACCGTCTGGGTCGCGACCGCCGTGGATCCGGACGGCTACTCGGCGCGGCGCATCGTCATCGGCTGACCGGGCCGCTCACGCGGCGCGGCAGGCGGCCCACACCAGGCGCGCCACCCGCTGGGCCCAGTCATCCGGGACGGGGTTCCCGGCGAGCGCGAACGAGTACCAGGATCCGGTGAGGAACGATCCGGCCACCGTGAGGTCCGCGTGGGCGGGGAGCTCACCGGAGGCAACGGCGGCGTCCAGGATCGCCCGTAGCCGCTCCCGGCGGGGGGCGACGACGCGCTCGTGGTACTGGGCCCGCACCGCGGGGTCCAGGTCGTCGGCCAGCATGAGGCCGGCCAGCGGCAGCGCCGCGGCGGTGGTGATGCAGTGGCGGAAGTGCTCCAGCTCGGCGACCAGATCGTCGAACGGCCGGCCCGTCCGCACCGGCGGCGCCACATCGGCCAGGTGGGCGATGGCGTCCACCACGAGCGCGGACCGGTCCTTCCAGCGGCGGTAGATCGCCGGCCGCGTGGTCCCCGCCGCCGCGGCGACGGAGGCCAGCGAGAACCCGGCGTAGCCCTTCGCGGCCAGCTCCCCGAGCGCCGCATCCAGGATGCAGGCGTCGATGGCCGCGTCGCGCGGCCGCCCGGGTGACGGGGTGGATGCCTCAGCCATCCGGCGCATGTTACGTGACATCGCTGTATTGCAATTGCGGCAGGGCCGGGCTAGGGTCCCCAACATTCCGATACAGCTACGTAATGAAAGGTGGCCCGTGCCCGCACGCACCGACTCCACGGCCGGCCCCAGGCGCATCCTCATGGTCGCCGCCAACCCCGCGACCTCCCCGCTCACCGGCTGGCCGGTGGGCTTCTGGTGGGCCGAGCTCACCCACCCGTATCTGCGCTTCACCGAGGCCGGCTACGAGGTCCTCATCGCGAGCCCCGACGGCGGCGCGCTGGAGGGCGACGCGTTCTCGGACCCCTCGGATCCCTCCGGCTATTCCGCCGACGACGTCATCAGCCGCGGGTTCATCGCGAGCCCGCCCCACCGGGACCTCGTCCGGGCCACCCCCGCGCTGGCCGACGTCGACACCGACGCCTTCGACGCGGTGTTCCTGGTGGGCGGCCAGTCACCGATGCTCACGTTCCGCGGCGATGACCGGGTGACCGGCCTGGTGCCGCGCTTCCTGTCCACCGGGAGGATCGCGGCCGTCGTGTGCCACGCGACCTGCGTGCTGCTGGATGCGGCCATGCCCGACGGGACGCCGGTCGTGGCCGGGCGGACGTGGACGGGCTTCGCCAACAGCGAGGAGGACGTCGCCGACGCGTTCGCCGGCCGGCCGATCCAGCCCTTCCGCATCGAGGACGAGGCCCGGCGCATGCCCGGCACGAACTTCATCGTGCATGGCGCATTCCGGCCGCACGCGGTCCGGGACGGCGACCTCATCACCGGGCAGCAGCAGCACTCCGGCGCCGCGGCCGCCGACCTGGTCATCCAGGGGCTGGGACGATGACCGCCCTGCGGGTCGCCATCCTCGGACACGGCGCGGTGGGCGGGGCGCTGGCGGAGCACCTGCTGCGGCTGGGCCATGCGGTGACCGTCGGCGCGGACGACGACCGGCGCGCGTCGGCGGGGGAGCTGCGCAGCCGCCTGCCGGGACTCGGCATCGCGTCGGCCGAGGAGGCGGTCGGCGGAGCCGACCTCGTCGTCCTGGCGGTCCCGTTCGGGGCGGTGGAGGCGGTGCTCACGCCCCTGGTCCCGCACCTGCGGGACCGGATCCTGGTGGATGCCACCAACCCGGTGGGCCCGGGATTGCGCCACGGGCTCGGCGACGGACGCGCCGGCGCCGAGCACGTGGCCGGGATCGCCGCCGGCGCCCGGGTGGTGAAGGCGTTCTCGGTGTACGGCGCGGAGAACCTGGCCCGGCCGGCGCACCCGGGCGCCCCGCTGCGGCCGGTAATGCCGATCGCCGGTGACGACGATGCGGCGAAGGCGGTCGTGTCCGCCCTGGTGACCGCGATGGGCTGGCGGGCGCTGGACACCGGGCCGCTGGCGCAGGCGCTCAACCTCGAGCACATGACGCTGCTGTGGGTCCGGATGGTCCGCATGGGCGGCCACCCGGCGGACCTCACCTGGGCGGCGCTGCCCGCCTGACGCCCCCGCGCCCCGACACACCGATGCCGGGGCGCTCCATCAGGCCTGGGAGCGGTCGATGCGGATCGCCACCGGCTCGCCGTCCAGGACGTGCTCCTCGTGGTGGACGCCGCCGAACGGGGCGCCGTGGCCCACCGAGAGATCCGTCGCCAGGGTGTCGGCGGCGATCTTGGCGCGGTGCGCGTCGATCGCCTCCCGGGCCAGGCCGGACCCGTCCAGGTGCAGGCGGATCCGCTCCTCCACGCGCAGGCCGGCGGCCCGGCGGGCGTTCTGGACCGCGTGGACGATCTCCCGGGCCAGGCCCTCCAGGCGCAGCCCCGGGGTGAGCTCGGTCGCCAGGCCCACGGCCATGCCGGCCTCGGATCCCACGGCGTAGCCCTCGGTGGGGTGCGCGCTCACCAGCAGGTCCTCGGGCTGCAGGGCCTCGGGGGCGCCGTCGAGGGTGATCTCCACCGGCTCCCTGGCGTCCACGCGCCGGGCGGTCTCGGTGGACGGCAGCGTGGCGACGGCCTCGGCGACCGCGGGCATGCGCTTGCCGAACCGCGGTCCCAGGGTGCGGTAGTTGGGCTTCACGCTCACGGCCACCAGCTCGCCCGGGTCGGTCACGAACCGCACGCCATGGACGTTCAGCTCGGCGGCCACCAGGTCCGCGAGCCCGCCGATGGCGGCGGCGGTGGCCGGCGGGCAGGCGATGACGGCCTCCGCCAGCGGCTGGCGCACCTTGAGCTTGAACTCCGCGCGCGCGCCGCGGCCCAGGGTGACCGCCGTGCGGGCGGCGGCCATGGACTCCTCCAGGGCCAGGTCCCGGCGGGCGGGGTCCGCAACGGGCCAGTCCGCCATGTGCACGCTCTCGGGCGCCGACGGGTCGTGCCCGGCGACCAGGTTGCCGTAGAGCTCGTCCGCCACGAACGGGCAGAAGGGCGCGACCAGCGTCGACAGGGTCGCCAGGCACTCGTGCAGCGTCGCGAACGCCGCGCGATGGTCGGCGTCCTCGGCGTCGCTGCCGGTGCGGCCGCCCCAGAAGCGGGACCGCCCCACCCGGACGTACCAGTTGGACAGATCGTCGAGGAACGCCTCCAGGAGACGTCCGGCGCCGGTGGCGTCGTAGTCCTCCAGGCGGGCGGTGACCTCGTCCACGGTGGCGGCCAGGCGCGACAGCGCCCAGCGGTCGATCGCGGGGCGGTCCTCCGGGGCGGGATCCTCCCCGCCGGGCGCCCAGCCGTCCGGCAGGGACGCATAGGTGACCATGAAGACGTACGTGTTCCACAGCGTCAGCAGGAAGCGCATGGACTCGTCCACGGCCTCCAGGCTGAACCGGAACGAGTCCCAGGGGCTCTGCGCGGTGAGCAGGTACCAGCGGAAGGGGTCGGCCCCCTGGCGGTCGAGCACCGCCCAGGGCTCGATGATGTTGCCCTTGCTCTTGCTCATCTTCTGGCCGTGGCCGTCCAGGATGAGCCCGAGGCACACCACGTTGCGGTACGCCGCCTCGTCGAACAGCAGCGTGGACTCGGCCAGCAGCGAGTAGAACCAGCCGCGGGTCTGGTCGATCGCCTCGCAGATGAAGTCCGCGGGGAAGTGGCCGGTCAGGTCGCCGCCCGTGCTGAACGGGTGGTGGACCTGCGCGAACGGCATGGCCCCGCTGTCGTACCAGACGTCCAGCACCTCGGGCACGCGGTGGCTCGCGCCCCCGCAGGCGGAGCAGCGCAGGACGATGTCGTCCACGTACGGCCGGTGCGGGTCCAGGTCCTCGCCCACCTCGGTGGTCGCCCGCTCGCGCAGCTCGGCGAACGACCCGATCACGTCGACGTGCTCGCAGTCGTCGCACCGCCAGAACGGCAGGGGGGTGCCCCAGTAGCGCTCGCGTGAGATCGCCCAGTCGACGTTGCCCTCGAGCCACTTGCCGAAGCGGCCGTCCTTCACCCGCTCCGGGTGCCACCCGATGCCGGCGTTGTGCGCCAGCATGCGGTCGCGCACGGCCGTGGTGCGGATGTACCAGGACGGCTTCGCGTAGTAGAGCAGTGGGGTCGAGCAGCGCCAGCAGTGGGGGTAGGGGTGCAGGTACACCTGCTCCCGGAACATCCGCCCGCGCGCGACCAGGTCGTCGATGAGCGCCCGGTCGGCGTCCTTGGCGAACACGCCCTCCACGAGCGGCACGGCGGCGGTGAAGCGACCCTGGCGGTCCACGGGGTTCGGGGCGTCCAGGCCCTCGGCGCGGCCCACCTGCATGTCGTCCTCGCCGAACGCCGGGGCGATGTGGACGATGCCGGTGCCGTCCTCGGTGGTGACGTAATCGGCGGCCACCACCCGGTGCGCGCCGGCGATGTACGGGAACGGCGGCTCGTAGTGCAGGCCCACCAGGTCGGCGGCGGAGCGCCGCTCGGCGACGACCGCCCCCTCGCCCATCACCTTCTCCACCAGGGCCTCGGCCATCACCAGCCGCTCGCCGGCGGCCTCCACCACGGCATACGTGACGCCCGGGTTGATCGCGGCGGCCTGGTTGGACGGCAGCGTCCAGGGCGTGGTCGTCCACACCAGGAGGCTGGTGCCGGGCTCGCCGGCCAGCGGGAAGCGCACGTAGACCGACGGGTCCTCGACGTCCTGATAGCCCAGCGCCACCTCGTGGCTGGACAGCGCGGTACCGCAGCGCGGGCAGTACGGCACGACCTTGTCGCTCTCGAACACCAGGTCGCGCTTGGCCAGCTCGGCCAGGCTCCACCAGACGCTCTCGATGAAGGGCGTGTCCATGGTGCGGTAGGCGCGGTCGGTGTCGATCCACATGCCGATGCGGGCCGTGAGCCGTTCCCACTCCTCCAGGTACGTGAGCACCGACTCCCGGCAGCGCCGGTTGAAGTCCGCGATCCCGTACGCCTCGATCTCCGGCTTGCCGGAGATGCCGAGCTGCTTCTCGACCTCCAGCTCCACCGGCAGGCCGTGGCAGTCCCAGCCGCCGCGGCGCTCCACGTACCGGCCGCGCATCGTGTGGAAGCGCGGGAAGATGTCCTTGAAGACCCTCGAGAGCACGTGGTGGGAGCCCGGGCGGCCGTTCGCCGTGGGCGGGCCCTCGTAGAAGACGTACGGCGGTGCGCCGCGCCGGCGCTCGACCGAGCGGTGGAAGACGTCGTTGTCCTGCCAGAACCGCAGCACGCGGTCCTCCATGGCGAGCCATTCGCCCGCCGGGCCGGGGGTGCGCCAGCCGCTCACGCCGCCACCTCCTCGAGGTGCTCCAGGTATCGCCGCACGGTGTGGAAGTCCTCGAACGGCTCGAACTCGCGACCGGTCTCGCGCATCCACTCGGCCAGCCCGGCACGGGCGAACACGATGTCGGCGGCCCCGCTGACGCAGCGGTCCGAGATGCCGTCGCCCAGGTAGACCACCGGGTCGCCCTCGCGCACGGCGGCCAGCTCGGCCCGCTTGCAGCGCCGCCCGCACAGGACGCACCGCTCGCCGCGGTCGGTCCACAGCAGGCGCGTCCCCTCCGGCCCGAACTCGGCGTCGTGGGACACCACCGGCAGCCCGCCGAGGCCCAGCCGCCCCAGGACGTCGTCGATGACCGTGCGGAAGCCGTTGGACATCACGACCAGCCGGTGCCCCTCGCGCTCCGCCCAGCCGGCGAACTCCACGAAGCCGTCGCGCACGCCCGCCTCCTCGCGCACCAGGTCGAGGACCTGGGCGGGGGTGGCACGCACGGTCGCGAACTCCCGCTGCATCGCCTGCTCGATCGTGAGCTCGCCGCGCTTCAGCGGGCCGTCCAGGCGGTCCCACATGGCCGGGTCGCCGTAGTGGTCCACGACGAGGTGCAGGGTGTCGCGACGCGTGATCGTGCCGTCGAAGTCGCAGGCGATCAGATAGCGCGTCACGGGGGCGGGATGGTACCAGAGCCCCCCTCCCGGCCCGGCCCGTTACCATCGGTCCCCGTGTCGCCCCCGAACCCCATCCTGCTGCACGGCGCCCTCGGCGGCCCGCGGTGCTGGGCACCCTTCGAGGGACGGTTCCCCGGGGCGGCCGCGGTGGCCCTGCCGGGCCATCCCGACGGCGACGCGACCGCCGACATGGAGGAGGCGGTCATCCGCCTCACGCGCGCGCTGGAGCTGGTGCCGGGACCGCGCGCGATCATCGGGCACGGCGTCGGCGCGGCCCTCGCCGTGGAGGCCGCGCTGCAGCGCCCGGACCTGGTGGACGGCATCGTGGCCATCGGCCTGGCCGCCGAGCTGCCGGTCACCGACGCGCAGCTCATGGCCGCCTTCACCGACCACGCGGCCGAGGCCCAGCGCCTGCTAACCGCCGGCGTGACCGACCTCACCACCCCCGAGGCCCTGGCGATCGCCGACCTGATGGAGCGGGCCGGGGCACGCACGCTCGCGGCGGACTTCCAGCTGTGCCGCCAGGTGCGCCTGGGCGGGCGGATGGACGACCTGCGCATCCCGGTCCTGCTCATCGCCGGCGGCGACGACGCCTGGGCGCCGCCCACGGCGGTGGAGGACCTGGCCCGCCAGATGCCGCAGGCGCTCATGGCCGTCGTCCCCGGCGCGCGGCACCTGGTGATGATCGACCGGCCCGCCACCGTGAACCTGCTGGTGGCGGCGTTCCTGGCCCGCCTCGAGCTGACCCTGGCGGAGTGATGTCCGGCCCGGTGGTGCTGCTGGTCAACGCCACGGCCACCCGCACCAGCGCCGAGGTGCGACGCGAGGCCGAGCGCGTCCTCACCCCCCTGGGCCTGGCGGGCATCGAGGCGCCCCGCGGCGTGGACGCCGCCCGCGCCGCGGTGGAGCGCGCCGTGGCCGACGGCGCCACCACCATCGCGACGCTCGGGGGTGACGGGACGGTGGCCCTGGCGGCGGGCGTCATCGCCGGCGGGCCCGTGGCGCTGCTGCCGCTGCCCGGCGGCTCCACGAACGTGTTCGCCCGGGGCCTGGGCTGGCCCGCCGACCCGCTGCGGGCGATCCGGTCGCTGGGCCCGGCCCTCGCCGCGGATCCCCGGGAGGTCGTGCTGGGCGAGGTGCGCGCGGACGACCGGCGCGTGGTGGCGATCGTGAACGCCGGGATCAGCGTCGACGCCGCCGCGACCGACTGGGTGGAGCGCCACCCGCGCGCCAAGCGGCGCCTGCGGCAGGGGGCCTTCGCCATCGCCGCCGCCGGGCCCGGCGTGCGCGCGCTGCGGGCGGCGCCCGCCCTTCTGGAGACCGCCGGCGGGGGGCCCGTGGGCGTCCACGCCCTGGTCGCCGCGTGGGGGCGGCCGTACGCCTACGTCGGACCGCGGGCGATCGACCTGCTCCCCCAGGCCGCATGGGACGGGCGGCTCGCCTGGATCGCCCTCACCTCGCGCTCGCCGCTGCGCGCCATGGGGCTGCTGGGCGCCGCGCTGCGCGGCGGAGACGACCCGGTCGCCGCGAACGGCACCATCGGTGGGCTCACCGGGATGCCGCTGGTGCTGGTCTCCGAGCACGGGGTCCTCGCCCAGGCCGACGGCGATCCGCTGGGGCGCGTGCGCCGGCTGGAGCTGGGCCCGGGACCCCGCCTGCGGGTCCGCTGCCCCCTTCAGCTTTCGTGAGGTTCTGCCGATAGAACCCAAAGCGGAGTGGGCACGGCTGCCCGAACCGCGTGTGCACAACAGTGATCCTGAAGAGCAAGGAGGCTCGCCAGGTGACCATGAACGGTCCAGATCCCCGCGCGGCGACGCGCGGACTCGTCGCGCTGGTCCTCGATCAGACGCGCATCGATCCCCAACGGCGCCCCAGTCCGGACATGCGGCGCTGGTGCAGGGATCTCGCGGCGCGGCTCGGCGTGCCGCCGCGAGAGGTGATCGACACCAACCGGGAGCTCCTCCAGGAGGCCCTCCGGCTGGAGCAGGTCTCGCACCTGACCGCAGGGGTGGAGAGCACCCCGCCCGACCGGGTCCTCACGGGCCTCGTGTCGGAGGCGCGCGAGGAGTAGCCCAGACTCAGCCGGTCCGGTCCGCGCCCTGCGACATCAGGGTTGCGGAATCCGGGGGCAGCTCCCGGTGCGCCCCGATGCGCCGGAAGCGCTCCCGCCGGATCCGGCGGCGTTCCGGGATCGGCAGGGCACCCAGCTCACGAAGGGTCCGCGACAGGTAGCCGTCCAGCAGACGGGCGGCCTCATCGGGATCCGTGTGGGCGCCGCCCTCCGGCTCCGGGACGACCGCATCGGCGATCCCCCATCGGTAGCAGTTCGCGGCGGTCGGCTTGAACGCGGCCGCGGCCAGCTTCGCCTTGCCGGCGTCCCGCCAGAGGATGGCGGCCGCGCCCTCGGGCGAGATGACCGAGTACGTCGCGTTCTCCAGCATCACCACGCGGTCCGCCACGCCCAGCGCCAGCGCGCCGCCGGACGACCCCTCGCCGATCACCACGGCGACGGTGGGCGCCGGCAGCCGCAGCATGGTGAGCATGCTGCGCGCGATCGCGCCGCCCTGACCGTTCTCCTCGGCGTTCGCGCCGGGAAACGCGCCGGGCGTGTCGATGAGGGTGATGAGCGGCATCTCCATCTTGGCCGCCAGCTCCATCAGGCGCATGCCCTTGCGGTAGCCCTCGGGCCCCGGCATGCCGAAGTTCCGGAACGCCCGGTCCTGGGCGTCGCGGCCCTTCTGATGGCCGATCACCGCGATGGGGCGGCCGTGGTACCGGCCGATCCCCGCCACGATGGCGGCGTCGTCGCCCTGCAGCCGGTCGCCGTGGATCTCCTCGAAGTCCGGCATGAGGCGGGAGATGTAGTCCAGCGGGTAGGGCCGGTCCTGGTGACGGGCCAGCTGGATGGCCTCCCAGGAGTCCCCGCCCTCCACCTCGGCGTGGGTGAGGCGGTCGGCGATGCGCCGCACGAACCTCGGGCCGCGGCGCGGCCCCATCGATCCGGCGCTCACCAGCGGTCCCCCGGTCGGCGGGTCTGCGACTGCTCGCCCATCACGCGGTCGCGCAGGCGGCGGGAGAGCTGGGGCAGGGCGCGCGCCATGCTCGCGGCGCGCTCGGTGCCGTTCTGGGCCAGCTGGGTCGCCAGCGACTGGGGCGCCTCCCGCGGCGGCTGCTCGAGGATCGCCAGGAGCCGGCCCAGGCGGGCGGCGAGCTGGCGGCGGTCGACGACGGCGTCCACGTGGCCGTGCACCAGCTGGCGCTCCGACAGGCCGAAGTCCTCGGGGAGCTTCTCGCGGGTGGTCTGCTCGATCACGCGAGGACCGCTGAAGGCGATGAGCGCACCCGGCTCGGCGTAGGTCACGTCCCCGAGTGAGGCGAACGACGCCCAGACGCCGCCGGTGGTGGGGTGCGTGAGCACCACGATGAACGGCAGGCCGGCGTCGTGCAGCTCGTCGAGCGAGACGATCGTCTTGGCCATCTGCATGAGGGCCAGCACGCCCTCCTGCATCCGCGCGCCCCCGGAGGAGGTGATGCTGATGAGCGGGATGCCGCGGGCCACGGCGTGGTCGGCCGCCTTGGCGAACCGCTCGCCCACGACCGAGCCCATGGAGCCGCCGAGGAACCCGAAGTCCATGACCGCGGCCACGCACCGCTGGCCGTCCAGCGCGAGCTCGGCGCAGACGATGGCCTCGGTGTTGCCCTTGGCCTCGGCGGACCGGAGGCGGTCGGGGTACGGCTGGAGGTCGACGAAGCGCAGCGGGTCGGTCGCACGCAGCTCCCCGCCGATCTCGGTCCACACGCCGCCGTCGGCCATGTTGTCGAGCCGCTCGCGGGCGCCGATCGGGAAGTGGTGGTCGCACGCCGCGCACACGAACTGGTTGCGGCGGATCTCCTCGGCCCGGAAGTGGCTCTTGCAGCGCGGGCACTGCCGGTCGTCGCCGGGCAGGCGCGCCGGACGGGGCACGGGCCGGCGGCCACGGAGGCGATCGATCGAGACGGAGATGGGTCGGCGTGACACTGAGGCGGGGATTATCGCACCGGCGGAGGGTCGGGGTGGGCCGTCGGCAGTCCTTCGACGTCCCGATCGGCCAGCCAGCGCTCCACGCTCTCCCGGTATGCGGGCACCAACTTGCCCATCGGACGGGCCTCCAGCACCAGCCGGGCGGCGTCGTCCTCCGAGTGTCCGAGCAGCCGCAGGGTGGCGTACGCGACGAAGACCGACCGCCTGCGGCCCTGCTGGCAGTGGATCAGCACGCGCGCGTCGGGGTCCTCCCGCAGCGCCCGGGCGGCGAACTGCGCGGCCGGCGCCCACAGCACCGGATCCTTCGGCTTGCCGTCGTCCCACATGGCCGCGTGGGCCACATTCCCGGCGCCCAGCACGCGCCGGGCCGCCCACAGGTCCTGGCTCAGGCGCACCTGCGGCAGCGCGCGGCACACGACCAGGTGCGTGATGCCCGCGTCCGGCAGCGCCGTGATCTCGCGCGACACGGGGATTCCGCCGATCGCCACCCGCTCGCCCGGCACCCACGAGAACCCGCCGCACCCGCCGCGGGGCCCGTAGACGCGCGTGCTGAGCCCGTGCCACGCGGCCCGAGGCCCGCGGTAGCCCTCCGCCACGGCGATCACCCCTCGAAGCGGCGCATGACCAGCGCCGCGTTGTGCCCGCCGAAGCCGAAGGCGTTCGAGACCGCGGTGCGGATGTCGGCGGTGCGCTTGGCGTTGGCGACGTGGTCCACGCCGACGCACTCCGGGTCCAGGTCGGTGAGGTTGATCGTGGGCGGCACGACCCCGTCGCGCAGCGCCATGGCCGTCAGGGCGGCCTCCACGCCCCCGGCGGCGCCGAGGCAGTGGCCGTGCATGGACTTGGTGGAGCTCACCAGGGTCTTCGCCGCGTGCGCCTCACCAAGGGCCATCTTGATGACGCGCACCTCGCTGGGGTCGCCCACCGGCGTGGAGGTGGCGTGCGCGTTGATGTAGTCGACGTCCTCCGGCTCCGCGCCGGCGTCGCGCAGCGCCATCCGGATGGCCGAGGCGGGGGCCTCGCCGGTGGGGTCGGGCTCGGTGAGGTGGTGGGCGTCGCCCGAGAGGCCGTAGCCCGCCAGCTCGGCGTAGATGCGCGCGCCGCGGGCCACCGCGTGGCCCAGCTCCTCCAGCACCAGCACCGCGCCCGCCTCACCCATCACGAAGCCGTCGCGGCCGCTGTCGAACGGGCGGCTGGCCGTGTTGGGCTCGTCGTTGCGGGTGGACAGCGCCCGCATCGCGTTGAAGGCCGCCAGGCCGATCTCGTTGATCGAGCACTCCGACCCGCCGGCCAGGATCACGTCGGCGCGGCCCAGGCGGATCGCGTCGAGGGCCTCGCCCAGCGCATGGTTGGACGTGGCGCACGCGCTCACGGTCACCAGCAGCGGCCCGCGCAGCCCGTAGGTCATCGACACCTGGGCGGCGCCCATGTTCGGGATGATCATGGGGATGAAGAACGGCGACAGCCGGTCGGGGCCGCGCTCGATCATGACCGTGGTCTGCTCGACGAAGGTGCTCAGCCCGCCGATGCCGGACCCGATGTAGACGCCGGCGTCGGGCACGTCGGCGGGGTCCAGGCCCGCGTCGCCCAGGGCCATGCCGCCGGCGGCGACGGCCATCTGCGCGAACCGGTCCATGCGGCGGGCGGCCCGCCGGTCCATGAAGTCGCCCGGCTGGAAGTCCGGGACGTCGCACGCGACCCGCGTGGGGATGCGGGAGGTGTCGAACGCCGTGATCGGGCGGGCGCCGCTGGTGCCCGCGAGCGCATTGCGCCACACGTCCTCGGCGCCGATGCCGATGGAGGTCACCAGCCCGACGCCGGTGATGACGACGCGGCGCACCTCCCTCACGTGGCGAGGCCTCCGTCCACCGTCAGGACCGTGCCGGTGATGAAGCCGGCGCCGGGCGAGCACAGGAACGCGACCGCGGACGCCACGTCCTCCGGGGTGCCGAGCCGCCCGAGCGGGGTGGAGGACAGCACCGCGTCGCGCTGCGCGTCCGTGAGCTCGGAGGTCATGTCGGTGACGATGTACCCGGGCGCGACGGCGTTCACGCGGATCCCGCGACCGCCGGCCTCGCGGGCCAGGGACTTGACCATGCCGATCATCCCGGCCTTCGCCGCGGCGTAGTTCGCCTGGCCGGCGTTGCCCATGAGCCCCACCACCGACGACACCGCGACGATGGTGCCCGCCTTGCGGCGCAGCATCCCGCGCAGCGCGGTGCGGGCCACGAAGAACGCGCCGGTGAGGTTGGTCTCCACCACCGCGTGCCAGTCCTCGGCCGACATGCGCATGAACAGGCCGTCGCGGGTGATCCCCGCGTTCAGCACCACGGCGTCCAGCGGGCCGAGGGCCTCCTCGGCCCGCTCGACCAGCGCCATCGCCTCGGCCTCCACCGACACATCGCCGCGCACGGCGACGGCCCTCCGGCCCAGCGCCTCGACCGCGGCGACGGTCTCCGCGGCGGCCGCCTCGCCGCCCACGTATCCCACCGCCACGTCGTACCCGTCGGCCGCGAGGGCACGGCACACGGCCGCGCCGATCCCGCGGGAACCACCGGTCACCAGCGCAACGCTCACGAGCCGACCACCTCCGCCAGGCCCACCAGGTCAGCCGGGGTGCTCACCTGCAGCACCCGGGCGTCACGGCGGACGCGCTTGACCAGACCGGACAGCACCCGGCCCACGCCGAGCTCCACGAAGGTGTCGGCGCCGGCCGCCAGGGCGGCCTCCACCGCCCCGCCGAACCGCACCGGCGCGGTGAGCTGCGACAGCAGCACCTCGCGCATGCGCTCCGGGGGCTCCTGGACGCAGGTGGTGGTGGAGAGGAAGGGCACCGCGGGCGACAGTGGCTCCCACCGGGCGAGCGCCGGCTCCAGCCGCTCGGCGGCCGGCACCATCAGCGGGCTGTGGAAGGCGCCGGAGACCTGCAGGCGCGCCGCCTTCACCCCCGCGTCCACGGCGGCGCGCAGCAGGCGGTCGACGCCGTCCACCGTGCCGCTCACCACCACCTGGCCAGGGCAGTTGAAGTTGGCCGGCCACACCTCGCCGGCCGCCGCGCACATCGCCTCGACCGCCGCGTCGTCGGACCCCAGGATGGCCGCCATGGCCCCGGGGCTGGCATCGGCGGCGGCCTGCATCGCGGCGCCGCGCTCGGCGACGACCTGCAGGGCGTCGGCGTAGGGCATCGACCCGGCCGCGACCAGCGCGGAGTACTCGCCCAGGGAGTGGCCGATCACCAGGTCGCCGATGAGCCCGTGCTCGGTGGCCACCCGCCATGCCGCGACCGAGGTCGCCACGAGGGCAGGCTGGCACACGTCGGTCTGCGTCAGGCGCTCCGCGGGGCCCTCGAAGATGATCGTCGAGAGGGGGTAGCCCAGGGCGTCGTCGGCCTCCTCGAAGGCGGCGCGGGCGCTCGGGAACGCGTCGGCGAGCTCCTTGCCCATGCCGACGGCCTGGGCGCCCTGCCCGGGGAACATGAGCACGATCATTCGGGTTCGTACCTCACGATGCAGGAGGCCCAGGTGAGCCCGGCGCCGAAGCCGACCAGCAGCACCAGCGCGCCGGGGCGCAGCGCGCCCGCGTCGCGGGCCTCGGTGAGCGCGAGCGGGATCGAGGCGGCCGAGGTGTTGCCGTACCGCTCGAGGTTGTTGAAGACGCGGGACTCGTCGATGCCCAGCCGCTTCACGGCGTGGTCGATGATGCGCTGGTTGGCCTGGTGGGCCACCAGCAGGTCCACGTCCGCAATGCTCAGCTCCAGGCGATCCAGGAGCCGCACGATCGACTCCTCCATCACCCGCGTCGCGAACTTGTAGACCTCGCGGCCGTTCATCTTCAGGAAGGCCTGATCGGGCGCGAAGGGCTGCGACGCCGGGATGCGCGTGCCGCCCACCGGGATGCAGATGTCCATGGCCTGGCTGCCGTCGGCCCCGAGCTCGAATCCCAGGAAGCCGGCGGTCGCCTCCGGGTCGCCGCTGGTGACCAGCGCGCCGGCCGCGGCGTCCCCGAACAGGATGCAGGTGCCGCGATCGCTCATGTCCAGGATCTTCGAGAACACCTCGGCGCCCACCACCAGCACGTTGCGGGCGATGCCCGACTCCACCAGGGCCGTGGCCTGGGCGAGCCCGTAGATGAAGCCGGAGCACGCTGCCTGCAGGTCGAAGGCGGCGGCGTTGCGCGCGCCGACGCGGTGCGCGGTGGTGGCCGACACCGACGGGAAGAGGTGGTCGGGGGTGCAGGTGGGGACGATCACCACGTCGATCTCCGCCGCGTCGATGCCGGCGTTGCGCAGGACGTCCTCGGCGGCGAGGACCGCCAGGTCGCTGGTCGCCTGCTCGGGCGCGGCGTAGCGGCGCTCGCGGATGCCGGTGCGCGTGACGATCCACTCGTCGCTGGTGTCGACATGGCGCTCCATGTCGGCGTTCGTGACGACCCGCTCCGGGACGTACGCGCCGAGGGCGGCCAGCCGGGCGCGGCCCGGGCGGCCGTTGCGAGCGGCGATCACCCGCCCTCCGCCACGGACTGGTCGACCAGGGCGAACGAGAGGCCGGCCGAGCAGGCCAGCTGGCCGTCCACGTGGGCCGTGCCCTCGCCGAAGCCGAGCGGGCCCCGCTGACGCACCAGCCGGGTCTCCAGGTCGATCGTCTCGCCCGGGCGGACCGGGCGGCGGAACCGGACCTTCTCGATGCCGGCGAACATCGCCAGCTTCCCGCGGTTCTCCTCCAGGCTCATCGCGGCGAGGGCGCCGGTCTGGGCCAGGGCCTCGACGATGAGCACGCCGGGCGTGATGGGGTTCCCCGGGAAGTGGCCCGCGAAGAACCACATCTCCTCGCGGAGCGTCCAGCGGGCCCGGGCGCCGACGCCCGGCTCCAGCGAGACGATCTCGTCGATGAGGAGGAACGGCTCCCGGTGCGGGAGCAGGTCTTTGGGATCGGGAAGGCTCACGTGGCGCGGACCGCGCGGCGCACGCACACCCATCCGGTGGGCGCGGGTCGGCGGGACTGCAATGGTATCCGGGCGGACCCCGATGTGCCGGGCCGCCGCGGCGCATGGTAGGACAGGCTCACACGACGACGCTCGAACGGCGGGCGGGAAAGGAAGCGGCATGGCCCTGGTGGTGGTCCTCATCGTCCTGGCCCTGGTCGCGCTGTTCGTCTTCAGCGCCGTCAAGATCGCCAACGAGTACGAACGGGGGGTCGTCTTCCGCCTGGGGCGCCTCCTCGGTGTGAAGGGCCCCGGGCTGTTCCTGCTCATCCCCTTCATCGACCGCGCCCTGCGCGTCGACCTGCGGACGGTGACCCTCAACGTCCCGCCGCAGGAGATCATCACGCGGGACAACGTGACGGTGACCGTGAACGCGGTTGCCTACTTCCGCGTGGTGGAGCCCACACGCGCGATCGTCCAGGTCGAGAACTACCTGGTGGCGACCTCCCAGATCGCCCAGACCACGCTCCGGTCGGTCGCCGGTGAGGCCGACCTCGACCAGCTGCTCTCGCAGCGGGACGAGATCAACACCCGGCTGGCGTCGCTGATCGCCGACCAGACCACGGCCTGGGGCGTCCAGGTGTCGCTGGTGGAGCTGAAGGACGTGGAGCTCCCGCAGACGATGCAGCGGGCCATCGCCCGCCAGGCCGAGGCCGAGCGGGAGCGGCGCGCGAAGATCATCGCCGCCGAGGGTGAGGCGCAGGCCTCGCAGATGATCTCCCAGGCGGCGAGCGTCATCACCGCCCAGCCCGGCGCGCTGCAGCTGCGCTACCTGCAGACCATCTCGGAGGTCGGCGCCTCGGACGGGACCAACACGCTGATCATCCCGCTCCCCGTCGAGATGCTGGAGTTCTTCGGCGCCGTCGGCGGCCGCACGCCGGCGCCGGCCCCGGCCGGCAACGGCAACGGCGGCCCGCCCGCAACCCCCTAGGAAGAGGATCCCGTGCGCGCCATCTGGAAGGGCTTCGTCAGCTTCGGCCTGGTCACCATCCCGGTCAACGTGGGCATCGCCCAGGACCGCAAGGACCCCAGCTTCCGCACCCTGGTCCGTGAGACCAACCGCCCGGTCAAGCAGAAGCGGTGGGACCCCGACCGCGACGTCGAGGTGCAGCCCGAGGACACCGTGAAGGGCTGGGAGGCCGGGAAGGGCCGGTACGTGCTGGTGGAGGAGGAGGAGCTGGCGCGCTTCGCGCCCCGGCAGGAGAAGACCGTGCAGATCCTGCAGTTCGTGGAGCTGCCGGAGGTGGACCCGGTGTTCTTCGAGAAGGCCTACTGGCTGGAGCCGCAGGACCGCGCGGAGCGTCCGTACGCCCTGCTGGTGGCCGCGCTGGAGCGCACCGGCCGCGCCGCGATCGGGCGGTTCGTGCTGTCCACGAAGGAGCACCTGGTGCTCCTGCGGGCGGTGGACGGGGTGCTGACGCTGCAGACGCTGTACTACCCCGAGGACGTGCGCACGGACGTGCAGGCCGAGATCCGCGGCCGCATCGAGGGCGTCGAGGTGGCGCAGGCGGAGCTGGACATCGCCGAGCAGCTGGTCACGGGGATGACCCGCGCGTTCGACGCCTCCGAGTACGTGAACGAGACCCGCAGGGCGCTGCTGGAGATGCTGGAGGCGAAGGCCGAGGGCCAGGACGTCGTGGCGCCGGAGGCCCAGGCCGAGCCCGCCCCGGTCGTGGACCTCATGGCGGCCCTGAAGGCGTCGCTCGCCGCAGCGCAGGCGTCCGAGGGCGCGGAGCAGGAGCGGAAGGCCTCCTGACCCGGGTCCTGCGCGACCCCCTCACGGGGGAGGTCCTGCTGTTCGCCCCCGGGCGGATGGACCGCCCCCACGACGTCCCGGACACCCGGCCGCGCACGGCCGGCCTGCCGCCCCCGGCCGACGGGCCCGTGCCCGGCTGCCCGTTCTGCCCGGGCGCGGAGGACCAGACCCCGCCCGAGCGGTGGGCCCTGCGGGACGCGGGTCCGGCCGACGGGCCGGGCTGGCGCGTGCGGGCCGTGCCCAACCGCTACCCGGTCATCGTGCCGCCCGAGGGCGCGCACGAGGTGGTGATCAACTGCGACCGGCACGTCGCGGCGTTCTGGGACCTCACCCACGAGGAGGCCTCGTGGGCGGCGCGGGGCTGGTGGGAGCGCGAGCGCGCCGTGGCGGAGCAGACGCACCGCACGTTCCTGTTCCTGAACCAGGGCGCGCAGGCGGGCGCGTCGCTGCAGCACACCCACACCCAGCTGGTGGGGCTGCCGGTGGACCCGCCGCGGCTGGCCGCCCGCGAGGCCGCGTTCACCGCGGGACCCTGCCCGCTGTGCGCCGACCTGGCCGGGGACGACGCCAGGGTGGTGGCCGAGGAGGACGGGCTGGTGGCGTGGTGCCCCGAGATCCCGCCGCTCACGGCGGTGGTGCGCATCGCCCCGCGCACGCACGCCCCGCGCTGGGACCGGGCCGGCGCCGAGGCGCTCGGCCGGCTGATCCGCCGTGTGACGCGCGCCGCCGCCCAGGTGGTGGGGACGGACGCCGCGAACCTGTGGCTGCACCAGGGCCGCGCCGGGGGACCGGACGCGGTGCACTGGCACATGGAGGCCATCCCCCGCATCGGGACCCTGGCCGGACTGGAGCTGGGCGCGGGCGTCTACGGCCTGGTGCTGGACCCCACCGCGTACGCCGCCCGGTTGCGGGCCGCCATCGGCGGAACCGCCGCGCGCGCCTGATCCCGGGACCCGGCCGTAGGGTCGCCCAAACGGACGGGAGGTGGAGCCGATGCTTCGTCGGGCGGTGTGCCTCACCGCGGTCGCGCTGGGCGGCCTGGTGCCGCTGGGCGTGCAGGCCGCGCAGACCGGTGGCGACGTGACGGTGGGAGAGCAGGCCGGGACCGCGCAGGTGGTCCTGCGGGCGGCGCCCGGCGCGGCGGTGCGGTGGACGACCGTCGACGGCACGGCGACGGCGGGGGGCGACTACTCGCCGGCGACCGCCACCACCACGTTCGGCGCGGGACAGACCCAGGTGGTCCTGAACATCCCCGTGGTGCAGGACGGCCTGGTGGAGGGCGACGAGGTCTTCGGCGTCGCCATCGTCGAGGTCAGCGATGACGGCGTGCAGGCGCCGACCATCGCGAACGTCACCATCCGCGACGACGACTTCCTGCCCGGCGCCTGCGCCAACCCGCGCACCGGGACCTCCGGGGTGGACACGATCGACGGCGGCCCCGCGGGCGACCGCATCACGGCGCTGGAGGGCGACGACACCGTGCGGGCGGGCGAGGGCGACGACTGCGCGATCGCCGGGCCCGGCAACGACCGGGTGTTCGGCGGCTCCGGCACGGACACGCTGGACGGCGAGACCGGCGACGACCTGCTGGCGGGCGGCGCCGGGAACGACGTGATCCGGGGCGGAGCCGGCAGCGACCGCATGCTCGGCGCGGCCGGGGCCGACCGCATCGCGGGCGGCGTGGGCAGCGACATCGCGGACGGCGGCGGCGGGAACGACGTGATCGACGCCGGCACCGGGGCCGACCGGGTGCTGGGCGGGCCGGGGGCCGACCGGCTCTCGGGCGGACGCGGCCCGGACGACGTGCGCGCCGGGGCCGGCGACGACCGCGTGGCGGCCCGCGACGGCACCCCCGACCGGGTGGACTGCGGACCGGGACGGGACGTGGTGGCGGCCGACCGGCTGGACGTGGTGAGCGGCTGTGAGACCGTCCGCCGGCGGTGAGACCGGGCGGTGGCCGGGGCGCGATCCGGCCACCGCGTGACCACCGCGCGATCAGGGCGGCGGGGAATCCGCGCCGAGCCGGCGCGCTCGATGCGAACTCCCTGCAATTGGGCGCGATCCGCGTTCGGTGCCGACCGGGAGGGCTGGTAGACTGACGCCCCAATGAGGAATGGCGATCGCCCTCGTGGTTCCACGGGGAGGTCTGGCGCGGCGCGGCGGGGAGAACCCGGGCCGCCTGTCGACCCCGTCGACGTCATTCGGCCCCCCCGACATTCGCAGGACGTCAGGAGAACGTGACGGACAACGCCGCAAAGCCGAGCGGGTCGCCCATGCCCACGGGCAGCTACGCCGCGAAGGACATCCAGGTCCTCGAAGGCCTCGATCCGGTCCGCAAGCGCCCCGGGATGTACATCGGGAGCACCGGCCTCAGCGGACTCCACCACCTCATCTGGGAAGTCGTCGACAACTCCGTCGACGAGGCCATGGCGGGCTTCTGCACGCGCATCGGCGTCACCCTGCTCGCCGACGGCGGCTGCCGCGTCGACGACGACGGGCGCGGCATCCCGGTCGACCCGTACCCCTCGGGTGAGCACAAGGGCAAGAGCGCCGCCGAGGTCGTCCTCACGGTCCTCCACGCGGGCGGCAAGTTCGGCGGCGAGGGCTACAAGGTCTCCGGTGGCCTCCACGGCGTCGGCGTCAGCGTCGTCAACGCCCTTTCCCGGCGCCTGGTGCTCGACATCGACAAGGATGGGCGCCACTACCACCAGGTCTACGCCGACGGCGGCGTGCCGCAGGGCCCGCTCGCCCCGGTGGACGCCCCGCCGACGGCTCCGACGATCGCGCGGAAGTCCGGCACGTCGGTCACGTTCTGGCCGGACCCCACCATCTTCGTCGCCGAGGGCACCGAGTTCGTCGCCCGCACCGTGCTCGAGCGGCTGCAGACCATGGCGTTCCTCAACCGGGGCCTGGAGATCGTCTTCCGGGACGAGCGGGTGGACCGCCAGCAGGACGTCACGTTCCGGTACGACGGCGGCATCGTCGACTTCGTGCGCCACCTGAACGCCTCCAAGGACGCCCTGTTCGCGAAGGTCGCGTACTTCGAGGACTTCGACGACCAGGGCCAGACCCTCGACATCGCCATGCAGTGGAACACCGGCTACTACGAGGGAATCCACGGCTACGCCAACGGCATCAGCACCACCGAGGGCGGCATGCACATCGAGGGGTTCCGGGCGGCCCTCACCGGTGTCCTGAACAAGTACGCCCGGGCCAAGGGCCTCCTCAAGGAGCGGGACGAGAACCTGCTGGGCGAGGACATCCGCGAGGGCCTCACCGCGATCGTCGCGGTCAAGCTCCGCGAGCCGCAGTTCGAGGGCCAGACCAAGGCCAAGCTCGGCAACGTCTCCATGCGCAGCTTCGTCCAGAAGGCCACGAACGAGCGCCTGGCGGAGTGGCTCGAGGAGAACCCCACCGAGGCCAACAAGGTCGTCAAGAAGGCGCAGGCCGCCGCGCAGGCGCGGATGGCCGCCAAGAACGCCCGGAACGCGATCCGCCGCAAGACCGCCCTCACCGGCGCGGGCATGCCCGACAAGCTCAAGGACTGCCAGAGCAACCAGCCCGAGGAGTCCGAGCTCTTCATCGTGGAGGGCGACTCGGCCGGCGGCTCGGCCCTGAACGCGCGCGACCCGCGCACCCAGGCCATGCTGCCCATCCGCGGCAAGATCCTGAACGTCGAGCGCAGCCGCCTCGACAAGATGCTCAAGAACAACGAGATCCAGGCCCTCATCACCGCGATCGGCGGCGGGGTGGGCGAGGAGTTCGACGTCACCAAGGCCCGGTACCACAAGGTCATCGCGCTCTGCGACGCCGACGTCGACGGCAGCCACATCCGGACGCTGCTGCTCACGTTCTTCTACCGGCAGATGAAGGCGCTGGTGGAGGCGGGCTTCGTCTACATCGCCCAGCCGCCGCTGTACTCGACGGTCGTCGGGAAGCAGAAGGTCTACCTCAAGGACGACGCGGCAAAGAACCTGTTCCTGGAGCAGAACCCGAAGCACTCGGCGGAGTTCAACCGCCTGAAGGGCCTCGGCGAGATGGACTGGCAGGAGCTCAAGCCCACGACGATGGACGCCACCACGCGGACCCTGCTGCAGGTGACCCTCGAGGAGGCCGCCCTGGCCGACGAGATCACCAGCGTGCTGATGGGCGACGACGTGGAGAGCCGCAAGCAGTTCATCACGACCAACGCGCGTGACGTGCGCAACCTCGACTTCTAGCCGGTGATTCAGTGAGCGACGCGGGCAACGACCTCCCGCCCGAGATCCCGGGCGACGGCATCAACGACGGCGGCACCGGCGGCGTGGAGCCGATCGAGCTCCAGGACGAGATGGAGCGCAGCTTCCTCGACTACGCCATGTCGGTGATCATGGCGCGGGCCCTCCCGGACGTGCGCGACGGGCTCAAGCCCGTGCACCGCCGGATCATCTGGGACATGGACGAGCAGGGCTTCCGCCCGAACCGCGCGCACGTCAAGTCCGCGCGCGTCACCGGCGACACCATGGCCCGGTACCACCCCCACGGGAACCAGGCCATCTACGCCGCCCTCGTGCGCATGGCCCAGCCGTTCTCGCTGCGCCACCCGCTCATCGACTTCCACGGGAACTACGGCTCGGTGGACTTCGGGCCGGCCGCCGAGCGGTACACCGAGTGCCGCCTGCACCCGCTGGCCATGCAGCTGCTGTCGGACATCGACGAAGACACCGTCGACATGGTCCCGAACTACGACAACACCACGGTCGAGCCCGCGGTGCTGCCGGCGCGATTCCCCAACCTGCTGGTCAACGGCAGCCAGGGCATCGCGGTGGGCATGGCCACCAGCATCCCGCCGCACAACCTGGGCGAGGTCATCGACGCGACGATCCACCTCATCTGGAACCCCGAGGCCACGCCCGACGACCTGATGGAGTTCGTCAAGGGCCCGGACTTCCCGACGGGCGGCAGCATCCTGGGCCGCGCGCCGATCATCGAGGCGTACCGCACCGGCCGCGGCAGCGTGAAGATGCGCGCCACCGCGACCATCGAGGAGACGCGGCGCGGCGGCATGCAGATCATCGTGAGCGAGCTGCCGTACCAGACCAGCGGCGCCGCGGTGCTGGGCCGCATCGAGGAGCTGGTCACCGCGGGCGACCTCGAGGGGATCGCCGACGCCAACGACGCGTCGGCCGGCGGCGAGACCAGCCTGGTCATCACGCTCAAGCGCGACGCGAACGCCAACGTGGTCCTGAACAACCTGTTCAAGCTCACCCAGCTGCAGACCAGCTTCCCGGTGAACATGGTTGCGCTGGTGGACGGCGTCCCGCGCACCGTGAACCTGGCGGACGCCCTGAACGGGTACGTGCGCCACCAGATCGAGGTCATCACCCGGCGGTCGCAGTTCCGGCTGAAGAAGGCCCAGGACCGCGAGCACATCCTCGAGGGCCGCCTGAAGGCCCTCAACGTGATCGACGAGATCATCGCGCTCATCCGGTCCAGCGACGACCGCAGCGCCGCGCGGGCGGGCCTCATGACCGAGCCGTTCGGCTTCAGCGAGCTGCAGGCCGACGACATCCTCGAGATGCGCCTCGGCCAGCTCACGCGGCTCAGCCGCCTGGACATCGAGTCGGAGATCTCGGACGTGAAGGCCCAGATCATCGAGCTGGAGCGCATCCTGGGCGACCCGGTGGCGCTGCGCACCGTCATCACCGACGAGCTCACCCGCATCAAGAAGGAGTTCGCGACGCCCCGGAGGTGCCCCATCACCTTCGACGTCGGCGAGATGAGCATCGAGGACCTGACCGACGACAAGGAACTCGTCGTCGTCATGACCGACGCGCAGTACATCAAGGCCGTCTCGGCCGCGTCGTTCAAGACCCAGGGCCGCGGTGGCCGCGGCGTCGCCGGGGCGAAGCTGAAGACCGACGACATCGTCCGGCACATCATCTTCACCACCGCGCACGCCTACCTGCTCTTCTTCTCGAACCGCGGGCGGGTCTACCGCCTCCGGGCCCACGAGATCCCTGAGCGCGAGCGCACGGCGAAGGGCATGCCGATCGTGAACCTCCTGCCCCTGCAGGCCGGGGAGCACATCCAGGCGATCATCGACACGCGTGACTTCGCGGCCGAGCGCTACCTGTTCTTCGCGACCCGCAAGGGCGTCGTGAAGAAGACGCCCTTCAACGAGTACGACAACGGCCGTCGCGACGGCCTCATCGCGCTCAACCTGCGCGAGGGCGACGAGCTGGTGCGCGTCATCGAGACCACCGGCTCCGACGAGATCTTCATGGTCAGCCGCAGCGGCCTCACGATCCGCTTCAAGGAGACCGACGTGCGGGCCATGGGCCGCGCGGCGGCCGGCGTGCGGGGCATGAAGCTGAAGGCCACCGACGAGGTGGTGAGCTGCGACGTCGCCCGCGACGACACGGCCATCCTCATCGTCACCGACGCCGGCTACGGCAAGCGGACCCAGCTGGACCGCTTCAACGTCCAGGGCCGCGGCGGCCTGGGCGTCATCGGCACGCGCCTCACCGGCAAGCGGGGCCACGTGGTGGCCGCCTTCATGGTGGGCCTGGAGGACGAGATCGTCGCGGTCTCGGCCAGCGGCGTCACGATCCGCATGGCGGTCCGGGACATCTCATCGCAGGGCCGGGACGCCACCGGCGTGCGGGTGATGAACCTGGACAAGGGCGACACGGTCGCGTCCGTGGCTCCCATCCTGGCCACCGACGAGGACTAGCGGGACGGCCGCGGGGTCCGGGGCGGCGTCCCGGGCCCCGGCGGCCTCACGGGGTCCAGCGGCGCTGCAGGGCGGCCGCGGCGGCGCGCTCGATCGCGGCGCGCACCTGCTCGTCCTCCACCTGGGCGGCGATGCCCGCGGCGGCGGCCCGGGCCGCCTCCCCGGGCGGCTCGGGCGGGCGGGGGGCCGGCGCCTCCTTGGCCGGCAGCACATGGTCGGCGATCACCGCGCGGATGCCGCGCACCTGCACCCCGGCCTCGCGGCCCAGGGCCTCGGCCAGCCGGTCGGCGCGCGCGGCGATGTCCTGCGCCACCGATGCGTCCGCGCAGGCGATCGTCACCACACCGGCCTTCGAGGCGCGGATCGGCAGTGATTCATCGGCATACCGGCCGACCGCGCGCTGCCAGGCGGAGGCGAGGTCCCCCTGCTGGGGCGCACGGTCGAGGTACTTGGCCAGCAGGTCGGTGGCCGCGAACGCGTCCCGCCGGCGGCGCTTCCATCGCGGGCGCTCAGGTGGCAATGGTTCCCCCGCTCACGCGCACCACGGTCGCGTCGCGCGCCCCGGCCGTTGCGTGGGCCTCGGGGTCGGCCGCGGTGAGGATGACCTGCCCCGTGCCCTCCACCGCCCCCAGCAGCGCCGCCCGCCGCCCGGGGTCCAGCTCCGACAGGACGTCGTCCAGCAGCAGCACCGGCCAGGTGCCGGAGGCGATGAGGCGCTCCCGGTGGGCCAGCAGGAGCGCAAGGGCCGCCGTGCGCTGCTCCCCCTGGCTTCCCAGCCGCCGCAGGTCGTGGTCGCCCGAGCCGATCCACACGTCGTCCCTGTGCGGCCCGCTGATCGTCATCCCGGCCGCCAGCTCCCGCGGTCGCATGCGCTCCAGATGGGCCCGCAGGGAGGCCTCCAGGGCCTCCTCGTGGTCGCCCTGCAGGCCGGAGGGCGAGGATTCCAGCGCCAGGCGCCCGCCCGGACCGCCGCCCAGGGCCTCCAGCCATCGCGCGTAGGGCTCGACCAGCGCGGCCAGCTCCCGCCGCCGGGCGGCGGCGATGCGGGCGCCGTGCGTGGCCATGCGGGCCTCCCAGGGGAACGCCGCCCGGACGTCGGTCTCACCGGCCCGCGCGCGGCGCAGCAGTGCGTTCCGCTGGGCCAGCGCCTCCTGGTACGCCGCGCTGTCCTCCGCGAACCCGGGAACCACGGCCTCCAGCAGGCGGTCGAGCGACCGGCGGCGCGCCGCCGGGGGGCCCTTCACCGCCCGCAGCTCCTCCGGGACGAACACCAGGACGGATCCCGGGATGCGCCAGGCGGCGAGTTGCCGCACGGCCGCCCCGTCCGCGACCAGCCGTCGACCGATCCCCGCCGCGTAGCCGATCTCACGGCGCGTGCGGGGTGCGGCGGGCGGCGGGCCCTCCAACTCGGCCGCCACGCGCAGCGCGGGGCAGTCGTGCCGCACCAGCTCCGAGAGCTGGGCGGTCCGGGGGCTCACCCCGAGGGTGGCCAGCACGATCGCCTCCACCAGGGAGGTCTTGCCGGCGCCGTTGGGTCCGCACACCACCACGAGCCCCGACGGCAGCTCGAGCTCGGCGCGCCGCCAGCACCGGAGGTCGGTGACCTCCAGCCGGGCGACGCGCCACGCCGCCCCGGAGGGCGGCGCATCGGTCAGCCGCTGAGCCGGATCGGCATGAGCAGGTACCGGAACTCCTCGTCCGCGCCGCGCAGCAGGCCGGGCCGGAGCGGGCTGGACACGCCCAGCCGCAGCTCGTCGCCCTCCACGGCCTCGATTCCCGCGCGCAGGAACTCGACGTTGAAGCCGATCTCGAGCGGGTCCCCGTGGAAGGCCACCGGCACGGACTCGCGGCCCTCACCGAGCTGCTCGCTGCTGGCCGAGACCGTGAGCTGACCCTCCGAGAACGCCATCCGCACCGGGGTGTTCCGCTGGGCCAGCACCGCGATACGGCTCACCACACCGAACAGCTCGTTGCGATCGAGCAGGAGGTCGTGCTCGAAGGTCTCCGGGATGAGCTGCCGGTAGTCGGGGAACTGCCCGTCGATGAGCCGGGTGGTGAGGCGCACCTCGCCGGCCCGGACGATCCCCTGGGTCTCGGTGAGGACGAGCTCCACCTCCTGCGCGCCGGAGAGGCCGACGACCCGCTGGACCTCTGCCAGTGCCCGCGCCGGGATGAGCGCCTGCACGGCCTCGGCCGGGCCGCCCTCGATCGGCGTGCGGCGCACCGCCAGCCGGTACGAGTCGGTGGCGACCATGGTGAGCGCGTCGTGCTCGACGCGCACCAGCACGCCGGTGAGCACCGGACGGGTGTCGTCCCGGGACGCGGCCCGGCCGACGCGCTCGGCGGCGGCGACCACCGCGGCGGCGGGCAGGCGGATGCCCTCGCCCGTGTCCGGCGGCAGCTCGGGAAACTCGCTGGCCTGGTGGCAGTTGAGCGTGAACGACGAGGCGCCGCTGGACACGGACACCACGCCCTCACCCGGCCGGTGGTCGACGATGACGTCGCCCGGCGACATGGACCGCACGATGTCCGCGGCCAGCCGGGGCAGCACGATGGATCCGGGCTCCTCGACGGTCGCCGCGAGCGGCGAGCGGAGCGAGACCTCCATGTCGGTGGCCGACAGCTCGACCCGGCCGTCCTCGGCCCGGACCAGGACGTTGCCCAGCACGGGCACGGTCGTCTTGGACGAGGCGGCGCGTCCGACGGCGGCAAGCGTGGCCGACAGCTCGTCACGGGGGCAGATGAGCCTCACGAGCAGACCCTACCCGTCACGGTGGAGAACCGAGACTCCATGAGCAGTTCAAAGAAAAGAAAAGACATATCTCTCGTGGTGATAATAGGCCCTGTGGAGAAGGGGATAACCCACGCGGAACGCCCGGGCCAAGCCATTGTGACGGTGCCGTCGGATGTGGGCGACGGGGTGCCGCCCTCCACATCCGTCCACCGGGCCCGGGAGGACCCCCGACGGGGCGTCACGGGCTGGGGAGAACCCGGGGTCCATCCCCCGCCGCTCCACCGGATGCGCACAGGCGCGGAGGGCCACGGTCACCGGGCCGCCGAGCCGGTGAGCCGGCTGGTGAGGACCTGCACCGCCGCGTAGATCTCGCCCTCGTCGGCCATCTGCTTGGCCACCTTCTGGCAGGCGTACATCACCGTGGTGTGGTCCCGGCCGCCGAACGCCCGGCCGATGACCGGCAGCGAGCTCTCGGTGAGCTCACGGCTCAGGTACATGGCGACCTGCCGCGGCGTGACGATGTGGCGGGTGCGCTTGTGGCTCTGGATCTCGTCGATCCCGACCTTGAAGTAGTGCGCCACCTCGCGCTGGATGCCGTCGATCGTGACCGCGCCCTCGCCGGGCGGGTACAGGTCCTGGAGGACCTCGCTGGCCAGCTCCACCGACACCGGCCGGGCGGCGATGGACGCGTGGGCGACGACCCGGGTGAGGGCGCCCTCCAGCGCGCGCACGTTCGTGGCGACCCGGGCGGCGATCAGCGAGAGCACCTCGGAGTCGTGCACCTCGTAACCGTCGTGCAGGACGCGCTTGCGGAGGATCGCGATGCGCGTCTCCAGGTCCGGCGGCTGGATGTCGGTGATGAGGCCCATCTCGAACCGTGACCGCAGTCGGTCCTCGAGCGTCGATGACGATCTGCTTGCCGGCGTCGTGGAGCGCGTTGAACGTGTGGAAGAACTCCTCCTGGGTCTGCTCGCGGCCCTGGAGCGACTGGATGTCGTCGATGAGGAGGATGTCCATGTTCCGGTACCGGTCCTTGAACGACCGGATGTTCCCGTCACGCAGCGCGTTGATGAACTCGTTGGTGAAGGTCTCCACCGACACGTAGAGGTAGGATAGCTCCGGGTAGTTCGTGTCGACGAAGTGCCCGATGGCGTGCAGCAGGTGCGTCTTCCCCAGCCCCACCCCGCCGTAGATGAACAGCGGATTGTACGCCTTTGCAGGTGATTCAGCGACGGCGAGGGCGGCGACCTGGGCGAACCGGTTGCTCGGTCCGGTGACGAACGAGTCGAAGGTGAACCGCGGTTGCAGCCGGCCCTGGGAGCGCCGCGGCAGCTCGGCCGGCGCGGGCGGCAGCACCATCCCGTTGTCACCGTTCTGCTCCGCCGGCGCCACGAGCACCGTGACGTCCAGGTCGCTGCCGGTGACCTCGAACAGCGCGTCCTTGAGCAGGGTCATGTACCGCTGCTGGACCCAGTTCCGGGCGAACTCGGTGTCGACGCCCACCGTGAGACGGTCGTCGGTGAGCTCGATGGGACGCGCGCGGTCGAAGGCGAACCCGTAGGTCGCCGCGTTCAGCGTGGAGCGGAGCTTGTCGCAGACCTCGGTCCACACCGCGTCTGCGGCCGTGGAAGGTTGCGGGACTTCGTCTTCGGGCGACACTGCGGACCCTTCGTCAAGCGTTCGGGACTAGAAGAGGGTGGCCAGGAGGCCGGAGCCGACCGGGGTGAGCGCCCGGACGCCCTCCTCCGACCGGCTCACGTACCCCCGGGCCTCCAGCACCACGAGCTCGCGCCCGCAGCGCGAAACGGGCCATCCCAGCTCGGCGGCCAGCCGGTCCGGGCGTGAGGGCCCGAGCTCCAGCAGCAGCGCCATGAGCACCCGCGCGTCGTCGTGCGGCGCGGTGGCGGCGGGGTCGCCCTCCTCCCCCGGCAGCGACGGCGCGGACAGCGTGACCACGGTGCCCCCGCCGATGTTGTGGACCAGCTCCAGGGCGCCGCCCTCGGCGTCCATGAGGGAGGCGGCCAGCGGCAGTCCACAGCCGGCACCCCGCACGACCATCCGCTCCTGCGGACCCGCGGTGGAGAACCCGGGCTGCAGGGCGAGCACGGGGTCCTCGATTCCGGGGCCCGAGTCGGACACACGCACGACGCGGCCGTCGCAGAGCACGCTCACCAGGGCGTCGCGGAAGCCCGCGTGGACCAGGTTCTCGATGATCTCGCGGACGGCGACCACGGGCAGGCGCGCCCACCGGGCGACGACCTCGAACAGGCGCTCGACGAGCACGCCGGGGTCGGCCTCCGAGAGCTCGGAGAGCTCGGGGGGTTCGTTCCTGCTCGAGTACACCGCGACCCTGGCGGACAGGGCGCTGGAGACACGACGCGGGGGTGCGGGGAGTTGCTGGGAGATCACAGCGGCTGGGCGGGCTCGTCGGATGCTCGGGGTTGGTCGGGCAGCGACTGTAACCGGGGCGACACGCCCGGAGGAAGAGCCGGAAGGGCCTGTGGAAATCCGATCATGGGTGCATGCGGGAATTTTCGTCGTGGAGGCCCTAGCGATGCCGTCGGACGACATCCGAAAACCCCATGACAATGGGCGTCAGCGGGTTGTCCACAGGGTTTTCCCAGCCTGTGGAGGATCCGGGGCCTCCCCGGGGCTGAGACCCTCTGGTATCGTCCGTCACCCCGTGTGACCCGGCCCGGACCCGGTCGCTCGCCCGAGCACGTCCACGGCCCAATGCACGAAGGAGCAACCGGCCCGTGAAGCGGACCTATCAGCCGAATCGACGCAAGCGACAGAAGACCCACGGTTTCAGGAAGCGCATGAGCACGCGCGCCGGCCGTGCGGTGCTCAAGCGCCGGCGCGCCAAGGGCCGCGCTCGGCTGTCGGCCTGAGCACTGGAATGACCGCCCCCGACGACGCGGGGCGTGGCCGCCGGGCCCGGATCTCGCGGTCGCGTGACTTCGACGCCGTGTACCGGCGCGGCCGGTCCACGGCCGGCCGGCACCTGGTGGTCTACCTGTTCCCGCGCGAGGGGGAATCGGGCGCGGACCCGCGGCTCGGCCTGTCGGTCTCGCGCAAGGTGGGCGGCGCGGTGGAGCGCAACCGTGTGAAGCGCGTCCTGCGCGAGCAGTTCGCCGCCATCCAGGGGATGGTCCCCGGTGACACCGACGTGGTGGTCATCGCCCGCCCGGGCGTGACCGAGTACATCGACGAGCGCGGCTCCGCCGCCCTCGGCGAGCGGCTGCGCGAGCTGCTGGAGCGGGGCCTGGGCGAGCGCGCGGTGGCCGACGGGGCCGCCACGGCCGACGGGGCCGCCGCATGACCGGGCGCGACGTCGCCACGGCGCCCATCCGGGCCTACCAGCGGGTCATCTCGCCCATGTTCGCCCGCCGGTGCCGGTACTACCCGACCTGCTCGGAGTACGCGGTCACCGCCGTGCGCGAGTTCGGGGTGGCGCGCGGCACCGTTCTGGCCGGGTGGCGCCTGCTGCGCTGCAACCCGCTCACCCCCGGCGGCGTGGACCACCCCGCCGACCAACGACTCTTCCGCGCGCGTTGAACCCGCTCACTCCCCTCGAGGACGGCCTGCGATGGGTGCTGGACCGTCTGCACGAGAACGTCGGCCTCACCTACGGGTGGTCGATCATCGTGCTCACGCTCGTGGTTCGCGCTGCCCTGCTGCCGCTGGTGATCAAGCAGTACCGCTCCCTGCGCCAGATGCAGATCATCGCGCCGCAGCTCAAGGAGGTGCAGCGCAAGTACAAGGATGACCGGCGCAAGCAGCAGGAAGAGGTCATGAAGCTGTACCAGGAGAACAACGCGAACCCGTTCGCGTCGTGTCTCCCGATGCTGGCCCAGCTGCCGGTGTTCTTCGCGCTGTACTACGTGCTGCGGAACTTCTCCCGCGACGCGGCCGACGGCACGGACCTCGGGTTCCTGTGGATCGTCGACGACATCACCAAGAACCTGAGCGACCTGGGCGTGATGGCCCTGGTGATCGGCCTCGGCATCTATGGCCTGTCCCAGCTGCTGTCCACCGAGCTCTCGTTCGAGCCGCACACGCCGGCGACGCAGCGCAGGATCATGCGGCTGCTGCCGATCCCGATCGTGCTGACGGCGCTGCAGTTCCCCTTCCCCGCCGGGCTCGGCATCTACTGGGTCACCACGAACCTGTGGACGGCCGGCCAGATGCTGATCATCAAGCACATCATCGGCCTGCACATCGCCCACAACCCCGACCAGGTGCCGGGCGGTCCCAAGAGCTCCCGGACGCCCGCGAAGAGCGCCGCCACGGCCGTCGCCACCGAGGCGGAGACGTCCGACGCCCCGGAGGCGCCCCCGGCCCGCGCGGCCGGCGAGGCCCGTCGCAGCCCGTCGTCCAACGGCGGGGACGGCAACCGCCGCAAGCCGCGCCCGCGCGGCCAGGGCGGTGGCGGCGGCGCGAAGCCGGGCAACCGTCGGCCCCCGAAGAAGCGGAAGTGAGATGAGTCCCGAATCCACCGCGGGTGCCACCGCGCTGCAGGACCTGCTCACGGCGGTCGCCGGGGCCTTCGGCGTCACGGACCCCGTGGTCTCGGTGTCGGAGGATGACGAGGGCGGGCTGGTCGGTGCGATCACCGGTGCGGGCTCGGACGCCATCATCGGGCGCGGCGGCGAGGTGATCGACGCGCTGCAGTACCTGGCGTCGCAGGTGGTGTCCCGGGCGGAGGGCGGCGGTCGCCGGCGCGTGAACATCGATGCCGACGGGTACCGGGCGCGCCGTGAGGCGGCGCTCGTGGAGCTCGCCAACCGCGCGGCGGACGAGGCGCTGGAGTTCGGTGAGGAGATCGAGCTGGACGCGATGACCCCGCACGACCGGCGCATCGTGCACATGGCCCTGAAGGAGCGCACCGACGTGGTCACGCGCAGCGAGGGCGAGGAGCCCCGCCGCCGGATCATCGTCGAGCCCGCCGACTGAGACGGGGCGCGCACGCGCGATGGGCCTGGTGCTCCATGACAACCCGGCGTCGTCCAACGGCCTGAAGGTCCGGTTCTGCCTCGCCGAGACCGGGTTGGCCCACGAGCGCCGCGAGGTGCCGCTGGCCCGACCACGACCGGCGTCGTACCTGGCCGTGAACCCGCTGGGGCTCATTCCCGCGCTGGACGACGACGGCTTCGTGGTGACGGAGTCGCACACGATCCTGCGGTACGTGGCGTTGAAGGCCGGCCGCGACGACCTCTATCCGGCCGCGGTGCGCGACCGGATCCGGGTCGACGAGTTCCTGGACCGGTACGCGACCACCATCCGGCCCGCGTTCTTCCGTGTCGAGATGCCCGCGCTGGGATACGTGCCGGGAGTGGGGTTCGGCGCCGCGCCGCCGGATGCGGAGCGCACCGCCGCGGCGATCGCGGAGCTGACGCCCGTGCTGGAGCTGCTGGAGGGGATGGTGTCCGACCGCGGCGCGGTGCTGGACCGTTTCACCATCGCCGACTGCGCGCTCGCGCCCGTGCTGTTCCGGCATGGCCGGACCGGTGTCGACTTCTCGCCCTACGATCGGCTGGCCGCGCTGCGCGAGAGCCTGCTGTCGCGGCCGGCCTGGACGGCGGCGGAGCCCGTCTCCTGATCGACCCGCGGTGTTTCACGTGAAACATGGACCCGCCGCCCGTCTGCTCGCGGCGGCCGGCACGCTGGGCGTGCCGCTGGAGCCGGCGATGGCCGGCGCGCTGGTCGCGCTGTTCGACCGCATGGCGCTGGAGCCCCAGAACCTCACCGCCATCGAGGATGTGGACGATGCGGTCGACCGTCACCTCGCCGACAGCCTGGCCGGGCTGGTGGTCCCCGAGGTGGAGGGGCCGCTCGTCGATCTGGGCAGCGGGGGCGGATTCCCCGGCCTGGTGCTGGCGATGCTGCGACCGGAGATGTCCGTCACGCTCGTGGAAAGCGAGCGCCGGAAGGCCGAATGGCTCGTCGCGGCGTCCGCGGGACTCCCTAACGTACGCGTGGTGGCCGACCGCTCCGAGCACCTCGCGAAGCACGAGCGCGAGGCATACGCGACCGTGACGGCCCGGGCGGTGGCCCCGCTGGTGCCGGTGCTGGAGCTGGCCGCCCCGTTCGTGGCCCCCGGGGGCCACGCGGTGCTGTGGTCGACCCCCGTGGACGCGCAGGACGAGGACCGCGCCGCCCGGGCGGCGGCCATCCTGGGCCTGGAGCCCCTCCCGGCGCGTCCGGTCCGCCCATTCCCTGATGCGGAGCGGGTTCTGCGGGTGTTCCGGCGTATCGCGCCGACGCCCTCCAAGTACCCTCGGCGGCCCGGACGGGCCGCCGCCCGGCCCATCGCATAGCGAGCGGAGCATGAACGACAAGGTGATCTACGCCGTTGCCAACCAGAAGGGCGGGGTCGGGAAGACCACGACCGCCGTCAACCTCGCGGCCTGCCTCGCCGAGGCGGGGGCGCGGGTCCTGCTCGTGGATATCGACCCGCAGGCCAACGCTTCCAGCGGGCTCGGCGTGCGCGCGGGCGACGGGCCGTCGATCGCCGACATCATCCTCGACGGCCTCCCGGCGGAGGACGTCGTCCGGCCCACCGAGATCCCCAACCTGGACATCATCCCGGGAACCCAGGACCTGGCGGGCGCCGCGGTGGAGCTGCCGGGCCGGCACGAGCGCGAACGCATCCTCGAGCACGCGCTCGCCCCGCTCACCGAGCGCTACGCCTACATCTTCCTGGACTGCCCGCCGTCGCTGGACCTGCTCACGGTGAACGCGCTCACGGCGGCCGACCGGCTCATCGTCCCCGTCCAGTGCGAGTACTACGCCCTGGAGGGCCTGTCGCGGCTCATGGAGACCGTCGCGGGCGTCCAGACGCACCTGAACCCGGGGCTGAAGGTGTCGGGGATGCTCCTCACCATGCACGACGCGCGCACGCGGGTGAGCGGCGACGTGGTGGCGGAGGTGCGCAAGCACTTCCCGGAGCTCGCGTTCCGGACGGTGGTGCCGCGCAACGTGCGGCTGGCGGAGGCGCCCTCCTACGGTGAGCCGGTCATCCGCTACGACCCGCACTGCGCGGGCGCGGACGCCTACTTCGAGGCGGCGAAGGAGCTGGCGGCCCGTGCCTGAGCCCACGCAGAATCGCCGCCTGGGCAGGGGACTCTCCGCGCTGCTGGGCGATCCGCTGGCGCCGGGGCACGGCGCGGCGGCGGCCGAGGGCCTCGTGGAGCTGGCGCTCGCCGACATCCACCCGAACCCCGATCAGCCGCGCCGTCGCATCGATCCCGCCGCCCTCGCGGTGCTGGTCGAGTCGGTGCGCCAGCACGGCCTCGTGCAGCCGGTCGTGGTGCGCCCCGACGCCGAGGGCTACGTCCTCATCGCCGGGGAGCGCCGGTGGCGCGCCGCCCGCGAGGCCGGTCTGGAGCGGGTGCCGGCGCTCGTGCGCGAGGCCGACGAGCGCGGCCGCCTGGAGCTGGCGCTGGTGGAGAACCTGGTGCGCGAGGACCTTTCCCCGATGGAGGTCGCCCGCGCGTGCGCCGTCCTGACCGAGGACTTCGGCCAGAGCCACCAGCAGGTGGCCGACCGCCTCGGCCGCGCCCGTCCCACCGTCTCGAACCTGCTGCGCCTGCTGGAGCTGCCGGACGACGTGCAGGGCATGGTCGACCGCGGCGAGCTCAGCGAGGGGCACGCCCGCGCGGTGCTCATGGCCGACGGGGCGCGGGAGCGCCGCCTGCTGGCCGAGCGGATCATCGCCGGCGGCCTCTCGGTGCGCGAGGCGGAGCGGCTGGCCCGGCGGAACGCCGATCAGCGCCGCCCGGCCACGCGCCCCGAGCTTCCGGCCGCCGCCGACGACGCCCTGGACGCCTTCACCGCCGCGTTCGACACGGCCGTGCGCGTGCGCGCGCGGGCGAAGGGCGATCTGGTGGTGGAGCTGCGGTTCCCGGACGAGGACGCCCTCCGGGACGCCGTCGCCCGCCTACGCGGCGCCTGACCCCGGAGGGAAGCGCAACCGCACCGCGGTTCCGCGGCCCGGCTCGCTGGTGACCCCGACGTCCGCGCCGGCGAGCCGCGCGCGGGCCCGCATGGCGGCCAGCCCCAGGTGGCCCTCCTCCACGCGGGTCGGCGTCTCGTCCGGGCGGAACCCGCGTCCGTCGTCGGCCACCTCCACCCACAGGCCCTCGTCGTCTCCGCCGGCCGACACCGTGAGCCGGCCCGCCCCGGAGTGGCGCACCGCGTTGGCCACCGCCTCCTGGACGATCCGGAACGCGACGGTGCGCGCGGGCACCGAGAGGGCGTCGGCGGCGTCGAGCCCGTCCATCGACGTCCGCAGTCCCCGGCCCTCGGCGCGCTGCAGTACGACCCGCACGGCGGCCGCGAAACCCAGCTCCTGCAGGGACATCGGGTGCAGGTCGAAGATCGCCTCCCGCAGCGCGCCCACCGCACCCCGGGCCGCCGCGGAGGCACGGGTGGCCGCCTCGATCCCCGGGGCGCCGGCCGACCGCAGCTCCTGCGCGAGGGCGTCGAGGATGAGGCCCAGGCCCACCAGCTCCTGAACGGGCCCGTCGTGCAGGTCCTCGGCGATGCGGCTGCGCTCCTCCTCCTGGGCGTGCACCAGGGCCGCCGCCACCGCCGCCCGACGGGCCTGCTCGCGCCGGAGGTCCTCCAGCAGCCGCAGATTGGCCAGGGCGATGCCGGCCTGCTGGCCCAGGGTCTCCAGGCGGTCCACGTCGTCGTCTGCAGGGGCCCCGCCGTCGCCGTCGACGACCAGGGCGGCCACGGGGCCGTCCTCGCCGGGCACCGGAACGGCGATCTCCGGCCCGGGAAGCACCTGCACACGGCCGGATGCGACGGCGGCGAGCCCGGCGGTCCACGCCACGGTGCGGGGGGTGCCCTCCTGGGCCATCACGACGGGCCCATCGGTGCCCGGCCGCACGACGGCGGCCGCGGTGCCGTGCAGCAGGCGCCGGGCCTGGCGGGCCACCACCAGCGCCAGCTCCTCCTGTGTGGCCACGCGGGTGACCGCGCGGGCGATCTCCTGCATCGCCATGAGCTGCCGGACCTCCCGGTCCAGGTCGCGGGCCCGCGCCTGGAGCCCGTCGAAGAGCTGCGCCGTGCGGATCGCCAGCCCCAGCGCGATGCCGGCGCGGGCGGCGTCGGCGGCCCGGTCCGGGGGCAGGTCGGTCAAGTCCAGCGAGCCGACGGTCTCGTCGCCCACCCGCAGGGGCACCGCGTGGCCGCCGTCCTCGCGCGCCGACCGCAGGCCCACCGACGGACCCGGATGCAGCACGCCGGAGGTGGCGTCCTTCAGACGCACCCCGGCGCCGCGGGCCCCGAGGGCCCGGACCAGCCGGGACAGACAGTCCTCGAGGCCCGCGGGATCGCCCAGGCGCACCGCCGCCACGGCAACGAGCGCGGCGTCCAGCCCGTGCCCCGCGGAGCCCGCCCCTGCGTCGTCTAGCGGATCAATGACTGTCGAATCCCGATCGCAACCGCTTGCGTACGGTGCTCGGCCTCGAGCTTGGCGAGGATGTGCTTGACGTGCGTCTTCACCGTCTCGACGCTCACGACGAGCCGTTCGGAGACCTCGCGGTTCGAGAAGCCGTCGGCCAGCATCTGGAGGATCTCCCGCTCGCGCGCGGAGAGCACGCTGTTCTGGCGCGGCCGCGAGAACTGCCGCAGGAAGTCGGGGGCCAGCCGCGGATCGACGAACGGCTCGCCGCCGGCGACCTGGCGGATGGCGTTCACCAGCGTGCCGCTGTCGGAGTCCTTCAGCACGAAGCCCTGGGCCCCGCAGTCGAGGGCGTCCCACAGCAGCTCCTGCTCGGAGTGCGCGGTGAACATCACGACGCGGATGTCGGGATGGTCGCTGGTGAGGCGCTGCGTGGCCTGGACGCCGCCCAGGCCGGGCATGCGGGCGTCCATGAGCACGATGTCCGGGCGGCGTCGCGTCACGAGCTCCAGGGCCTCCTCGCCGCTGGACCCCTCGCCCACCACCACCATGTCCTCGAGCTGCGACACGAGCCGGCGCACGCCCTCGCGGACCACCGCGTGGTCGTCGACCAGGAGCAAACCGAGGCGCCGATGCTCTTCAGGGGGTCGCGTTGGTCCGCCTCCTGCGGGAACAACAGCACGCCGTGTCTCGGCCATTCCGGTCCTCGGTGACATGGCCGGGGACGAGTGGGCGATCCTGGATTCGAACCAGGGACCTCATCCTTATCAGAGATGCGCTCTAACCGACTGAGCTAATCGCCCGGGGGCCCCGTGGGGCGCCGACGAGGTTAGCAATCCCGGGGACGGGGCAGCAAGGACCCGTCGCGGGTTTCGGCCGCGGGCGACGGCTCTCGGTGGTCCGCCGACCGACCCGGACTATCATGGCCCAAGGTCACCGGCCCAGCGGGGAGTGGTCGTGCAGGAGATGTCCATCTACGGGGTGAGCTTCGACATCGGCGCCAAGCAGCCGATCGTCCTGCTCAAGACCGTGAACGACAACAAGTTCCTGCCGATCTGGATCGGCAGCTCCGAGGCCACGGCGATCCTCATGAAGCTGCAGGGCGTCGAGACCCCTCGTCCCATGACCCACGACCTGCTGTCGAACGTGGTGGCCGGCCTGGACGCCGAGATCGCCCGGATCACGGTCACCGAGCTGCGGGACAACACGTTCTTCGCACTCATCACGCTGCGCGTGCAGACCACCGAGATCGAGATCGACTCGCGCCCGTCGGACGCCCTCGCGCTCGCGGTGCGGGCGAACGCGCCGATCTTCGTCGCCGACAACGTGATCGAGGAGAGCGCCCTCAACATCGCGGAGGGCCAGCTCGGGGAGACCGAGGACGTCGTGGAGGCCTTCAAGGCGTTCCTCGACGAGGTGAACCCGGACGACTTCGCCGGGTAGCGCTACTCGGCGGGGGGCGTCCCGCCGGTCTCCTGCTTGGTGAGCTCCAGCACCGCGTCGTAGATGCGGTCGAGCCCCTCCGCCGACAGCGGGCCCTTGTTGGCCCCCTGCAGGTAGATGTGCATCCAGCGCTCGCGCTCGGGATCCACGAAGGGCATGCCCTGGGCGGTCTTGTACTCGCGGAGCCGCTTCACCAGCGTGAGCCGCTGGTTGACCAGCTGCAGCAGCTTGAGGTCGGCGTCGATGATGGCGTCCCGCATCTGGCGGACGACGTAGTCGGCGTGCGGGTCGGTCGGCACGATCCGGACGGTACCAGGCCACATTCCGGCTGGCCGGGGCCGGGAGCCGCGGCTACGCTAGGGCGGCAACCGACCCGGGACGCCACGGTGCTCGACTTCTCCCCCATCCAGATCCTGATCGTCCTGGCCATCGCGCTGGTGGTCTTCGGGCCGCGCAAGCTGCCCGAGATGGCGAAGAGCGTGGGCAAGGGGCTGCGGGAGTTCAAGGCCAGCGTGTCGATGGACAACCCGCCACCCGCGCCGGCTCCCCGCGCGACCGCGACCGCCGGCGCGCCGGTGGTGGCCGAGACCTCGGCGGCCGGCGACCCCGCGGACGGCCCGGCCGACGACGTCCTGGACGGCATGCTGCTGCCCGGCGACGAGCAGCCCCCCGGCGCGCGCTGACCGCCCGGATCCCATAGCCGATGGCACGACTGCCCCTGGGGCTGCGGACGGTCCAGTCCGACGAGCGGCTGTCCGTCGTGGACCACCTGGAGGAGCTGCGCCGGCGCATCGTGGTGTCGGTGCTCACGCTGGTGGCCGCGTTCGCGATCACCTTCGTGCTGCGGGACCACATCATCGACCTGCTCAAGCAGCCGCTGCCCCAGCAGTTCGAGCGGCAGGGCCTGGTGACGCTGTCGCCCACCGAGCCGTTCTTCACGATCCTCAAGGTCTGCCTGTGGACCGCCGTGCTGCTGGCCCTGCCGGTGTGGCTCTACCAGCTGTACGCGTTCGTCATCCCCGCGGTGGCGGACCAGAGCCGGCGGAAGATGCTGGCGGTGGTGGCCGGGGTGTCGTCGCTGTTCCTGGCCGGCGTGGCCTTCGGGTACTTCGTGGTGCTCCCGGTCGCGCTGCAGTTCTTCCTGGGCTTCGGCGACGACCTGTTCACCAGCCAGATCCGGGCCGGCGAGTACTTCGGCTTCACCACCACCATGCTGCTGGCCGCGGGGCTCATCTTCGAGGTGCCCATCGCGATGCTGGCGTTCGCCCGGATGGGCGTCGTGACCGCGGACATGTACCGCAAGCAGTGGCGGGTGGCGATCGTGGTGATCGCCGCCGTGGCGGCGCTGCTGCCCGGTGGCGACCCGCTGAGCATGCTGCTGCTGATGGCCCCCATGCTCGTGCTCTACGTGTTCGGCATCTGGCTCGCCTCGGTGTTCGGCGGCACACCGGTGTGGGAGCGCAGCACGTGGACCGACGAGACCCCGCCGGAGACGCCGCCCCCCGCGGGCTGAGCCTCCGCGGTCAGTCCTCCCGCAGGCGGCGGCCGGTGAGCCGCAGGAACACGTCCTCCAGGGTCGCCCGCCGGGCGGCCTGCAGCTCGCCGCCCACCCCGGCGGCCCGCAGCCGGGCGTGGAGCCCCTCCGCGTCGTCCCCGGCGAGCTGCACGAGGTCGCCCTCCACCTGGATCCCCGCGCCCGCCAGGTCGGGAAGGGCCCGCAGGCGCGCCAGATCGTCCGGCCCCATGCGCAGCTCCAGCACCTCGCGGCCCACCTCGGCCCGAACCAGGTCGGCGGGCCGGCCCTCGCGCACCACGTGGCCGTGGTCCATCACCACCAGGCGGTCGCACAGCTGCTCGGCCTCGTCCATGTAGTGGGTGGTGAGCACCAGGGTCACCCCGCGCCGGCGCAGCTCCCGCAGGCGCTCCCACACCACGTGGCGCGCCTGGGGGTCCAGCCCGGTGGTGGGTTCGTCCAGCAGGACCAGCTCGGGGCGGTTCACCAGCGCCCGCGCGATCTGCAGGCGCCGCTTCATCCCCCCGGAGAGCCGCTCGACGGCCTCACCGGCCCGGTCGGCGAGGGCCACCAGCTCCAGCAGCTCGTCGCCGCGGACGCGGGCCTCCGCGGCGGGGATGGCGAAGTACCGCGCGTAGACCAGCAGGTTCTCGCGGACGGTGAGCTCCAGGTCGAGCGTGATCTCCTGGCCCACCACGCCGATCCGGTGCTTGAGCGCCCGCGGGTCGCGCTCCGGGTCGATGCCCAGCACCGCCAGCTCGCCTCCGTCGCGCGGCGACAGACAGCACAACATCCGCATGGTGGTGGACTTCCCGGCCCCGTTGGGGCCCAGCAGCCCGAAGCACTCGCCGGTGCGGACCTCGAAGTCCACGCCGTCCACGGCCACCCGGGGGCCGTAGCGCTTGACCAATCCGGCGGCACGCACGGCCACGCTCACGGTGCGGCCCCCACGGCGGGGACCTCGGCGGGCCAGCGCAGGATGGTGGCCGTGCCGACGCGCGCCACCGGCTGCAGGCGGTCCCACGGCACCCGGGCGCGCATGGCGCGCCGGAAGACGCTCCAGTTCGACGGCCAGCCGGCGCGGACGGCCACGGGGGCGTCCACCACGTATCCCCCGCGGTAGGCGGCGGGGTCCGGGAGCGGGGACAGCCCGTCCCGCCGCGCGCGTTCGGCGGCGGTGAGGAACTCGGGGTCGTCGGCCGCCGGGACGCGCAGGCGGTCCCGGGCGAGGTAGGCCTCCAGCTTCACCATCCAGGTGTGGCTCTCGGCCAGCACCGGGCCGGGCGGCAGGCCGCGCAGGCGGTCCACCACGCGGTCCAGGAGGACCACGTCGGTGCCCCGGGCCTCGCGGGCCGGCAGCGGCGCCAGGGCGAGGATGGCCGCCAGCAACGTCGCCCCCGCCACGGCGCCCCCCATGGCCGGGCCGTATCGCTCCGCGGCCAAGGCCACCACGAGGGCGGCGGGGATGGCGGCCAGCAGCAGGAAGCGAGAGGACTTGGCCAGGTTGGGCAGGGTCCCGATCTCCAGGTACAGCGCGGCCCAGGTGAGCCAGGCCACCGGGAGCGCGGCGCGCCGGTCCCGGCGCAGGACCACGACGGCGAGCGCCGCCCCAACCACGGGGAGCAGCAGGAACAGCATGCTGCGCGGCGCCCCGGCGCCCTCCAGGAGCCGCGCGGCGTAGCTGGCGCCCCAATCCCAGGCCTCCAGCGGGTCCCGGGTGCGGGAGGCGCCCGCCGTGCCCGTGATCGGGGCCAGGGGGTCGCCACCGGCGGCCGCCATGGCGGCCACCGCCAGCACCGGCCCGGCGGCCAGGCCCGCGGCGCCCCAGGCCAGCGCCCGCCGTCCGGCACCCCATCCGGCCGCCACCACCACGGGCAGCATCACCAGGGCCATCTCGCGCGTGGACCACGCCGCCGCCAGCAGCAGCCCGGCCGCGGCGGCCCAGCCGGCGCCGCGTCGCCCAGACCGCCAGGGCGATGAAGGCGGGCATGAGGGCGTCGGGGCGCAGCCGGGTGGCCATGAGGGCCTCCAGCGGGGTGACGGCCACGATGGCGGCGGCCAGGAGGCCCACCCGCGGCCCGGCCAGGCGGCGTCCCAGCAGGTGGGCGGCCAGCACGGCCAGCAGTGACCCTGCCAGGGGCCAGGTGACGGCCGTGAGGTCCCCGGCGCCGAAGCGGGCGAACAGCGCCGCCACGGGCCACAGGAAGGCGATGCGCCCGCCGAACCACTCGGTGGGGCCCTCCGGGGCGAAGCCGTTGGCCAGGTTCTGCGCCACGGCCACGTAGCGGCCGTCGTCGCCCAGGTGGGCGAACTGGACCCCGCCGAACGCCCAGAGCCGCAGGGCGAGGGCGCCGGCCAGGATGGCCGCCAGGCCGGCGGCCTCCACGGCGCCGGCGCGCCGGGTCATGACGCCGGGGCGGGCCGCCGGCGGCGCACCAGGGCCGTCACCGCCCCGACGGACTCGCGCAGCTCCGGCCGTGCCAGCACCCGTGCGGCCAGGAGGTAGGCCAGGATGCCGAGCCCCACCTTGGCGGCCAGCGGCCACAGCAGGTCCAGGCCCTTCAGGTCGCCGGTGGGCAGGATCTCGTTGGCCGCCAGCGCCACCACGATGGCCGGGACCCCGCAGGCGAGCAGCCGGGCCTGCTGCCGGGCGAGGCGCAGGGGGCTGAAGTCGGCGAAGCGCCCGTTCACGTACCAGCAGTAGTGCAGGAGGTTCACCGTCACGCCGATGAGGGTGGCGGCGGCGATGCCCTGCAGGCCGAAGGGGCCCACCAGGATGACGTCGAGCACGCAGGTCACCGCGACGCTCACCGTCGTGGCGATGAAGACGGCGCGCTGCATGTTCGCGGCGGCCATCGCGCGGTTGAGGAAGATCGACAGGAAGTTCGCGTAGATGGCGATCGCGTAGAACACCAGCGGCTCCGACGTCCACTGGACGCATTGGGCGCCGCACTCCTTGCGGCCGATGAGCAGCTGGGTGGTCTCCCGCGCGTAGACGGCCAGCAGGATCGCGGCCGGCACGGCCACCAGCCCGAGGATGCCGCAGATCCGGTGGATGCCCTTCACGGCCTCCGACTCGCGTCCCTGGGCCACCATGCGGGCCACCAAGGGGAACAGCGGCGTCAGGAACGGCACCAGCAGGGCCGCGCGCGGCGCCGCCCCCAGGCTGTTCGCGTACGAGAGGGCCGCGACCCGCCCCTCCTCGAGGGTGTTGGCCAGGAAGCGATCAACGAAGCTGTTGACCTGCTGGATGAGCGACGCGCCCATCACCGGCACCGCCGCCAGCGCCACCATGCCCAGGCGGGGATGGGTGAGGGCGGGACGCACCCGCTCCCTGCGCGCCAGCCGGATGAACTGCGGCAGCTGCAGCAGCACCTGGAACGCGGCGCCGATCACCAGGCCCCAGGCGGCGGCCTCGATGCCCAGCTCGCCCTGCCCCACGATGACGCCCACCATGATGCCCAGGTTGAACGCCACGCCCACCGCGGCCGGGATCCCGAAGCGGTCGTGGATCTGCAGCAGGGCCGTGAACAGGGCGGAGACCCCCTGCAGCAGGAGGCCCGGCGCCATGATCTGCACCAGATCGCGCGTGAGGACCCCCCGGGCGCCCTCCGCGTCGAACAGCGCCGCGGGGACCTCGGGGAACAGGGCGACGAGGCTGGACAGCACGATCAGGAACAGGCCCACCCAGCCGGCGATCGCCCACACCAGGCGCCACGCGGAGGCGTTGCCCGCCCGTTCCCGCTCCTGTGAGAACACGGGGATCACGACGGTCACCAGCGCGTACAGCAGGATGGCGGCGACGACGTTCACCAGCAGGAGGGCGTTCATGAACGCGTCCGACTCGGCGGACGTGCCGTAGTAGCCGGCCAGGACGATCTCCCGGCCCAGGCCCAGGAACCGCGAGAGCAGCCCGAAGAGCGCCACCACCAGGGCGGCGCGGGCGAGGCGTGTCGCGGTCATCGGGGGCGCAGCGCCGTCAGCGTGCGGACGCCGGTGAGCACCAGGATGCCCTGCGCGCCCACCGCCGGGGAGTAGCGGCCCTCGGGGTGCTCGTACAGCTGTCGGCCGGTGCGGACGTCCAGTCCCCGCGTGCGCCCGGCGCGCGGGTTCCTGGCGATCGTGGAGTACCAGACCACGTCGCCGATCACCGACGGCGCCCCGGAGATGCGCTCGCCCGCGTCATGGGTCCAGCGGATCCGGCCGGTGACGGCGTCCAGGGCGTAGAGCCGCCGGTCGTAGCTGCCCACGAACACGGTGCGATCGGACACCGCCGCGGACGAGTAGATGAAGTCGCCCACCAGGCGCACCCACGCCACGCGCCCGTCGCGGGCCGAGAGGGCCAGCATCCTGCCGTTGATGTTCCCGATGTAGACGCGCCCGTAGGCGACCGCGGGACCGGCGTAGAAGCGCCCGGGGCCGCGGAACCGCGGCCCCGGGCTGGTGGTGCGCCACACCACGCGCCCGTCGCGCTTGGCGTAGGCGGCGACGGTGCCGCCGTAGTCGCCCACCACCACCGTGTCCCCGCTCTCGGCCAGGCTGCTCTTGACGTCCCCGGGCGCCCGCGCGGTCCAGACCACCCTCCGGGTGCGCAGGGAGACCCGCATCACCCGGCCGTCGAGGGTGCCGATGTAGACGCTGTCGCCCAGCACCAGCGGCGAGCTCTCGATCGCCGAGCCGAACCGCATGCGCCAGCGGATGGCCCCGGTGGCCGGGTCCAGCGCCAGCATCTGGCCACGGATGGTGGTGAACAGCGCCAGGGCCGGCCCGGCCGCCGGTCCGGCGGCGCCGGGCGTGATCCCGGTGAGCGCGGGAGAGGACGCCACCGTGCCGCCGAGCCGCGTGCGCCACAGCACGCGCCCGGTCCGCAGGTCCACGCCGATCCCCAGCCCCCGGTTGGTGCCGACGATCACCCGCCCGTCGCCGATCACCGGCGGGAACTCCAGCAGCGAGCCGCCGTCCACGCGCCACACGCGCCGGTAGGGCGGGCGCAGGTCGAGCTGGACGTTCGCGCGGGACCGCGCCGGGTCGAAGCCGAACTCCGGCCAGGAACCGGTGCCGGGGTCCTCCGGCGGTGCCTGCTCGGGGATGAACCCGCTGGTGTCGCCCTCGATGCTGCCCTCGTCGAACCACCCGTCGCGCACCGCGAGGCCGGCCAGCCCCAGGCCGCCCACCACCACGACCGCCGCGGCGCCCGCGGCGATGAGGACGCGCCTACCGGGCCGGCGCACGATACGCGTCGATGTGACGCACGCCGATGATGTACACGGTCCGGCCGGCGGCGACCGCCGGCGAGTAGCGCCCGTCGTCGGCCCGGAAGCGCACCGCGCCGTTCGCGGTGGCCAGGCCCCACGTGCGCTTCGGCTGCCCCGGCGCGGCGAGGACGGCGGTGTAGACCGTGTCGCCCACCACGGTGGCCGACCCGGAGATGCGGCCGCCCACCTGGAAGGTCCAGCGCACCGCGCCGGTCCGCAGGTCCAGCGCCCGGAAGACCCCGTCGTAGCCGCCGATGAACACCGTGCCGCGGGCGATCGCGGGGCTGGCGTACACGTACGCGCCGCCGGTGGAGTGGCGCCACAGCACCGACCCAGTGCGGGCGTCCACGCACACCACCTGGCCGCCAACGTCGCCGATGACGATGCGGTTGCCGCTCACACCCGGACCGCCGTAGAGGCGCGCCCCCACGTCGGTGCTCCAGACCCGCGCGCCGGTGCGGGCGTTCACCGCGGTGAGCACGCCGGAGTAGTCCCCGAACACCACGTTGGGCCCGGCCTTGGCGGCGCTGCCCTTGATGTCGTCGCCCCCGCGGTAGGTCCACCGGGGTTTGCCGGTGCGCAGGTTCAGCGCGGTCAGCTCGCCGTTCCAGGCCCCGAAGTACGCGGTGTCCTCGATGATCAGCGGCGAGCTCTCGATGGGGCTGCCGCCGTTGGAGTACTCCCACAGGCGGGTGCCGGTGGTGAGCCGGTATGCGGTGAACAGCCCGTCCATCGAGGTGATGTAGGCGCGCCGGCCGCCGATGGCCGGGGAGGACGCGATGTAGCTGCGGCGCTTCTGGGTCCACAGCTGGCGCCCGGTGCGCGCGTCGATGCCGAACACGCGGCCGGCGTTGTTGCCCACCACCAGCACGCCGTCCTTCACGGCCGGGGGGAACTCCAGCAGACGCTTGCCGTCGAACCGCCACGCCCGGCGCACGGACCCGGCCACGGGGGCGCGCACCAGCGGGTTGAAGCGCGTGCGCTCCGGCCCCACGCCGTACTCGGGGCTCTGCAGGCGCTGGTCGTGGATGTGCACGGTGGTCGTTGGGCCCTCCACGTCCTCCGCCCCGGCGGAGTACCCCTCCCGGCGCACGCGGGCGAGGGTGGTGCCCTCGGGGACGGTGACCGTGCCGTCGGCGCCGGTCGTGAGCCGCTCGCCGACCCCGGCGGGTCCCACGGGCGCCACCGTGGCGCCGGCCACCGGGGTGCCCAGGTCGCCGTCCACCACGCGCACCGTCAGGCCGGCGGGCGCCTCGGAGGTGGTGGGGGTGGGAGGAGCGGGGTCATCGCCGCCGCCGCCGCAGCCGGCGAGGCCGGCGGCAATGAGGACCGCGAGGACCGCCCGGCGGTTACGCGCGGCCCGCATCGGCAGCGCGGGCCGCGGGGCTTCCCCGCCAGACGAAGGTGGCCAGAATGCCCAGCGCCATGGCGATGAGGGCGGCCAGCACGATCGACTGAACCCGTTTCGGAGCGGTTCCGGAGCTGCTGGCACGCTCCGCCTTGGTGAGCGCCTGCGGCGCCTCGACCTGGTCCGCCTTCCGCAGCAGGACCTCCTGGTCGGCCTGCTCCTGCCGCGCGTCCTCGAGCTGCTGCACCGCCGAGTTGAGGGCCAGCTGGATCAGCTCGGCCTGGCCGGGGGAGGCGCTCGCCAGGCGGGTGCGCAGGCGGGTGGCCTCGGCGAGCAGGGACTCGACCTCCCGGCCACTGCGCGCCACCTGCCCCTCGTAGACCTTGCGGGTCTCCCGGTACGCGGCGCTGACGTCGGCGAGCACGTTGTCCGCATAGGCGTTGGCGATGGCCACCGCGGTGGCGCGGTTCGCGTCCGTGGAGGTGATGGTGATGACGGTGGGCAGGTTGCCCGCCGTGCCGGTCACGCGCGGCGCGGTGAGTGTCACGGCCGACCGCACCCGTCCGGGGGTGACGTCCGCCGCGTCGGCGACCCGCCGCACGATCTGGTCGCTGTCGAGGGCCAGCGGGGCCACCGTGGGGTTGGTGAACGGCGTCTGGACGGGCACCCCGGCGACCGTCGTGGCCTGCCCCAGGTACACCCGCGCGGTGGCGGTGTACTCGGGCGAGCGGGCGACGGAGAGCAGGATCCCGACGACGATGCCGACGACGGTGGCGATGAGGATGAGCCAGCGGCCGCTCCACGCGACCCGCAGGTAGTCCCGGAGGGTGACCTCGTTCACGGTGGGCGACTCTACTGAAGCGGGGGGACGAACCGCGGGTTTCAGGGTGCGCCGGGCGTGGAGTCCGGCTTGCGGGGCAGGTCGAACGCCGGCGCGGCGTCCCGGTACTGGTTGTCGGCGCGCCGCAGGAGCATCAGCGCCGTGCGGGCGATGATCGCCAGGTCGCGGCGCATGCTCCAGTTCTCGATGTACGTGATGTCGATCTCGATGCGCTCCGACCACGGCAGCAGCTGGCGGCCGGTCACCTGGGCCAGGCCGGTCACCCCCGGGCGGGCCAGGAGCCGCCGCCGCTGGTGCTCGGTGTAGTGCTCCACCTGCTCCGGGACCGTCGGGCGCGGACCCACCAGGCTCATGTCGCCGCGCACCACGTTGATGAGCTGGGGCAGCTCGTCCAGCGAAGTCCTGCGCAGGACCTTCCCGAGGGGGGTGATGCGGCTGTCGTTGGACACCACGCGGATGCCGGTCCCCATCTGCTGGGCGCCCTGCACCATGGTGCGGAACTTGAGGACCTTGAAGGGCCGGCCCCCCTCGCCGATCCGGGTCTGCTTGAACAGCGCCGGCCCGGGCGAGTCGCGGCGCACCAAGACGGCCAGGACCGCCATGACCGGGCTCGCGAGGACCAGCAGGGGCACGGCGACCGCCAGGTCGAGGGCGCGCTTGGCGCGTCCGCCGACGGGGTCGGTGAGGTCGATGCTCATGCCGCGGACTCCACCACGTCGACGAACCGGCCCGCCAGCACCCGGCGGTCGTACCGCTCCAGCGCGACCGCCAGGCCGCGGGCGCCCATCTCGGCGCGCGCGGGGTCGTCGGCGATCGCGATGATGGCATCCGCCATGGCCCGCGGGTCCTCCGGGGGCACGCACACGCCGCAGTCCGCGTCGCGGATGAGCGCGGTGAGCTCCCCTTCGGGCGCGGCCGCCAGGATGGGGCGCGACGCCGCCAGGTAGTCGAACACCTTGTTCGGCAGGGCCCCCGCGAACAGGGCGCGGTCCTGGTACGGCAGCAGGCAGATGTCGGCGCGGGCGATCATCGGCGGCACCTCGCGCTTGGGCACCGAGTCCACGAACACCACGTTCGGCAGGTCCATGCGGGCGGCCATCTCCACCAGGCGGGCCTTCTGGTCGCCGCCGCCCACCAGCACCACGCGGATCTCGGGCCGGCCGCGCAGCAGGTCGGCGGCCTGCAGCACCGTGTCGAGGCTGCTGTAGGTGCCGTGGGCGCCCACGTACATGGCCACCACGGCGTCCGGGGGGACGCCGGGGATGTCGGCGGGCACCTGCTCGCCCCCGGCGTAGTCCAGGTCCACGCCGTTGGTGATGAGCGTGACCTTCTTCTCGGGGATGCCCTTGGCGATGATCCCGTCCCGGATGCCCTCGGTGAGGGCGATGATGCGGTCGGCGCGCCGGTAGCAGAACGACTCCAGCCACCTCGCGGCCGTGATGGTGGCCCGGTCGTTCACCAGCCCCATGGTCACCGCGGAATCCGGCCACAGGTCGCGGATCTCCAGCACGAACGGGGCGCGGCGCAGCATGGCCAGCACGGCCGCGGCCCCGGCTGCCGGCAGCGACGGCGAGGAGGCGATCACCACGTCGGGCTTCGGAACGCGCGTCATGGCAAGGGACGCCCACCAGGCGAAGCTGGCGTAGTTCCCAAGGCGCGACCGCAGGTCCCGGCCGTAGCCGGGGGTGCTGTAGACGCGCCACATGTCCAGGCCGTCCTCGGCCTCGCGCACGATCTTCTTCCCCGCGTACCGCTCGGGGATGGTGCGCTCCTTGTGCTGCACGTAGGAGGTCACCACCGACACCTCGTGCCCCGCCTGCGCGAGGGCCCGGGTGTGCTGCCAGTGGCGGACGCCCCCCGGCTGGTTCGCCGAGACGAAGTACTGGGACACGTACAGCGCGCGCATCAGCGGACCCCCAGGAGACCGGCGTAGAAGGAGGTGAGGCGCCCGGCCTGGGCCTCGAAGGCCAGGCCGTCCAGGAAGGCCTGTCGGCCGGCGCGGCCCATGCGGGCGGCCTCCTCCGGGTCGCCCAGCAGGCGGTCGATCGCCGCGGCGTGCGCCGCGGGGTCGTCGGGCGGCACCAGGATGCCGCACCCGGCGTCGCGCACGATCATGGCCATCCGCCCGATGTCGCTGGCCACCACGGGGCGGCCCGCGGCCATGGCCTCCACCAGCTTGGTGGGGACGGCGCGGGCGTAGTTGCCGTGCCGGGTGAGCGGGATCCACGCCACGGCGGCGCCGGCGAGCAGGCCGGCCACCTCGCTGTGGTCCACGATGCCCAGCAGGGTCACCCGGTCGGGCAGCGGGCCCGGGTCGCCGGGTCCCGCCAGCACCAGGCGGGCGTCCGGCGTGGTGACCATCGGGAAGGCCTCGAGCATGAGCGGCAGGCCGCGCAGCGGTCCCAGGCCGCCCACGTAGAGCACCACGGGCTCGGTTGCCGGGGCGGGCTCCGGGAAGGCGGTGCCCCACGGGGCGTTGGTGACCGAGGTGGCGGTCCGCGCGCCCGCCGCGGCGAACCGCGCGGCCAGGTCGCCGTTCACGCCCACGACGCCGTCCAGGCGGGCGGCGAGCGCCCGCTCGGCGCGGGACGCCGCCCACGCGAGCGGCAGGCGCACCGGCGCGGGCAGCCAGCGCTTGGTGCGCACCGTCTCGCCCAGGTATTCGTGCACGTCGTAGACCACCGGCGTGCCGGATCGGCGGGCCAGCCACACGGCCGCGGGCAGCAGCTCGGGGTCGTGGACGTGGAACACGTCGGCGCCGGCCTTCCGGGCGCGGGCCGCCATGCGCCAGCCGGCGGCGATGCGCTTGCCGCGGGCCGCGGGCGTGCGCAGCGCCAGCACCCGGGCACCGGCCCCGGCGCGGGCCGCGGCGGCGGCCTCCTTGTGCAGGATGCGGACGTCGCGGGGCCGGTGGACGCTGGTGAGGTGCAGCACCCGGCGGCCGGAGAGGTCCGCGCCCTCGGGGACCGGCTGCGGGCTCACCGGCCCCAGCTCCGCGCCCCGCTCGGCGAGGTCGTCCAGCAGCCGCTCCCACAGCGGGCCGTACCCGGGGGCCCGGTCGTCGGCGAGGTAGGTGTTGTGCCACAGCAGGCAGGCCGCCCCGCCCGCCCGGCGCACGCGGTCCAGCACCGAAAGCGCCCGCTCACGGGCAGCTTCCGCATCGAGCTTGAGGTACGAGTGCAGCGTGGTGTCCATCACGGCGAGGGGCACCAGGCGCAGGTCGGCGGGGCGCTCCTCCCCCATGATCCACGGCCGGAACGGGCGGGCGATGCCGGCCGCGAAGCCGGGGGTCTCCGCCCATCCCAGGCTGGAGTCGTAGGCCAGCCCCGCGTCCTCCAGCCAGCGGACCGTCTCGTGGTAGCGGAAGCGCAGGTAGTGGTACCGCACCCCCACGACCCCGCCGCCGATCTCGGCCTGGAACGCGTCCAGCTCGGCCTTCAGCGCGCGGCCGTCCTCCGAGGAGGCGAACGAGGCGTGCAGCCCCACCTCGCCGCCGGCCGCGCGGACCGCGCGGGCCATGTCGGCGCGGGTGGCCTCGTAGACCGCCCGCGGGGTGCCGTCCAGCCGGTGGGCGTTGCGCCCGATGAAGTACACCGTGGACGCCAGGCCGCGCCGGCCGGTGGTCCACAGCAGCTCCGGGATGTTGTCCCACGGATCGGGGCCCAGCAGGGTCGAGACCGCCCGGGCCGGACTGCGCCGCGCGATGCCGGCCAGCTGCTTGGGCCCGCGTCGCCGGATGCGGTCGATGTCGTGGGTCAGGAACACCGACCAGCCGCGGGGCTCGGGACGTCCCAGGGCACCGCGCAGGAGCGCGATGTAGCCCTCCACCGGGGGCTCCTCGGGGTCGATGCCCATCCGGGCGAACGTCGTCCGCGCGTACGGCAGGCGGCCGAAGCGGTCGCGATCGGGCACGCACCACTCGTCCCAGCGGGCGAGCAGGTGGAAGGCGCTGGCCACGACGTCGCCCGGCACCGGCAGGGCCGCGTCGCGCAGCGGGAACAGGAACACGAGGTTCCCGATGCGGTGGGCGGTGGGACCCGGGAACGCCTCGCGGCCGTCGAAGAACGCCTGCGCCGCGCCGTCGGCGGGGATCCACACGCCGCCGTCGTCCGGTGGGCGCGGGGAGTAGACCAGCTCGGCCGGGCCGTCGGTGAAGACGGCCTCCTCGCCGATGGCCTCCGCGAGGATGCCCAGCACCCAGCGCGCGCGCGGCACGAAGCGCTCGGGGCAGGCCTCGATGCGGATGGTGAGGCTCACGCGCCGCCCCCGCCGCGCCGGAGCATGCGGCCGTAGACCTGCCGGGCGGGTCGCGGGTCGCGAAGCGACGCCACCCCGTCCACCAGCGGCGGCCGCAGCGACCGGGCGAACGCGCCGGCGCCCCAGCGCCCGCGCCGGACCTCCTTCACGCTGGCGGCGAGGTGTTTGGGCAGCAGCGCCCAGCGCACGTTGGAGCGGTGGCCGCCGGTCCAGTGGCGGGTCTCGCCGATGGCGTCCAGGTAGCAGGCGTACGGCAGGTTCACCCCGCAGGCGGTGGCCAGCGAGATCCACAGCCAGGAACGCGGGTTCACCTCGATGAGGTGGTCGCGCCCATCGCGGGGGTCCCGCTTGACCTCCACCTGGGAGATGCCGTGGAAGCCCAGCTCGTCCAGCAGGGCGTGGCAGCGGTCGGCGAACAGCGGGTCCCAGTGGGCCTCCGCCGATCGGGCCGTGCCGAACTCCGGGGGCCACTGGCGCAGCTTGTGGCCGGTGAAGGAGGCGATCCGCTGCCCGTCGGCGCCGCGATAGCTGCCGAGGGTCCACAGCTGCTCGTCCCCGCCCGGGATGACCTCCTGGATCTGCGGTCCGTACGGGGCCGCGTCCTCCCACCGCCGGCGCAGCTCCTCCTCGTTCTCGCACCGCATGACCTGCACGCGGAACCTGCGGCGGAACTCGGGGGCGTAGCGGGGCTTGAGGATGACCGGGTAGCGCAGGCCGGCGTCGCGCACCGCCAGCACGGGGTCGGCGTCCTCGGCGGGGTCGGTGGTGCCGGGGCGCGGGAAGCCGATGCGCCGGGCGGCGGCGTGCTGGCCGCCCTTGTCCATGATCACCTGCATCCGATCCCACGGCGTCCAGGGGCGGCGCAGCAGCGCGTCCACCTCGGCCTCGCGGGGTCCGATTGCGGCGATGGCCTCGTCGTGGGTGGGGAACAGCACGGGGCGGTCGCCCAGCTGACGGCCGATGGCCAGCAGGTCCTCCACGAAGCGGTCCGGCTCGGTGAGCGGGTCCGCGGTGTGGGCGGGGTGGGCGTACCGGGACGCCTTGCCCAGCGCGTGCGGGTCGTGGTCGGCGGCGATCACCCGCACGCCCTCGGCGGCCAGGGCCCGGATGATGCCCAGGCTGTTCGGCCCGGAGGCCTGCAGCACGATCGCGGCGGGGCGGCTCACGCCACCAGCTCCGCGTAGAGCTCGGCGTTGCGCCGGGCGTTGGCCGCCCAGGTGTACTCGTCGCGGCCCACCGCCAGGGCGCGTTCGGCCAGGCGGTCGCGCAGGCCCGGCTCGTCGAGCATGCGGCCCAGCGCGAGGGCCAGGGCCTCGGCGTCGCCGGCCGGCACCAGCAGGCCGGTGTCCTCGTGCCGCACGATCTCGGGGGTGCCGTCCACCGCGGTGGCCACCACCGGCCGGGCGCAGTTGAGCGCCTCGCAGCACACGGTGGGCAGCCCCTCGGAGTGGCTCGGCAGCACGAAGAACTCCCCCGCGGCCATGTACCAGGCCACGTCGTCGTGGGGGATCTTGCCCACGAACCGGACTCGGTCGCCGATGCCCAGCTCCCGGGCCCGTGCCTCCAGTGGCTCGCGCAGCTCGCCGATGCCGCCCATCACCAGCAGCGGTGCGCCGTCATCACGGCGGGCCGCCAGCAGGCCCATGGCCTCGATGAGCACGTCCACGCCCTTGCGCGGCACCAGCTTGCCCACGTAGGTGACCACCCGGTCATCGGCCGGCAGGCCCAGGCGGGCGCGGGCCTCGGCCATGTCGTGCGGCATGAACACCGAGGTGTCGGCGCCGTTGGCCACCACCTGCACGGGGCGGCGCGGCGTGCCGCAGGACTCCGCCTCACCCTGGATCGCCCGGCTCACGGTCACGATCTGGTCGATGGACTCCACGGCCTGACGCACCCGCTCGCGCAGGGCGGCGCTGCGGGCCGGCAGGTCGATCACGTCGGCGCGGTGGGCGGTGGCGAGCACCGGCACGCCCAGCTCCGCGCCCACGCGCGCGGCGGCCCAGCCGTCGGGAACCAGCATGTGGGCGTGGATGACCTCGAAGGGCCAGCGGGCGTGGATGCGGCGCAGCGGCCGGTGGATGGCCCACCGCATGGCGTCGGCGTTCCGGGCGCCCAGGCGCGCGCCGGGCAGGGTGAGCTTGCGCGGGTAGATCACCGGGACGCCGTCGATGACGTCGGTGCCCGGCACGTCGTGGTACGCGCTCCAGCGGTCCAGCAGCGGAGGCGCCCAGCCCTTGGGCGACATCACCCGCACGTCGTGGCCCAGGTCCCGCAGGGCCCGCACCTGCTCGTGCACGAAGATCCCGGCCGTGGGGTTCACGGCGCTGGGGTACATGTGGCTCAGCATCAGGATCTTCACGGCAGGGTGCCTCCGTTGTCGCGGGCGCGCTGGGCGAGCGCGACGGCAAGCATGCCGAGCCCGAAGGTGATCCACATCGGGGCGAAATGGATGACGCTGGACGGCCCGAGGCTGCCCACCGTGAACCCGGCCAGTGACGTGCCGCCGGCGAGGGCCATGTACCGCACCAGGGGATCACGGGTCAGACGGGCCTCCCGCAGCTGCCGGGTGAGCAGGAACCCGAAGAAGGAGGCGTACAGGGCCAGGCCGATGAGCCCGAGGTTCACCGTGACCTCGAGCCACCAGTTGTGCAGGTTCGCGACGCCGGGGAAGTCGCGCAGCGAGCGCACGCGCACGTCGGCGTTCCCGGCGCCCACGCCGATGCCGCCGGTCTCGTGCACCAGCGACAGGCCGTCCTCCAGCAGGCTCGAGCGCACCGCGCCGGAGCCCACGCCGGTGTCGACCTGCTCCCGCAACAGGGAGAAGTCGAACTTGGTGACGGCCCGGTCGGGAAGCGAGATGACGCCGGACCCCTGCATCGCGGGCACCACCATGGCCACGGCCAGCGCGGCGATCACGGCGGCGGAGATGGCCCGGCCGCGCTGGCGGTGGTCCGTCCCGGCGAACAGCAGCAGGGTGATCAGGATGATCCCGAAGGCCAGGATGTTGGCCTTGCTGCCGGTGTAGAGCAGGGCGAGCATGGCGGCCACCCCCCCGCCGATCCCCACCGCGCGCAGGCGGATGTCGCGGAACACCAGCGGCAGCACCAGCAGGTACGGCAGGGTGAGGGTGAGGTACGTGGCGAGGTTGTTCTCGTTGCCGAACACGGAGGTGGCGGCGAACGCGACATCCTGCGACCGCCCGGCCAGGCGCGAGGTGGGCAGCCGGATCCCGGCGACGATCTCCATCAGGGAGATGAGGCTCACCACGGCGAAGGCCACGCCCAGGACCTTCAGCAGGCGCACCGCGCGGTCGCGCGTGGCGAACGCCACCGGGATGGCCAGCGCCAGCCCGCCCATCATCGTCAGGAACAGCGTCCAGCGCAGGGCGGCCACGTCGTCCTGCGCCCACGCCACCGACATCGCCGACCACAGGATCATGAGCCCCAGCAGGCCCGCCGGGACCGAGATGGCGCGGCTGGCGGAGATCGTGCCGCCCATCAGCAGGTACCCCAGCGTGCCGAGGGCCAGCGTGACGATCATGATGCGGAACAGGAACAGCCACGGCGCCTGTGGGATCGCCAGGTTGGGGCCCGCGATGGCGGCCAGGGCGGTGACGGTCACGAAGCCCACCGCCAGGCGCGGCACCGGCATGCGGCGGATCGCGATGAGCAGGGCGGCGAGTGCCGTGAAGGCGATGCCCGCGGCCGGCGAGAGCACCGTGATCGCCGCTCCGGCCGCCGCCGCGAGGCCGGCGCCGAGCACCGGGCCGCGGGGAGGCGCGAGCCCGCCTGCTGGTGGTGCCTGGCCCGTCATCGGCGGTGGAGGCTAGCAGCGGCCTCCCCGCCGGCCGCGCCGGCCAGGATGTCCGCGACACGGCCCGCCTGGCGGGCCAGCGCGTGGCCCGAGGCGGCGGCGCGGCACGCGGCGGGCGACGGGGGATCGGCGAGCTTGGCGGCCAGGGCGTCCGCCAGGGCCACCGGGTTGCCGGGGGCGATCACCGCGCCGGCGCCGCGCGCGGGCACCACCTCCGCGGCGCCACCCACCGAGGTGGTCACCACGGGGCGGCCACCCGCGAGGGCCTCCAGGGCCGCGACGCCCAGGGGTTCCACGCGGCTCACCATGGACAGCACGTCGGCCGCGGCGATCCAGTCCGGCACCCGCTCGTGCGGGAGCGCGCCGGGCATCAGCAGCGCGCCGTCCGGGATCCCGAGGTGCCGCGCCCCCAGGCGGACGGCGTCGGCCAGCGGGCCGTCGCCCACGAAGGCCACGCGGGCGGTGGGGTGGCCGGCGCGCAGCCGGGCCACGGCCTGCAGGAGGGTGAGGGGGTCCTTCCGCGCGGTGAGCCCGCCGACGGCGACCACCATCGGCCCGTCCTCCGGGATGCCCAGGCGGCGGCGGGCCGCCGCCCGGTCGCCCGGCACGAACCGGTCCATGTCGACGCCCATGTTCACCACGTGCAGGTCCGGCGGGTGCAGGCCGGCCTCGTGCATGCGCTCCACCAGGTAGCGGCTCACCGCGATCACCCCGGCGCACGATCCGAGGGCCGCGGCGGTCGCGCGCCGAACCGGCGCGCGGGTGAGGTTGGCGACGTCGCCGCCGTGGGCGGTCACCACCCACGGCACGCCGGTCACCCGATGGCAGGCCGCCGCGATCGCCCCGGTGGGGAACAGGTAGTGCGCGTAGACGACGTCCGCCCCGCGCACGGCGCGCACCGCGCGGGCCAGCAACCCGCCGTACTTCGCGGGTGTCCGCAGGGCCCCCGCCGAGCGGGTCACGATCGCCACGCGGTCGACCTCGTGCCCCCGCGCCTGCAGGGCGTCGCACATGTCCCGCACGAAGGCCCCGTAGTCGGGTGCCCCGGGTGAGGGGTACATGTTGCTGAGGCAGACGATTCTCACGCGGGCGGGGCGAGCTCCCGGATCTCGGCGTCCTGCGCCGCGGGGTCCGGTCGCGCGGCGGTCGCGCCCGCGGCGGCCATGGCCATGGCGCCCGCGGTGAGGACCCAGAGGAACGGATCCTCGAAGAACCCGGCGTAGAACAGGGCGTGCAGGAGGATTCCGGACACCAGCGCCAGCAGGGTCCAGACGTACCAGCCGTCGGTCCCCCCGACCCGCCGGGCGCCGTCGGCGAGCGCGCGCCACAGGCGCAGGCCCAGCCAGATGAAGAGCCCGAACCCGATGGCGCCGAGCTCCGACAGCACGGTGACCGGGGTGTTGTGGCTGATCACCACGCGCACCCGGCGCTGCTCGGCCGGGGTGAGGGTCTCCTGGTAGCGGTTCTCGAACCCGCCGAGCCCGGCCCCGTGGACGGGCGCCTCCTGCCAGATCTGCACGCCGCCGCGGATGAGGTCGAAGCGTCCCTCGCTCACCGTCTCCAGCCGGTCGTAGTCGGTCACGACCTTGCGGACGTTGTTGGACACGGCGAACGCGGTGAGCGCCAGGACCGCCAGGGTGGCGCCGCCCACCGCCAGCGTGCGGCGGGCGCCGAACGCCCACCAGGACATGAGCGCCAGGGCGAGCATCAGCATGAGGCAGCTCGACCGCGAGAACGTGACCGCCAGGCCGGCGCACAGGGGCACCAGCAGCACCCCGGCGGCCACCAGCTCCCGGCGGTGCGGGCGCAGCCAGGCCACCGCGACGATGGCGATGATCGCCACCACCAGGAACCGGCCCAGGATGTTCGGGTCGAAGAAGATGCCGTTCGACCGGAAGAAGCGGCTGTAGACGTTCGCCTGCTGCAGGCGGACGTTCAGGAAGATGTCGCGGGTCACGTACTGGACCACCGCCAGCACCGCCACCGGCACGGCGAGGGCCACGGTGGCCCAGGCCAGGGCGCGCAGGCCCTGGGCGTGCCGCCACAGGGCGACGACCGCCAGGTACAGCAGCAGGAAGGGCAGGTAGAAGAAGACGAGCTTCACCGCGCCCTCCTCTGCGTCCACGCTCCACACGCAGGACACGAGCGCGAAGATGACGAACGCGGCGAGGGGGATGTCGATGAACGTCGAGGGCTCGTCGCCGGCCGTGAACCGCCCGCGCAGCCGTCTCCAGACGAACGCGAGGACGCCGACCGCGATCACCAGGTACAGCGGCAGCAGCAGGTTGCGGTCGTCGCCGCCGATCGGCACGGGGATGCGCACCGGCAGGGCGATGCCGAGGGCGGCGAACCAGGCGGTGGGCCAGCGCAGCGTGAGCCGCACGGCCCCGGCCAGCAGCGCCGCGGCCCCCGCCAGCACGGCCAGGCCCGCCACGGCGCCCACCGGCCCGCTGAGCCGGTCGCCGATGCGCTGGGCCTCGCCGTCGGGCAGCAGGGTGATCGCCAGCGTGATCCAGGCGGCCACGACCAGGCCGAGGCCGGCGACCCGCCGGAGTGTCGGTCGCACGCCCGGGATGCCGAGCAGCAACAGCGCGACGCCGGCGGCCGCGACGACGGCCGCGACATCCCTGGTGAGCTCGGTGCCGGTCAGCGGACCCCTCCGGGATCGATGAGCGCCCGTCCGTCCGGGACGTCGGCGACGAGCCAGAGCGCGGACACCGGGATGCGCTCCGGCAACCGCATCCCGGCGGCGCCGGCGGTGGTCCGCACCGGCAGGGCCACGCGCGCCCCCAGCACGCGAAGGGCGCGGCCGGGCTCTCCGGCGCGCCGGTAGAGGCGGAGGGTCACCGGGGTGGAGGGCGCCAGCGGGGTGCCCTCCGGGCCGCGCAGGCGGATCCGGATGTCCCCGCCGGGACGGCCCGGGCGCACGACGCGGCCCACGGCGTTACCGATCCAGCAGGTGCGTCGCAGGGAGGTGGTGTTGCGCGCGGTGTCCGACGCGCTGATCTGGACGGTCACCAGGCCCGCGGGCAGGGCTCGATCCGCGCGGCCCCGTCCGTTCCAGGCCCAGCGGCCCGTGCGCCCGTCCCGCACCGGGCGGGGCCCGAAGGACGCCAGCGGCGTCACGGCGTCGCCGGCCGTCGTGGCCGGGAGCGCCGAGAAGGTCATGCTCGCGTCACCGTCCGGGACGGCCGTGACCAGGCACTGCGTGGGCGGCGCGACGTCGGTGACCCCCGCCGACGCGGCTTCGGCCACGGCGATCGCCGGGCCCTCGCGGTCGATGACGATGCGGCGGCTGGTGCGGAAGACCTTGGCGCCGGCCTTCGCCCGCAGGCGGAGCGAGTAGATGCCGTCGGGCGCCGGGACCCCGGCGTCGTCGGCGCCGCCCCAGGCGGCCCGGAACCACCCGCGGGGGACGGCCCGGTCGGTCTCCAGCACCCGCACGGGCGTGCCGTCGGCGCCCACCACCTCCAGGCTGATGGTGCCGGGCTCGCGCATCCGCACCGAGATGCGGGCGAGCTCCCGGCGGGCGTCCTCGTTGGGGCTGAACAGGCGGGTCGCCTGGAACCGCGTGACGATCGGCGGCGGGGTCGGGAAGGCGAACGGCAGCAGGAACACGCCGAGGGCGAAGATGAACAGGGCGAGCATGCCTCCGCCCACGACCCTCCGCCCGCGTGTGCCCATGGTCGCGGCCGCGCTCAGACGGGCCGGAAGCCCACGCAGACGTAGAACCCGAAACGGCCCAACGGCGTGGTGGACAGGGCGGCCTCGGCCTTGCGGGGCGCGGAGAACGCGTACAGGCGGCCGAGCTGGGAGCCCACGCGGCCGCCGGGCCGGAAGAAGATCCCGCGGCGGCTCACCGCGGCCAGGCCGGCCGATGCCCCGTGGGCCTCCAGGTCGCCCCACGTCTGCCAGTTGTCCACCGGCGCGAGGTTGACCTTGATCCGCAGCTGCGGCACGCGCTCGGCCACCCAGCGCCGGGCGCCGGGCAGGGACCGGCGGTTGGGGGTGGAGATCACCAGCAGGCCGCCGGGCGCCAGGCGATCACGCAGCGCCCGCAGGCAGGCCCGGGGGTCCTCCAGGTGCTCCAGCACGTCCGTGAGGGTGATGAGCTCGAACTGCCCCTCCGGCGGTTCGTAGGCGCTGCCGACCTCGGCGCGCAGGCGGTCGGCGGCGCCGAGCTCCTCGAGGCGCTTCTGCGCGATCGCCACCGACTCGGGGGACAGGTCCACCCCGACGCCGGAGAAGCCCCGGCCGGCGAGCTGCTCCAGCAGGAACCCGGTGCCGCAGCCCACGTCCAGCAGGCGCGGCGGGCCGCCGTCGGGGCCGGTGCGCGGCGCGTGCGCGTCGATGGTCCCCAGCACGAGCGACATGCGGCTCTGGAGGTGCCAGTTCTTGCCCTCGACCGCGTAGAGGCGGGGCGCCATGCGGTCGTAGTAGGCCTGGACGTGCTGAAGGCGGTCGCTCATGGCAGCCACTCCTGTGGCACCGTGGAGGTGCGGGCGACCTGGGAGAAGGCGTCCCAGGCGGGTTTGCGTGTGAGGTCGGCGTGCAGGAGTCCTCCGGTCCAGCTGGGGTTGTCCTGGAGGTTGAACCAGACCGTGACGGCCACGCGCGGGTTGCGCGCCGCGATGTCGAAGGTCTGCGTGAGCCACCGCGCCTGCTGGGATTCGCTGACGAAGTAGCGGTGGAAGCGGTTGTACGACGTGTGGTAGCCGGTCTCGGTGACGTACACCGGCATGCCGGGGCGCAGCTTATCCAGCAGCGGGGTCAGCTCGTCGAGCGATCGCCAGCTGGGGAAGAAGAACGCCCGGTCGGGGGCGCCGATCGGGTAGAGGTGCTGGCTCCAGGCGTCGATGCGGATGCCGTTCGCCCGCAGCGCGTTGACGATGGCGCCCGCGCTCACGCTCTCGGCGCCGGTTCGGCAGATCTTGCCACGGTCGGTCGTGCTCCCGGCCGGGCCGGCCACGCCGCCCACGACGATGGCGTCGGGGTTGGCGCGGCGGATCTCGCGCGCCGCGACGTCCACCAGCGCGGCGTAGCCGCGGGCCGCGACCGGCACGTAGCGGTCCCGCGGCCCGCGTCGGCACTGGGGCGACCAGAACTGCTCGATGTTGGGCTCGTTCCACACCTCGATGCGCCGCACCTCGGGCAGCGGCCCGGCGGGCGTGGGCCACGTGCCCGAGTAGCGGCGGGCGATGGCGCCCGCGAACGCCCCGGCCTCGGCGGCGCGCGGGGCGGCGTTGGGGAGGCCGGAGGCCGACGCCCACGCCGGCGTGGAGTAGAAGTCGAGGATCACGCCGATGCCCCGCTGGGCGAGCCCGCGCATGATCTGGTCGTAGGTCGCCCAGTCGTACGCCGGATCGTCGGGGTTGGTGGCGTCCGCCGGTCTCCGGGTCGCCACGCGGCTCCACAGCACGTCCACCCGGGTCACGCGGGCGCCCGTGGACGCCAGCAGGTCGAGCCGCTCGGTGAGCGCCGCGCCGCGCAGGTTGGGCAGGCGGTCGTCCTGCAGCGCCACGACGCTCCCGGACGCCGTCCACGGCGCGGCGAGCGCCGCCAGCGCGACCCCGCATGCCAGCAGGAGGCGCCTCACCGCGGCACCGCCCCCAGCCGGGCGACGGTCCAGCGCGCCGGCCGGTCGCCGCCGCGGCTGATGACCAGACGCTCGAACCAGGCCACGCGGTCGCCGTCCACCGCGATCGCCGCCACCGGTCCCCGGGCCTGCGCCACGCGCGCCACCGCGCCGGCGCGGGACGCCAGCACGCGGCGCCCGTCGGCCACCGCCACGGACCCGCCGCCCACGGCCACCCGCGGCAGCCGCGTGCCGCGCCACACCAGCCTGGGTGTCCCGCCCGCCGTGTCGATGCGGTGCACGCGGGCCGTGGCCCCGGCGCGGGTGAGCACCACCAACGTGCCCGGCGCGGCCCACAGCCGCAGCACGCGCCCGCCCAGGCGCAGGTCGCTCACGCCGGTCACCCCCGTGTCCGACGGCACGCCGCGCCGCACGACCCCGGAGGCCGGATCCTCGGTCCACGCCACCACGCCGTCGGTGATGGCCGCCAGGCCGCCGTCGGGGGCCCCGGGGAAGGGGGCGGTGGTGCGGCTGGCGTCCACGTCGTCGGGCCTGCCCAGCGCGCCGGGCGAGGCCGAGACCAGCGCCACCGACCCGTCCGGGGCCCGCAGGAGCATCCGCACCCGGGTGCCGTCCAGCCCGGCGGCGAGGGCCCGCGGCGCGCTGTCGCGCCCGTCGCTCTCCACCACCACCTCCACGCCGTCGGCCGTGCAGCACCACACCACCGGCGGCGCGAATCCACCGGCGCCCGGGAGCGTGAGGGTGGACCCGTCCGCCCCGGCCATGAGGCGCGCCCCGGACTGGCTGCCCACGCTGTTGCGGATCGCCAGGACCGTGTCGAACGCGCCGCGGGCGAACCGGCGGCCCCCGGGGGCCAGCGGCGCGCGCACCAGCGCCGTCGCGAAGTACGTGAACTCCACGGGGCCCATGCGGTCACCCGGCAGGCGCCGGCGCACCTGCACCGTCTCGGTGTCCAGCGCCAGCAGCGTGTCGCCCGTGATGGCGGCCGAGGAGATCTCGTTCCACTTCTCCAGCGCCGCGGTGGGGGCCTGCGCGGCGGCCGGGGCGGCGAACGCCGCCAGGATCGCGATGCCCGGCGCCGCCCGGGCGACGCGGCGCATCAGGGGGCGACCGCCCGCAGGTCGGAGAGGGCCTCGCCCAGCAGTCCCTCGCTGGCGGCGGCCAGCGCCGGATCCGCCAGCGGGGTCATGTTCGCGACCTGCAGGTGACGGGCTCCGGCGGCCACGATCTGCGCCAGGCGGCGCGCCACGGTGGCGGGCGTGCCGGCCACGACGCTGTCGAGCACCACCTCGCCGGGCACGGCGGCCGCCAGGGCGAGGGCCTGCTCACGGGTGAGGCCCGAGGGGCGGAAGGTGGTGAGCCCGAACACGCCGGCGCCGACGGGGTGGTCCACCCCGTGCGCCTCGAAGGTCTCCGCCGGCGCGGTGAGCGCGATGAACCGCAGCAGGGTGGATTCGGCGGCGGCGGTGCGGGCCGTCTCGTCGTCCTCGGCCAGGACCACGCGCGTGTAGGCCCCGGGGGTGACCGCGCCGGGACGGCCGGCGGCGACGGCCGCGGCCGTCACGACGCCGTGCATCTCGGCGTAGCGGGCGGGGTCGGTGGCCAGCGGGAGCCAGCCGTCGGCCAGGCGCCCCGCGAGGGCCAGGCCCCTGGGGCGGTGGGCGGCGACCCAGATGGGCGGCGGCGCGTCCCCGTACGGCCGCAGGCCCACCGCGGCGCCGCGCAGCACCACGTGCTCGCCTTCGAAGTCCACCTCGTCGGGGGTGGAGAACAGGAGGCGGATCACCTGCAGCGCCTCGTCGAGCCGCGCCAGCGGGTGGTCGTTGCGCATGCCCAGGGGGGCCAGGTTGAGCGCCTCGCCCGTGCCGACCCCCAGCAGGAAGCGGCCCCTGGTGATGTGGTCGAGGGTGAGCGCGGTCTGCGCCAGCGCCGCGGGGTGCCGCCGCACGGTGTCCGTGACCCCGATCCCCAGGCGGATCCGGTCCGCCGCCCCGGCCGCCGCGGCCACCATCGCGAACGGGTCCATCCACACGTGCGGGCTCGGCTGGGCGGCCGACATGGGCACCAGGTCCGGCGTCCAGATCGACGGCGGGAACCAGTGGAGCAGGTGGTCGGCCCACCACACGGCGTCGAAGCCCTGCTCCTGCCGGCGGGCGACCGCGGCCAGGACGGTGTCGACGGGCGGCCGCACCGGGGCGGTGGCGGAGATCTGCAGGGGGTCCATCCGGGCAAGGCTACCCCGGCCCCCGCCGCCGCGACGAGTCAGCCGGGCGCGGCCTTCTCCTTGGACACCAGCTCCACCCGCTCGATCAGCGGGTCCGGGTCGATGCCCTTCACCAGGTCGTACACGTTGAGGGCGGCCACGGCCGCGGCGGTGAGCGCCTCCATCTCCACCCCGGTGCGGGCGGTGGTCTCCACGGTGGCGGTCACGGTCACCACGCCCTCGGGGGAGATGTCCACCTCCACGGAGGCGCCGTCGATGGGCAGCGGGTGGCACAGGAACACCAGCTCCGGCGTGCGCTTGGCGGCGGCGATGCCGGCCAGCCGGGCTACCGCCCCCACGTCGCCCTTCGGCACGCGGCCCTCGGTGATCGCCGCCGCCGTCTCCGGCGCCACGCGCACCCGCGACCGCGCGACGGCCCGGCGCACGACGGCGGGCTTGTGGCCCACCCCCACCATGCGGGCCTGGCCGCGCTCGTCGATGTGCGTGAGCTCACCCATCCGCGTCGCCCGCCCGCTTGGCCTCGACGTCGGCCTGCTGGGCCGCCATCCACTTGCCGACGTGGTTCTCCCGGACGATCCGCTTGATGTGGTTGAGGCGGGCGGCGCGCTCCTCCTTGGGCATGGTGAGGGCCTGGTACAGCGCCCGGGCCTGGTCCTCGATGTCGAAGGGGTTCACCGACAGGGCGAACGAGCCCAGCTCCTCGTGGGCGCCCACGTTCTCGGACAGCAGCAGGACCCCGTCGCGCTCGTTCACCAGGGGGCCCTCCTTGGCGACCAGGTTCATGCCGTCGTAGATGGAGTTCACCATCAGCACGTCGAAGTGCTTGTAGGCCGCCACGGCCCGGGGCATGCTCGCCTCGATCCGCAGGTCGATCGGCATCCAGTCGGTGTTCCCGTGCTTGGTGTTGATCCAGGAGACCGTGTCCCGGATCTTGTCCAGGTACTCGACGTACTCCGGGATGTCCTGGCGGGACGGCTGCAGCATCGCGAAGAACGTGATGCTCTCGGCGAGCTCCGGGTGGTCGTCCAGCATCGTGTCGAAGGCCTTGAAGCCGCGGATGGCGTTCTTGGACAGGTCGGCCCGGTCGATGCGGACGACCAGGTGGGCGCGCCGGCGGCGCAGGATGGGCCCCTCCTCCTCGGCCACCTCCTCGGAGGCCGCCAGCGCCTCGAACGCCGGGGCGTCCACCGAGATGGGATACGAGCGCACCCACACCTCCCGGCCCTCCCAGCGCACCAGCCGCCGGTCGTAGTCGACCCTCACGTCCAGCAGGTCCTCAACGCACAGCAGGAAGTTGCGGGCGTAGCGGGCGGTGTGGAAGGCCACGATGTCGTTGGCCAGCAGCCCCCGCACCACCGCCTCGCGGATGTGCGGCGGCAGCACCCGCCAGTAGTCCGGCTGCGTCCACGGGATGTGGACGAAGAAGTGCAGGAAGGCGTCCGGGTGGGTCAGCCGGATGATCTCCGGCGCGGTGTAGAGGTGGTAGTCGTGGAGCATCACCAGCGCTCCGGGGCGCCGCTCCAGCTCCTCCGACACGGCGGCCGCGAACAGGCGGTTCGCCACCTGGTACCCCAGCTCCCACGCCTCGAGCTCCTGGCGCCGGATGTCCGGCACGTTGCTGAGGTCCCACAGGTAGTGCTGGACGAACCACATCATGGGGTTCGAGATGACGTTGTAGTGCCGGTCGTAGGTGTCCTCGTCCATCACCACGAACCGGCCGAGGGTGTCGGTGCCGAGGTCCGGGATGGGGAAGCAGCCGTCCTCGGACGCGCGCTGCACCGCCTTGTCCTCGGGGGTCATGGCCGCCGAGATCCACAGCGTGGGGGTGATCTCGGTGAGGCCGGAGAGGGCGGTCACCAGGCCGCCGCCGCCCCGGGTGGTGATGCGCTCACCGTCGGGACCGGTCGCGAAGGTGGTGGGGCCCCGGTTGGAGACCAGGATGACCCGCTTGGTGTCGTCGTCGCCGCCCATGCGCCGCTCCCCGGTCAGCCGCGCGTGAGGCGGTTGATGATCCCGAGCCAGTCACGCAGGTACCGCGGCGTCAGGAAGTCGTGCCGAACGTGCTGCTTGCCGCGCCGCGCCATCGCGCGGGCCTCGTCGGGGCGGTCCAGCACCCGCAGGATCCGGTCGGCGCACTCCTCGGGGCTGTTCACCAGCCACCCGGTCTGCCCGTCCACGATCTGGAGCGGGATGCCCCCGACGTTGCCGCCGATGGTGGGCCGCGCCTTCCACAGGCTCTCGGTCACCGTGAGGCCGAAGCCCTCGCGGACCGACTTCTGGAGCACCACCGCGGCGTGCGTCTGGAACGCGTTGACCTCGACCCCGCCGACGTTGTTCAGGTTGGACAGGATGTAGATGTCCGGATCGCCGTCGGCGTAATCCACGGTGCGGTTGTAGTAGTCCCAACCCTCGGGGTCGTCGGTGGCCATGGAGCCCACCAGGGCGAGCTGCACCTCGGGACGGCGGCGCTTCACCGCCCGGTAGGCGTCGATGACGCCCAGGGGGTCCTTCCACGGGTCGAACCGCGAGACCTGGAGGATCAGCGGCCGCTCGGCGTCCAGGCCGAACTGGTTCACGATGTAGGCGGCGTCCTCGGCCGAGAGGGCCATGTTCTTGGGCGCCAGGGGGTCGATGGCCGGCGGCATCACCACCGTCTCGGGCATGGGGCCCTCGGGGACGTACCCCGCCATGTGGAACACCGCCATGTCGTGGGCGTTGATCATGGGCCGCAGGAACTCCAGGACCTCGGGGTTCGGCGCCGAGAGGTCGATGTGACAGCGCCACACCCACTTGGCCGACTCGTTGCGCGGGCTGTACTGGCGAATGCCGGCCGGCTGGGGGTCGTGGATGATCATCACGTCGTAGTCGCCGTCGAGCCCGCCGGCGTTCAGGACGTTGTAGCGCTCGAAGATCCGGCGGTCGTCCTCGGTGATGCCGCGCGGGTCCCCCTGCAGCGCGTTGTGCATCGCCTTGGTGACGTCGAAGAACTCCTCGCGCCCGAACATGACCTTCCAGTCGGCCCGCAGGCCGGCGTCGTTCATGAGCGGCACGAGGCTGTACAGGATCTCCGCCACCCCGCCGCCGAAGCTGGTGGCGTTGACGTGGCACACCCGCACGCCCTGGACCGTCGCGGCGAGCTCGCGGATCTCGGCCATCAGCTCCCGCGAGACGATCGAGTGGTAGTCGGCGAGGGACTTGTGACCGACGTTGACCTGGCGGAGCACGGGGACCTCTGCGAGCTGCGGGAGACCTGCGGGGCCGGTGCCGTCCGGGCACGGACGCGCCGAGTTTAGTCCCGATACGGGTCGCCACAACCGCCGGTGGGGCGACGGATCGCCCCCGGGGCATTACCCTTCGCCCGAGCCGCGCCAGGTGCGGTGACTTCCACCCCGCGGGCCACCCGTCCAAGCGACCCCGCCCATCACGTGCTGAACGCCAGGCTCTACCGCACCGCATGGCTCGTCGCGGGCGTCGCGATCATCGTGGCCCTGCTGACGCTCCAGACGCGCCAGGCTCCCCCGGAGCCCGACGTGCCCTTCGCCGTGGACGGCGCCGTGGTGCGCGACTCCGCGGGCCGCCTGGAGGGCGTGGCGCCGCTGCGGGTCCCCGGATCGCAGGACGACATCGACTCCGCCACCTGGATGGAGGAGCAGCTCGCCGGGATCCCCGGCGCCCAGGCGACCACGCCGGGCGGCGAGCCGCGGGTGCGGCGCCAGGAGTTCGTGGCGCGCCAGGGCCGCTCGCTGGTGGAGCTCACCAACGTCTACCTGGTGGTGCCGGGCACCACGGGCACGGGTGACCGGGACGGCATCGTGGTGGTCGCCCCGCGCGACACGCCGCCGCAGGTCCGGGCGGGCGCCACCTCGTCGGCCCTCCTGGTGGAGATGGCCCGCCTGTGGGCCACCAGCAGCCACGAGCGCCCGCTGCTGTTCGTCTCCACCGACGGCAGCACCGTGGGCAACGCCGGCATCCGGTGGTTCCTCTCGCGCTTCTCGGACTTCCGGATCGGCGCGGTGGTGGTGCTGGACGCGGCGGCCGACGGCGACGGCCGCGAGATCCACATCTGGAGCCGCGGACGCGACGGGCGGCAGGCGCTGGCGCTGGAGTCCATCGCACGCATCGCGCTCGAGCGCGGGGGCATGGAGCCGGCCCGGCACGACGGCCTGTGGACCCAGCTCGCCCGCATGGCGGTGCCCAGCTCGTTCGGCGACCACGCCCCCGCGGTGGCGGACGGGATCCCGGCCATCACGCTCGCGGCACGCCCCGACGGTCCCCCGCGGTTCCGCGAGTTGCCCGACGAGACGCGCATCTCCCTGGTGGGCGAGGCCGCGATGGGCCTGCTGGGCACGCTCGACCAGGTGGAGGTCATCGACGGGCCCACCCGGGGCGTGGTGCTGGCCGACCGCGAGCTGTCTGCGGGTGTGCTGCGCATCGTGATCCTGCTGCTGGCCCTGCCCCTGCTGGTGGCCGCCGTCGACGCGCTGGCCCGCCTGCGCCGCGCCGGCGTGCGGCTGCGCCCGGGGCTGCGGGCGCTGCTGTGGCGCGCGGTTCCGCTGGCGGCTGCGGTGGTGACCCTGCACCTGCTGGGCGTGGCGGGCCTGGTGCCGCGCGCGGCGGCGGGTGCGCCGCCGCTGCCCGCCGACGTGCCGCTCACCGCGCGCGGCGGGCTGGCCCTGGGCATCACCGCCGTCGTGGGGGTCGCCACCTGGCTCGCCACCCGCGCACGGGCGAAGCGCGTGGGCGCCGCGCCCGCCGCCGAGGCCGCGGCCGGCCTGATCGCCCTGGCGGCCACCTGCGCCCTGGCCTGGGCCGTGCGGCCGTCGGCGCTCCTGCTGCTGCTCCCCGCCGCCCACGCCGTGCTGGTCGCCACTGCCGTGCCGCGCCGCTGGCAGGTCGCGGCCTGCGCCGCCGTCGCGGTGCTGCCGCTGGCGGGCATGGCGGCGGTCATGGGCGACCAGCTCGGCCGCGACCCGCTGTTCGGCGCCTGGTACCTGGTGGCCACCACGGCGGAGGGGGCGCGCGGCGTGGTGGGCCCGGCGTTCGGCATCGCGCTGCTGGCCTGCATGTGGTCGATGGCCGCCCTGGTGGTGCTGCGGGCCAAGAAGGGGCTGGTCGCGGCCCGTCCGCCGGTGCGGCGCCGTCCCCCCGGGGCGCCGCGCGGCGCGAGGGCGCGATGACCGGCCCGGAGGCCGCGGCGATCGCGGTGTCGGTGGTCATCCCGGTGTACGACGAGGTCGACTCCATCGAGCCGCTCGCGGGCGAGCTGCTGCCGGTCCTGCGCGGGCTGGGCGTGGCGGTGGAGGTGGTGTTCGTGGACGACGGCTCGCGGGACGGCAGCGGCGAGAAGCTCGCCGAGCTGGCGGCGCGCGAGCCCGAGGTCGTGCTCGTGCGGCTGCGCCGGAACTTCGGCAAGGCCGAGGCGCTCATGGCCGGGTTCGGGGTGGCCAGCGGGGAGATCGTGGTGACCATGGACGGGGACCTGCAGGACGACCCGGCCGAGATCCCGCGCATGCTGGCCGAGCTGGCGACCGGGCTCGACCTGGTGAGCGGCTGGAAGGCCGACCGCCAGGACCCGATCGGCAAGCGGCTTCCCTCCAAGGTCTTCAACGCGGTGACCCGCAAGGTCAGCGGCGTCCCGCTCCATGACCTCAACTGCGGGTTCAAGGCGTACCGGGCAGAGGTGGTGCGATCGCTGGCGCTCGCCGGCGACCAGTACCGCTACATCCCGGTGCTCGCCGCCAACGAGGGCTTCCGCGTGGGCGAGCTGGCGGTCAACCACCGGGCGCGCAGGCACGGGAAGAGCAAGTACGGGCTGGAGCGGTACGTCCGCGGCTTCCTGGACCTGCTCACCATCACCTTCCTGGGCCGGTACCGGCACCGCCCGATGCACCTCTTCGGCGGGCTGGGCCTGGTGATGCTCACGGTGGGCCTGCTCATCTCGGCCTACCTGTCGGTGCTGCGGTTCCTGGGTGAGGGCATCGGGCAGCGGCCGCTGCTGCTGCTGGGCGTGCTGCTCATCCTGGTGGGGATCCAGTTCCTCACGTTCGGCCTGCTCTCCGAGATGATCCAGCGACAGCATGCGCGCTCGCGCGAGGATGACTCCGCGTCCCGCGTGCGCGACGTCGTCCGCTAGGGGCGCCGGTGCGCTTGCTCTGGATCGGCTGCTACGAGCGCGACTACCCGCGCGGCCGGGTGCTGCGCGCGGGGCTGCGGGAGCTGGGGCACGAGGTGGTGCAGTGCCACCGCCCGGTGTGGGAGCGCACCACGCACAAGGCCGGGTCGTTCCTGAAGCTGCCCTCGCTGGCGGGCTCGGGGGCCCGGTTCGCCGCGGGGTGGGCGGGCATGCTGCTCGAGGAGCGGGCGATCGGCCCGGTGGACGCGGTGGTGGCCGGCTATCCCGCCCAGCCCGACGCCCTCCCCGCGCGCCTGGTGGCCCGCCGCCGGGGCGTCCCGCTGGTGTCGGACATGATGATCGCCTTCGGTGACACGCTCGCGGGTGACCGCGGGCGGGCCGGCGGCGCCGCCGCCCGGGCGCTGACCGCCCTGGACCGGTCGCTGGTGCGGGCCTCGGACCTGCTGATCGCCGACACCGCCTGCAACGCGGCCTGGATCGCGCGGGAGCTCGGCGCCCGCCCCGGACAGCTGGTGGTGGTGCCGGTGGGCGCCGAGCCGGAGGTCTTCCCGCCGGCCGCCGAGCCGCCCGGCCCGCCGGTGGCGCTGTTCGTGGGCAAGCTGGCCCCGTTGCACGGCCTGGGCGTGGTGCTGGCCGCGGCCCGCATGCCGGGCGTCCCGCCGGTGCGGATCATCGGCGACGGCCAGCTCGGCGGCTGGCTGGAGGCGGAGCTGGCGCGCGACCGCCCGGCCGGCCTGGAGCACGTGCGCTGGGTGCCCTACGCGGACCTGGGGGCGGAGCTGGCGGCCTCCCACATCTGCCTGGGCGTGTTCGGGGGCAGCGACAAGGCCGCCCGGGTGGTGCCCAACAAGGTGTGGCAGGCGATGGCCGTGGGCCGGCCGGTCGTGACCGCGGACACCCCGGGCGTGCGGGAGGTCCTCACCCACGGGGTGGACGCGCTGCTGGTGCCGGCCGGGGACCCGGTGGCGCTGGGGACCGCGCTGGCCCGCCTGGCCGCCGACGCGGGCCTGCGGCGCCGCCTGGGGGCGGCCGCGCGGGCGCGCTACCTGGAGCTCGGTGCGCCGCCGGTGGTCGCGGGCCGGCTCGCCGAGGCGATCCGGTCGATCACCGCGCCGGCGAAGATCCCGGCGGCGCCCGGGGACAGGCCCACGAACAGCGAGGGCTCCACCAGCTCCAGCTCCAGCACCACGGGATCCCCGCCGGGGCCCGGCACCACGTCCACCCGGGCGTAGAGCGGGGGCGGCCCGGGCACCGCGTCCAGCGCGGCGCGCGCGAGCTCGCGCTCGGCGCCGGTGGGCTCCCGGGCGGTGATGTCCTCCTCGAGGTACAGCCCGCCCACCACCTCGCGCTCCCCGGCGAGCATGGGGCCCTTGCGGAAGCCGTGGGTGAGGCGGCCCTCGATGTGCACCAGGCCGGTCTCGCCGTGCGCGTCCACGCCCGCCAGGTACGGCTGCACCATGGCCGTGCGCCCGGTGGCGTGCAGGTGCGCCACATGGGCGCGGGCGGCCTCCGGGTCGTCGAACCGCAGGGCGTCCATCGATCCCGCGCCGATGCTGGGCTTCACCACCACGTCCCCGGCCGGGATCTCCACGGACTCCCCCGGCGCGGCGAACGCGGTCGGCACGGTCGGCACGCCCCGGGACGCCAGGTGCGCCAGGTACCGCTTGTCGAGCGCCCAGGCCACCAGCTCCGGCGGGTTCAGCAGCAGCGTGCGCGCCGCGACCGCGCGGGTCCAGGCCAGGAACGCCTCGTGCCGGTCCATGTAGTTCCACGGCGAGCGCAGGACCACCGCGGCGAAGCCGGCCCAGTCGACCGCCGGGTCGTCCCATGAGGGCAGCGCCGCGGTCGCGCCCCGCTCCTCCAGGGCCCGGGCAAGGAGCGGCAGGTCCTCGTCGAAGTCCCGTGCCGCGTCGCAGGTGACAAGCGCGACGTCCACCCCGCCAGGGTACCGGGTGGGCGACGAGGGGCGCGCCGGTCCGCGGGGCGGGCGTCTATGGTGCAGGGGTGTCTCGCGCGCCGGCGCATATCGAGGCCCACAACTGGGGTGACGCCCCCGAGCTGTACGGGCCCAGGCACGACTACCGCGAGTCGCTGATCATGCGACGGGTGCGGCGCCTCGCCGTGCCCGGCGGGCAGGCGCTGGACGCCGGCGCGGGCGCGGGGAGCCTTGCGCTCAAGCTCGCCGGCGCCGGCTTCCGGGTGACGGCCGTGGACGGCAGCGAGGCGTTCGCCGCCCGGCTGGGCGAGCGGCTGGCCGCCGCCCCCGGGGGACCCCACCGGGCGCTGCGCGGGGACATGTCGGCCTTGCCGGTCCCGGATGCCGCGTTCGACCTGGTGACCTGCGCCGAGGTCCTGGAGCACCTGGAGGACGACGCGGCCGCGGCCCGCGAGCTGCACCGCGCGGCCCGGCCCGGCGGGCTCCTGCTGGTGACCGTCCCGGCGGGCCCGCACCGCATGGACTGGACCGACCGCTGGGCGGGGCACCACCGCCCCTGCTGGGCGACGCGGGCTTCGTGGACCTCGACGTGCGCGGCTGGGGCTTCCCGTTCACCGGGCTGTACCACCGGCACGTGTACCGGCCCATGCTGGGGCGCCGGCTGGCACGGGGCGCGGAGGGACTCGGCGGCGGGGCGCAGGGCGGCGCCACCGGGCTCGCCGCCCGGGTGCTGCGCGGCCTGCTGGAGCTCGACACGCCGTTCACCGGCCGCGTCCCCGGCTGGTTCGGCCTCATCGCCACCGCGCGGCGCCCGTGACCGACGGTGGCGGCGGGGCGCGGCCGCCCCGGCGGTTGCGGCGCCTGCTGGGCCTGGGGGCGGGTGGCCTGGCCGTCGCGTTCCTGGCCTACGTGCTGGTGGACGGCTGGTCGCAGGTCCGCGCGCGCGACTGGGACCCCGACTGGGCGCTGCTGGCCGGCTCGGCGGTGGTGCTGGGTGCCTTCTACCTGGCCAGCGGCGCCGGATACCTGGGCGTGGTGGAGGCGCTCGCCGACCGCCGCCCGCCCCGGCGGCGCATGATGGCCATCTGGGCGGTGTCCCTGCTGGGCCGCTACGTGCCCGGCTCGGTGGTGATGGTCGCCGGGCGCATGGAGCTCGCCCGCGACCAGGGCGTCGCCCGGCGCATCACCCTCACGGCGATCGTCTACGAGCAGGCGCTCGGGGTGGGCACGGCCGCCGCCGCGGCGGCCGCATGGGTGCTGGTGTACGGCGACGTGGGACCGGCCTGGGCGCAGTGGCTGGTGGTGGCGCTGCCGCTGGGCCTGGCGTTGCTGCATCCCCGGGTGATGGGCCCCGCGAGCGCGTGGGCGCTCGCGAAGGTGCGACGGGAGCCGCTGGCGCGCCTCATCCCGGCCGGCCGGGTGCTGGCGCTGGCGGCCTGGTGCTGGCCGTGGGCATCTGGTTGTTCGTGCGCGGCCTGGGCGGTCCGGAGGTGGGCGGCGTGCCGTTCGTGGGCGGCGCCTTCCTGTTCGCGTTCGCGGTGTCGATGCTCGCCGTGGTGGTGCCCTCGGGCCTCGGCATCCGTGACGGGGCGTTCGCGCTGGCCCTCGCCCAGCAGGTGCCCGGCGGGGTCGCGGTGACCCTGTCGGTGGGCTCCCGGCTGGCGCTCACGGTGGTCGAGGTGGCGGTGGTGGGCGCGACCCTGCTGGCCGCGAGGCGCGCGTGACCGGCTCGCTCGCGCCGCCCGTGCCCCCGGAACGGCCCCCCGCACCGGCGCGCGACCGGGCGTTCCTGGCGGTGTGCGGCCTCATGGCCGCCTTCAGCGTGGCGTTCACGTGGCTCGCGCTGCGACGCCACGAGGCCTTCTGGACCGGCCGCTTCGACCTGGGGAACATGGTGCAGGCGGTGTGGGCCACCGCCCACGGCGACCCCCTGCAGGTCACCAACACGGCCGGCGTCCAGTTCCTGCGGCTGGGCGCCCACGTGGACCCCATCCTGGTGCTGTTCGCGCCGCTGTGGCGGCTCTGGCCCGCGCCCGAGATGCTGCTGGTGGCCCAGGTGCTGCTGGTGGCCACCGGCGCCCTGCCGGTGTTCTGGCTGGCCCGCCGCTGGCTCTGGGACGACCGCCTGGCCGTCGCCTTCGCGGCGATCTACCTGCTGTACCCGCCGGTGCAGTGGCTGGTGGTCACCGAGTTCCACCCGGTCGCGCTGGCCACCCCGCTGCTGCTGTTCTGCGTCTGGGCGGTGGAGGAGCACCGGCCGGTGTGGCTCGCGGTGTGCGCCACGCTGGCGGCGCTCACCAAGGAGCAGGTGGGCCTGTCGCTGGCGATGCTCGGGGTGTGGGCGCTCGTGCGCCACCGCCGCCGGTGGACCGCCGCGGCGCTCGCCGGGGGCGGGGTCGCCTGGACGGCCTTCTGCGTCGCCGTCGTGATCCCCCACTACTCGCCCACCGGGGGCAGCCCGTTCATCAACCGGTACGCCGAGCTGGGCGAGAGCCAGGGCGACGTGGTGAAGACCCTGCTCACCCGGCCCTGGGACGCGCTGGAGGTGGTGATCAGCCTGGGCCGCTTCGAGTACCTGCTCGCGCTGCTGCTGCCCCTGCTGTTCCTGCCGTTCCTGGCGCCCCTGCTGGCCCTGGGCGCGCTGCCCGACCTGGCGCTCAACCTGCTGGCCCAGTACTGGCCGCAGTACTCGGTGCAGTACCAGTACACCGCCACGATCAGCCCGTTCCTGATCGCCGCGTCGATCCTCGGCCTGGCGCGGCTGCGCGCCATGCGGGTGCCGGGGTGGCTGCGGGCGCTCACCGACGCCCCCGGGATCCTGGCGGCGCTGCTGGTGGCGGTGGTCGTGATGGGCGGGTACCGGCAGGGGCCGCTGCCGTTCTGGCAGCACGTCCCCGGCGGATCGGCGGACCGGGCCCAGGAGTACACGATCACCTGGCACGCACGAGTGCAGGCCCAGGCCGTGGCGCTGGTGCCCGACGACCCGGACGTGGTGGTCTCCGCCTCCAACCTCATGGGCAGCCGGCTCTCGGCGCGGCGGGTCATCTACACCTGGCCCGTGGTGAACGACGCCACCTGGGTCCTGGTGGACGAGAAGCGGCCGTTCCTGGCGGACCGCCTGTCCCTGCCGGAGCACCGGAGGCTGGTGCTGGGGATGCGGCTCGACACCCGCTTCCAGTTGGTGTTCGAGCGGGACGGCGTGCTGGTGTTCCGGCGGGTGGGGCCGGTCGCGTGAGCGCGCCCCGCCCCGTCGCGCTCCTGGGGGTGGCCGCCGGCGCCGTCACGGCCGCCGGGCCGTTCCTGGGCTGGTTCCGGTTCGCCGTCCCGGGCGCGCCGGTCAAGGTGTCGGGGGTCGACGCCTCCGGGGCCTCCTGGGTGG
>LNFL01000178.1 GCA_001464275.1 Actinobacteria bacterium Ga0077560 | reverse complement strand
GAGGGGGCCGAGCGGGCCCGGGCGATGGGCGTCTTCGGCTTCGTCGCCGCGGGCGGTGGCAGCATCGGCGTGCTGGTGGGCGGGGTCCTCACCGACCTGCTGAGCTGGCACTGGGTCTTCCTGGTGAACATCCCCGTGGGGGCCATGGTCCTGCTGATGGCCCTGCGCATCCTGCCGTCCGGCGCGGGATCCGGGCGGCAGCGGCTGGACGTGGCCGGCGCCGTCACGGTGACCGCCGCCCTCATGCTGGCGGTGTTCGCCATCGTCAACGGCAACGAGGCCGGCTGGCTGACGGTGCGGACCGTGGGCCTGCTGGGGGTGGCCGCCGCGCTGCTCGGGACGTTCCTGGTGATCGAGTCGCGCACGCCGAACCCCATCATGCCGCTGGGCCTCTTCCGGCTGCGGAACCTGGCGGTCGCCAACGTGGTGGGCGTGCTGTGGGCGGCCGCGATGTTCGCCTGGTTCTTCGTGAGCGCCCTCTACCTGCAGCAGGTGCTGGGCTACACCCCGCTGGAGGTGGGCCTGGCGTTCCTGCCGGCCAACCTCATCATGGCCGCGTTCTCGCTGGGACTGTCGGCCCGCGTGGTGATGCGCTTCGGCACCCGCGGCCCGCTGGCCGCGGGCCTGGCGTGCTCGGCCGCGGGGCTGGCGCTGTTCGCGCGCATCCCGGTGGACGGCGCGTTCACCCCCGACGTGCTGCCCGGGATGCTGCTGCTGGGCATCGGCGCCGGCATGGCGTTCAACCCCATGCTGCTGGTGGCGATGGGCGACGCCGATCCCTCCCAGGCCGGCGCGGCCTCGGGCATCGTGAACACCGCCTTCATGATGGGCGGGGCGCTGGGGCTGGCGGTGCTGGCCAGCATCGCCGCGGCGCGCACCGAGTCGCTGCTGGACGGCGGCGACCCGCGGCTGGCCGCCCTCACCGCGGGATACCGGGCGGCGTTCCTGGTGGGCGCGCTGTTCGCCGCGGCCGGCGCGGCGCTGGCCGGGGCGCTGCTGCGACCGGCGCCACAGCGGGAGGGCGCGCCGGTGGCCGCGCACTGACGGGTGGCCGGGCACCTTGCCACCCGTGCCGGGGCGATGGATGCTCACGGCATGCGAACACCTCTCCTCGCGCTCGCCGTGGGCGCGCTCCTGGCGACCGGCACCCCGGCCGCCGCGGTGATCGTGCCGCAGCACGGCATCGGCGGGGTCAGCATCGGCGACACCGAGACGAAGGTGCGGGCGGTGCGGGGCGTGCCGGTGCGCGTGGTGAACGGCAGCAACGAGTTCGGGCGGTACCGGGAGCTCCGCTACCGCGGGCTCACCGTGTTCATGCAGGGCCTGCGCCGCGTGACGGCCGTCTCCACGAAGGCCCGCGCGGAGCGCACGCGCACCGGCGTCGGAGTGGGTTCGACCGAGACGGCGCTCAATGTGGCGGTCCGCGGCCTCACCTGCAGCACGTTCGGGGACGCGCGGTCCTGCATCATCGGCGTCGAGGAGCCGGGACAGCGGGTGACCGCGTTCTTCCTGGGCACCTCGGGGCGCGTTCAGCGGGTCGTCGTCGGCATCGTCATCGACTGACGTGCGGGAAGCGGTGGGGCGGTGCCCGGGTCCACCGGGGTCACGGCAACCATGATGCGGAGGACGAGACGGTGAGGATGCGACACACGGCGCTGGCGGCCGCGGCGATCACGGCGGCGGCGATCCTGCCGTCCACCGCGGCGGCGGTGACCCCCAACTTCCGCACCCCCAGCGGGAACATCGGCTGCGACATGCGGGGCACCAGCGTGCGGTGCGACGTGCTGCGGTACACCTACCGGCCGCCGCGCAAGCCCGCCTCCTGCGACTTCGACTGGGGCGGTGCGATCTCCATCGGCGCCCGTGGCCGCGCCCGGTTCATCTGCTACTCCGACACGGTCATGCCGCCGCCCGGACGGGCTCGCACGGCGCAGTACGGCCAGACGATCTACCGCGGCGGGTTCAGCTGCTCGGTGACCCGCGCCGGGGTCACGTGCCGCAACCCCGCCGGGCACGGGTTCTTCATCTCGAAGGGCGCGTACCGGCGCTTCTGAGCGATCCGTTCGCGGGTCGCCGGGAACCTCGCGAGGTGAAACCGTGGGGTGGGCCGGGTAGGGGTATGCGACATCGGCCGCGGATGGCCGGCAGCACACCGCTCCCAGGAGGTCCGAATGACCCCGAATCCCCTCACCCGCCGTTCCCGTGGCCGGCTCGTCGCGCTCGCCGCGATGGGCGCCGCCGTCGCGCTGGCCCCGAACGCCGTCGCCCAGGCGCCGCAGACCGCGCCGCCCGGCGTGAACTGCGCCTTCGGTGACCCGCAGTACGGCTACGGCCCCAGCTACGGCACCGGCGGCGTCCCCAGCTACGGCATCGGCGCCGGCACCTCGGCCGGCACCGGCAACCCCGCCGCCGTCAAGCTCAGCCGCGGCCAGCTGCTCATCAACCAGCGCATCTCCCAGGCGGCGATCCGCCGCACCGCGGCGATCCAGAAGTGGCTCGACGACGGCATCGTGCCCGGCGACGTCTGCGGCGGCGCGCTCGGCCCGGAGGACTTCGGCGGCGTCGAGACCCGGCCCGACCGTCCGTTCACGGCCCCGCCCCGGCCGAAGCCCCGCCCGTTGCAGATCGGCGAGGTGGGCGGCGGCGACGCGGGCGGCGTGACCCTCAGCAAAGCCCAGCTGCTCATCAACCAGCGGATCTCCCAGGCGGCGGTGCGCCGCGCCAACGCCCTGAGGACGCGGCTGGTGACGGGCCTCACCGGTGGCGACGTGCGGGACGGGTCCCTCACCATCGGGCAGGTGCGCCTGGGCACCCGGATCATCTCGGCGACCCCGGTCGCGACCCCGGCGCCCGCGTCGGTGACCGTCATCGTCAACGGGCCGGCCGGCAACCCCGGCGCCGTGACCCTCAGCCGCAAGCAGATCCTCATCAACCAGCGGATCTCGCAGGCCGCGGTGCGCCGTGCGAACGCGATCATCGCCCACCTGCGGACGGGCCTGAACGGCAACGACTTCCGCAACGGCACGCTCACCGCCGTGGACCTCGCCCCGGGGACCGTCACCCCGTAGGGGGCTCCAGCTCCTGGAGGCGCTGGCGGGAGAGGAAGAATCCCCACCCGCCGGCGCCGTCCCGGCAGGCCATGCCGTACTCCTCCAGCCGGCAGCGGAACGCCCCGGCGCCCCAGGTCTGCTGGACCGCCAGGCGCGGCCCGCGGGGCGGTCCGCCGGGGGCCGACTCCGCGGGCCGCGCCCCGGTGTCCAGGGCGAAGCCGGCGGCGCTGGGCTGCAGCCGCCAGCACTGCAGGCGCCCGGCGGTGGCGGCGTCGCACACCAGGTTCCCGGTCTGGCTGCGGAAGTACGGCTCGGTGCGGTCGTGGCGCCCCTCGGCGCAGGCGGTGGCCTGTGCCAGGAAGCGCTCCCGGATGGGCATCTGGGCGGGCAGGCCGCCCACGTCCACCGAGCGCTGCAGGTCCTCGCGCGCCGACTCGCACATGGCCAGCGCCAGCCGCGCGCGTCCCGCGTTGTAGTAGGCGTTCCCCTCCGAGCTGTCGCCACTGTCGCGCAGCACCCCCAGCACGCCGGCCTGCAGCTGCAGGGCCGTGACGGGGTCGCCCGCGTTGAGCAGCTCCGCCGCCCGGTTGGTGAGCTCCCGGGCGGTGAGCAGGTCGCCGGTCACCGGCGCCGTCGGGGTGCGCGGCGCGGTGGTCGCCGGGGTCGTCGACGGCGCGGTCACCGGGGTGGTGGACGGGGTGGTGACGCCCGCGGCGTCCGCGTCCCCGCCGTCCCGGGTGAGCACGTAGGCGCCGGCGATGCCGGCCACGGCCACGGCCACCGCGCCCACGCCGATCAGCGCCATCAGCACGGGTGAGCGGCGTCCGGCGGGCGGTGCCACCCGGGTGGCGGCCGTGGGGGGCGGCGGCGCGGCGGGCGCCGCGAGGGGCGGAGGGGCGATCTCGGTGCGCTGTGCGCCGGCCGCGCTGATCTCGCCCCGATCGCGCCAGCGCGGGCCGGCGACCGCCTCCAGGATGTCCTGCAGCTCCGCCCGCGCCTGGCGCGCCGACGCCGGCCGGCGGGCCGGGTCCTTCTCCAGCAGCCGCATCACCCAGGCGTCGAGCCGCGGGTCCAGCGAGGGCACCAGCGCGCGCGGCGATGCGGGGACCGTCGCCACGTGCGCGTGCAGCACCTGCGGGACCCCACCGGCGGCGGTCATGGGGAACGGCAGCCGCCCGGTGAGCAGCTCGTACGCCACCACGCCCACCGCGTAGAGGTCGGTGCGGGTGTCCACCGGTTCGCCCTTGGCCTGCTCGGGGGCCATGTACTCCACGGTGCCCACCAGCATCCCCGGGGAGGTCCCGTGGGCCGTGACGGTGCGCTCGAGGGCCTTGGCGATGCCGAAGTCGGTGACCTTCACGGTGCCCTGGGCGGTGAGCAGGAGGTTCTCGGGCTTCAGGTCGCGGTGCACCACGCCGTGCTCGGCGGCGTGGTCGAGCGCGGCCAGCACGCCGTCCAGGGCGGCGCCCGCCTGCGTGACGGTGAGGCGGCCCACCCACGACCGAAGCGACCCGCGCTCCAGGTACTCCATGGCGATGAACGGCGTTCCGTCGTCCACCAGGTACTCGTGCACCGTGATGAGGTTGGGATGGCTGAGCGTCCCCGCGATCTCCGCCTCGCGCAGGAACCGCGCCGCGACGTCGGGCGACGCCGCCATGCCCGGGCGCAGCCGCTTGAGCGCCACCCGGCGGGCCGGCTGCAGCTGGCGGGCCAGGAACACCTCGGCCATCCCGCCGTCGCCGATGGACCGGACGATCTCGTACCGGCCGGCGACGACCCTGCCGATCAGCGGGTCACCGGCGTCGCGGGGTTCGCTCACCGCCCAAGTATCCCCCAGGCCGCATGGCGGTTACGAGCCGGGGCCGGGTGTTCCGCGGCGACCGCTCACAGGAGGCTCTCAGGAAGCGGGCGTTCCCTGGTCGCGCACCCCCCACGCCCACCCGCACGAAAGGCGCACCCCATGAGCGACACACCTCGGCCCGGCCCGGGACGGGCGACCCTCAACCGCGGCCTGCTGGCCGGCGGCGCGGCGCTGGCGATCCTGGCCGGCACCATCGGCCTCGCGAGCGCCGACTCCGGATCCTCCGACCCGGCCGCCGGCACCTCCGTGCCGGCGCAGTACGGCGCCCAGCCCGCCCAGGGCGACACGGCGCCGGGCATGCCGGGCGCCGACGGCGTGCCCTGCGACGGGCATGGCGGCCGCGGTCACCACGGCCCGGGCGACGGCGGCGCCGACCCCGGGGCGGCCCCGTCCTCGGGCGGCACCGCCCCGGCCCCCGCGGCCCCGGCCCCGGCCACCCCGGAGACCCCCTCCGGCACCTCCACGACGCCGGCGATCTGACCCGAGCCGGGCTCCCGGCCACCCGGCCGGGAGCCCGGCTCGGTCGGGTGAAACACACCCGTGGGCACGGCCCGTTAACGCCCCGGCGGCCGCGGCGGGACGGGTGTTAACGCCCCCCTGGGAGGGTCACCGCAGGCAACCGCACACAGGGGGACGCACATGCGACGCGACATCGAGTTCGATGCCGAAGGGGTGACGCTGCGAGGCTGGCACTACGTGCCCGACGGTGCGAGCGGGCCGGTGCCCACCATCGTGATGGCGCACGGCTTCTCGGCCACCAAGGAGATGTACCTGGACCGCTTCGCGGAGGCCTTCGCCGCGAACGGCTTCGCGGCGCTGGTGTTCGACAACCGCAACTTCGGCGCCAGCGACGGCGAGCCGCGTCAGGAGATCGACCCGTGGCAGCAGGTGCGGGACTACCGCCACGCCATCAGTTACGCCATCACGCTGCCCGAGACCGACGCCTCGCGAATCGGCGTGTGGGGGTCCAGCTACTCCGGCGGGCACGTGATCGTGGTGGGTGCGATCGACCGCCGCGTGAAGGCCGTGTCGGCCCAGGTGCCGCTCATCAGCGGCCACCGCAACGCCCGGCGCATCGTGCGCGCCGACTTCATCAAGGCCGTCGAGGGGATGTTCGAGGCCGATCGCGCCGCCCGCTACCGGGGCGAGGCCCCGGCGATGATCCCGGTGGTGGACGCCGACCCCATGGCGCCGAGCGCCCTCCCCACGGCCGACTCCAACGCCTGGTTCACCGAGACCGGCAACACCCGCGCGCCGTCGTGGAAGAACGAGGTGACGCTGCGCAGCGTCGAGATGTTCTGGGAGTACGAGCCCGGCGCCTACCTGCCGTACGTCTCACCCACCCCGCTGCAGATCGTGGTGGCCCGCGACGACCACCTCACGGTGTCCGACCTGGCCATCGAGGGCTTCGAGTCGGCGCGCGAGCCCAAGCGACTGGTGATCCTGCCCGGCGGGCACTTCGACGCCTACGTGGCCGGCTTCGACGGTGCGTCCGGCGCCGCGCTGGAGTGGTTCACCACGCACCTGGCCTGACCACGGGTTCCCGGGACCGTAGGCCCGGGCGACGGGCGGCGGGGTGACCGGGATCCACCGCCGTCCGGACGGCGGGCGCCGCCCCCCGCGGCGCCCGCCGCTCAGCTGACGTCCGCCGGGCCCCGGCACCGTCTCCCGGACGTTCAGGCGGGCGCCGTCCCGCTGGGCGCGCGCCGGGTGCGCAGGCGATCCACCACCCGCATGGTGGCCGCGCACGGCTGCAGGCCCTGCGCGGCCAGCGCCGCGCGGCACTCGCGCAGCACCGGTCCCACCGCCTCCGGTCCGCCGATGGCGGCCTCGGCCCGCATGAGCAGCTGCCAGGCGTCCTCGGCGAGCGGGGCGCGGGTGAGGGCCTCCCGGGCCGCGTCGCGGGCCTCGGCCAGTGCCCCCGCCTCCAGCAGGCAGCGCGCGAGCTCCGCCCGGGCCTCGGCGTCCAGCGCCGCGACCTCCCGGCGGCGGGCATCGGTGGCCACCCCCGACAGGCCCGGCAGGTAGGGGCCGGCGCACATCGCCACCGCGTCGCGCAGGGCCTGCACGCGCTCGGTGCCCAGCCGCAGCCGCGCGCGGGACAGCAGGGCCGCCAGCTCCTGGTCGTCGGTGCGAACCGCTCCCGGCGGGTCCCACCGCAGCCGCCCCTCGTCCGACACCAGGCGCACCTGCTCCGGAAGCGCGCGGCGCAAGCGGTGAACCGCCTGCCGCAGGTAGTTGGGCCCGTCGCCGCTGCCGTCGAACAGCTCGGCGACGATCCGCTCGCGGCTCGCGCCGCCGGGTCCGACCAGCGCCAGGTAGGCGGCCAGCTCGACCGCCTTGCCGAGCCCCACGCGCACCGGCTGGCCGGCCACCTCGATCGACCACTCGCCCAGCGTGCGCACCACCACCGGCGGCGGGTCGGCGGGCGCCGGCGGCCCCGCGGGCGCCGCGGCCCGCAGCAGCCGGCGCCAGGGGTCGTCCGGGTCGGCGGCCGCGTCCGCGCGACGCGCCAGCACGTCCGGGAACAGGCCGGTCGCGCGACGCAGCGGGGCCAGCGAGCCCAGCTCACCGGATGCCGCGAGCGCCACGTCGCAGGCCCGGTCGTGCGCGTCCTCGTGCCCCAGCCGCCACTCCGCCTCGGCCAGCGCGACCGCCGCGATGGGGAGCTCCAGGTGCCGGGTGGCCCGGCGCATGCCCGCGACGGTGGCGCGCAGCCCGTCGGCCACCCCGGCGGGGTCGTGGCCCAGCAGCAGGCCCGCCGCGCCCAGCCAGGCGTCCGCCCACTCCCGGAACCCCAGCAGCCCGCGCTCGCGGCACCACGCGGCGGCGTCCTCCAGCACCGCGACGGCCTGCGTGGCGCGCCCCATCTGCACCAGCAGGCGCCCCTCGGTGACGGCGAACAGCGCGCGGTCGCCGATGCGGTAGCCGTGGTCCCGCGACAGGCGCCGGGCCTCGGCGGCCAGGCGCAGCGCGCGGTCCGGGTCGCCCTCGTCGAACGCCAGGTCGGCCTCCACCTGGTGCCAGAACTCCAGGAACCGGGTGGCCCGCACGCGCGGCGCCACCGCGTCCAGCGCCCGCCGCGCCTCGGTGAGCTCGCCGCGCTGGCGGAGCACGGCGATGTGGAAGATCTGCCCCAGCGCCGCGGTCACCGGGCCGCGCTGCACCGCCGCCGCGGCAAGGCGCTCCACCGCGTCGAAGCGCCCCTGGTAGTACAGGGCCGACTGCAGGGCCACGTGCAGCGGCTGGGTCCGGTCCAGCATCCCGGCCGGCAGCTCCGGCGGCGGGTCCGGCAGGGCCGAGACCTGGAACAGGTGGCGCACCACGCCGGGGCGCCCGTCCGCGCCGGGCGGCAGCCACGGCAGCAGCTTCGCCCACTCACCCGATGCGTGGAGCGCCCACACGGCCCATCCGACCGCGTCCGGTGAGGTGCCGGCCAGGCCGGCGAGCTCCCCGGAGGCGAGCATGGCGTGCACGAGGTCCTCCACCTCGCGCTGCCTGCGGCCCTGCAGCAGGGCGCGCAGCTGCGCGGCGCGCAGGGCGCCCCGGCTGCGCAGCACCTGGTCGCCCAGCGCCTCCGACCATGCGATGACCTTGTCCCAGTCGCCACGGCGGATGAGCGCCGGGGTGGCGCGCTCGGCGAGGTCGGCCGCCAGGGGCGCCCGTCCGCCGGCCAGCAGCGCGTCCACGGCCTCCTCCAGGTAGCCGTCCTCGGCCAGGATGAACCCGAACCGGGCCGACAGGCCCGCCACCTCGCCGGGGGCGTCCGTGCGCAGGCGGTGCTGCAGGAACTCCCGGAAGCGCGGGTGGAAGCGCAGGGCCCCGGCGTCCACCGTCCCCGGCAGGTGGGCGCGGCACAGCTCGTCGAACACCCGCTCCCCGGACGGGTCGCCCAGCAGCTGCCCCAGCCGCGCCGGGGTCACCACGTCCAGCACGCTGGCGCGCAGCAGCGCATCGCGCAGGTGGGCGTCCAGGCCGTCGAACAGCTCGGCCCCCAGGTAGGCGAACAGCGGGTCCTCGCCCGGGGGCAGCAGCGGCCGCGCGTCGGCGGCGGCCGCGGCGTCGAAGACCAGCCCGGCGGCCCACCCGCCGGTGGCCTGGTGCAGCCGGCCCGGGTCGGCGACGCTGCCGTGGGCCTCCAGCAGCGTCCGCGTCTCCTCGACGGTGAACGCGAGCGCGTCGTCGAACACCCCGCCCAGCCGCGAGGCAAGCGCGTCCCGCTCCAGCCCCAGGGCGGGCAGGCGCCGCGACACCAGGATCACCACCGCGTGCGGGGCGGCGTGCCGAACGAACGCCCGCAGCACGGCGGTCTCGCTGGCGCCCGCCCCCAGCTCGTGCACGTCGTCGAGCACCACCAGCGCCCCGGGGCGCATGCGCTCACCGAGGATCGCCGCGCACTCGGCGGGGGCCAGGCCGTCAGCCAGCATCGCCAGCCCCTCCGCCGCCAGGGCGGCGTCGACCGCCCCGAGCGCCGTCGCCAGGTAGGCGACGAAGCGCCCCGGCTGGCGGTCGCCCGCGTCCAGCGTGAGCCACGCCGCCGGCCGGCCCTCGGCCGTCACGTGCTGGGTCACGGCGGTGGTCTTGCCCGCGCCGGCGGCGGCCACGACGGCGATCACCGGGTGGTGCTCGGCGAGCGCGGCCAGGTCGCGCCGGATCCGCGGGCGCTCCACCGCGCGGCGCGGCAGCGGCGGTACCCGAAGCTTGGCGTCCAGCAGCCGCCCGTGCCGGTTCGTGGGCATCGTCTCCCCCATCCGTCCCCGGCGCGAGCGTAACGTCCTGGGGGTCTCCGAGCATCCCTCTGAGACGAACACCGAGCCAGGGAGCCCCCATGCCTCCGTCACGCACCATCAGGACCACCGTCGCCGGCCTGCTCGCCGGCGGTGCCGCGCTCATCGCCGCCGCGCCGGCCATGCCCGCCGGGCCGCCGATCGCCGACTTCGTGCCCGACACCTTCCGCATCGAGAAGCGCATCAGCGCCGACCTTGGCGGCGACGCGAAGAAGGACGCCGTCCTGGTGCTGGTGCAGCGCGCCGCGTCCCCGGCGGCGGAGGAGACCGGGCTGCTGCGCCGGCTGGTGGTGCTGAAGGCCCGGTCGGACGGCGGCTACGTCCTGGTGGGCGAGGGACGGCGCATCCTGCTGTGCACCCGGTGCGGCGGGGCGTTCTTCGGGTCGATCCGCACCCCGGTGACCGTGCGGGTCGCCAAGCGCGTGGTGATCGTGGAGCAGCGGTTCGGCTCGCGGGAGCTGGAGTTCCAGCGGTTCCGGCTGCGGCTCGAGGGGGCGCTCAGCACGCGGCTCATCGGGACCGACATCACCGTCACCGACCGGCTCACCGGCGTGAGCCGCGAGGTGAGCACCAACCTGCTCACCGGGGACCGCATCGTCACCGTCCGGCAGGCCGACGGCACGGAGGACCGACGGGCGTCGAAGGTCGCCGTGCGGCGCACGCTGCTGGAGGGCGTGAACCTGGCCAGGTACTGACGCGGGCGCACCCGCAATGGCCGACCGGACGGTTGTGGGCGGCCATTGCGGGGACACGCGATAGCGTTCCGCCCCGTGTCCTGGACGGTGCTGTACGACGAGGAGTGCGGCTTCTGCCGCTGGTGCGTGAGCGCACTGCTGGCGTGGGACCGGCGCGGGGCGCTGCGCCCGGCCGAGGCGGACCGGCTGCTGGCCGGGATGCCCGACGCCGAGCGGTTCGGGTCGTGGCATCTGGTCGCGCCATCCGGTGACGTGCACTCCCGCGGCCGCGCGGCCGCCCCGCTGCTGCGCCTGCTTCCCGGCGGGTCGCCGGCCGCGGCGCTCGTGGCCCGTGCCCCGCGCCTGGCCGACCGCGCCTACGCGATGGTGGTCAGGAACCGGCGCGCCCTGGGACGGCTGGTGAGCCGCCGTGCGCGCGCCAAGGCGGACCGCCGGCTGGCGGCGCGCGCGTGAGGCGGTCGCGCACCGTGGCGGCGCTGGGTGCCGCCACCGTCGCGGTGGGCGCCCTGACGGCCGGGGCGGCCGTCGCCCAGCCCGGCGACCAGGTGATCATCGGCGTGGCCGACGTGCCCGGGGCGATCTCCCCGGACGGGAGCCTGCGGTACGAGGTGCCCTTCCTGGAGCCCGGTGACGGAGACCTGGCGATCTCCCGCGACGGGAGCCGCGCGGCGTTCACCTCGCTGCGCGACGGCAACCCAGAGATCTACGTCGCCGAGCTGGCCACCGGCGTGCTCACCCGGGTGACCGCCAGCGACGTCATCGAGGACCGGCGTCCCGCATGGTCGGCCGACGGCACCATGCTCGCCTGGGACATGGGGGCGCCCGGCGCGCGGCGCATCGTCGTGGCCGCGCCGGCCGCCGGCGCCGTCCCGATGGCGCTCACCCCGGAGGGGGCGGAGGACATCGAGCCCGACTGGGCGCCCGATGCGAGCGCGATCGTGTTCACCTCCGACCGCTCCGGCGCCCGGCGCCTGTGGAGCGTCTCGCCGTTCGGCGGCGACCCGGTGCCGCTCGCCGCACCCCCCGGCACCGTCCGCGCCCCCGTGTGGAACCCGGCGGGCACGGCTCTGGCCGTGGCCGTCGCCAGGAACGGCCGGTCGGTCATCTGGCGAGTCTCACCCACGCCGCCCGCCCGCCCCCTGCGCCTCTCCCGCGCCGACGGCGTGGCGACCGCGCCCGAGTGGTCGCCCGACGGCCGGTCGGTGGTGTTCGCCTTCACCCGTGGGCTGGACCGGTCGCTGCGGATCGTGCCCGCCCGCGGCGGGAAGGAGCGGCTGCTTCCGGGCACCGTGGGGTACGCCGACCCGGACTGGTCGACCGCCGGGGGCCTGCTCACGCCCACCCCGGAGCTGCTGCCCGACCTGGATCAGCGGGCGCCCTACGACGTGGCGGTGACCCTGGTGGACGGCGCCTGGCGCCTGGGCTTCGCGTCGGCGACCGACAACATCGGTGACGGCCCCCTGTGGCTGCGGGGCGTGCGCGCCACGCCCACCGAGCTGCGCACCGACCAGGTCATCACGCTCCGCGACGGTGGCACGCGTGTGGTGCGCCGCGTCGGGCGCATGCGCTACGAGTACCACTCGCCGCACTTCCACTGGCACTTCAAGCCGTTCGTGCGCTACGAGCTGCGGGCCGCCGCCGACCACCGGCTCCTGGTGCGCGACCGCAAGAGCGGCTTCTGCCTGATCGACCGCTGGTCGCGGGCCCTCACCAAGGTGCCGGGGGTGCGGCCACCGCGGTTCACCTCCAACTGCGCCGAGCGCAACCGGGGGGTGCGGGTGGTGGAGCAGGGCACCTCCCGCGGGTACAGCGACGTCTACCCCGCCTTCTACCACGGGCAGGACATCGACCTGACCGGCGTGCCGGACGGCCGGTACGTGCTCGTGCACCGCGCGAACCCCGAGCGCCGGATCCGCGAGCTGCGCTACGGCAACGACGCGGCCTCCGTGCTGCTGCGGCTGCGGCGTCCCGGCGGCCCCGGCACCCGTCCGGTGGTCCGGGTGCTGCGGGTGTGCGAGCACACCGAGTTCTGCGCGGCGGTCACGCCCTCCGGCTGACGCGCGCCCGGTGGATCCGCTCGCCGAGGTCCATCAGGACCCCGATGACGACGGCCACCGCAAGGGAGATCAGCAGCGCCGTCCCGGTCCCCTCGAAGGCCCGGCCGCCGAACCAGCCCAGCGCGCACTGGAAGGTGGCCCACAGGGCCGCGCCCAGCAGCTCCGCCGGGATGAAGCGCCGCCACGGCAGTCCCAGCGCGCCCGCGGCCACCATCACCACGTTGCGTCCACCGGGGACGAACTGCGCCGCCGGGATGAGGATGATGCCCCTGGTGCGGATGCGGTCCTCCGCGGTCTCCAGGCGCTCCGCCCACGACGGCCGCGCCCGCAGCCGGTCCAGCAACCGTCCACCGGCGCCGCGGCCGATGAGGAACGCCACCGTGTCGCCGATCAGCGCCCCCAGGAATGCGGCGGCCCACACCAGCGGCAGCAGCAGGCCCCCGTCGGCGGCGAGCACCGCGGCGGCGACCACCGCGGATTCGCCGGGGAACAGCGGCAGGATGGCGTCTCCGGCGACGAGCCCCATCACCGCGGGGTATGTGTACGGAGAGTCCGAGACCCACTGCGCGACGAGGTCGAGGTCGATCACCTCACACAGGGTGACAGGCTGCCGCGGCGGTTGATTCCGGGCCGGTGCCGCCGATCGGTGCGGCATGCGCTTCATCCTGGTGCCGCTGCTGATGCTGGGACTGGCCGTGGGCGGCCTGGTGTTCGGCGCCCGCGCCCTGAAGGGGGAGGCCGACGGCGCCACCGTGACCCGCGCCCAGTTCGCCAAGGTGCGGCTGGGGATGCCGCGCGATCGCGTCGAGACGCTGCTGGGCGGCGCGGGCGTCAGCCGCGACCGCTACGGGCGGATCGGCGAATGGCTCGGCGACCGGCTGAAGGCCACCGGCGAGCCGGCCGGCACCACGTGCGTCTACTACGCCGATCCCGGCACCGTGACCGCCTTCAGGGTGTGCTTCGGTCCCCGGGGACGCGTGGCCTCACGAACCGTGATCGGCGGCTGATCGCCGGACCGCGGGCGGCACTGGCGCCCGGCTCGGTGGTTCTGTTGGATTCCCCTGTCCGCCGTGCCCACCCCGGCGACGCACGACGACCAGGAACCCCCCGAATCCCGCAGGACGTCCGATGAGCCGCGCAAACCACCGCCGACGCGACACCGGCCCCGCCGAGACCCGCCCGTTCCAGGAGGGCGACGACGAGGCGTGGATCGACTGGGAGCTCACCGCCACCTCCGGGCGCATGATGGTGCGCGCCCCGCTGGCCCAGCAGCACGCCGGCGGCGAGGGGCCGCCGCCCGCGCCGCGGGTCGACCCCCGGATCATGATCGCCGCGGCGTCCGCGGTCGCCGTCGCCGCCGTCGCGGTTGGGGCGTTCGCCACGCGCGGCGATGACACCGGCGACGCCGCCGCGCCGCCCGTGGCGACGACGACGACCGCCGCGGTGTCCACCGGCACCGCGGACCCGGAGACGCCGGCCCCGGCGCGCCCCACGGGTCGCAGCGCCGGCAACCTGGTCGTGAACCCGTCGTTCGAGAAGAGCCTGGCGGGATGGAACGCCTGGCAGGCCCGCGTGAGCCGCCGCGACGACGGCCGGGCGCCGCACGGGTCCTGGATCGTCCGGATCGTCGGCACCAAGCGCGGCGCCTTCGCCTTCGCGCAGAACACGCCCGTGCGGGTCACCGGCTGGCGGGCGGGCTCGCGCATCCGCGGCCGCGCGGTCGTGCGCGCCGCGAACCGCCGCTCGGTGGGCAAGGTCGTGGTGCTGCGCCTGCGTCAGCGCAACGCCGCCGGCACGGTGCTGGGCGAGACCGCCAGCCGCCCGGTCCGGCTCACCCGCGCGTTCCGGCCCGTGGTGGTCATCGGCCGGCTGCGGGCGCCCGGCGCGCGCATCGACATCCGCGTGAGCGCCGAGAGCGGCTGGTTCAAGACGCGCATCACCCCGGGGGTGGGCGTGGACGCCGACATGGTCGGCATGCGGCTCCAGCGGGCCCGCCCGCGCTGATCGCGGCCGGGCCCGCCGCACGCCGGCGCGCGATCAGGTGAGCAGCACGAGCTTCCCGCGGGCGTGGCCCGTCTCGAGCGACCGGTGGGCCTCGGCGGCGTCGGCCAGCGGGTAGGTGGCGCTCACCAGCGGGGTGAGGGCGCCGTCGTCGACCATCCGGGCGATCTCCTCGAGCTGCTCGCCGCTGGTGCGCACCATGATCCCCGCGCCGCGCATCCCGTGGCCCTCGGCCTCGCCCTCCTTCGGCGGGCCCACGATGCTCACCAGGATGCCGCCCGGGCGCATGACGCCCCACGACCGCTCCCGCACCTCGCCGCCCTGGGTGTCGAGCACCACGTCCACGTCGGAGAGCACCTGGCCGAAGTCCTGCGCCGCGTAGTCGATGGGCTCGTCGACCCCGAGCTCGCGCAGCAGGTCCTGGTTGGCCGCCGACGCGGTGCCGGCCACGCGGGCACCCATGGCCTTGGCGACCTGCACGGCCACCGATCCCACGCCCCCGGCGGCGCCGTGCACCAGCACGGTCTGGCCCGCCTGCAGCTCGGCCTTCCGGAACGCCTGGAGGACGGTGAGGGCGACCAGCGGCAGCGCCGCCGCCTCGGGGTGTCCCACCGAGGACGGCTTGCGGGCCAGGTCGGCCTCCGGCGCGGCCACGTATTCGGCGTACGCCGCGGCGACGCCCGGGAAGCGCGGCATGCCGAACACCTCGTCGCCCACGGCGAACCGCGTGACCCCCGCGCCCACGGCCTCGACGGTGCCGGAGATGTCCCAGCCCAGGATCACCGGCGGTTCCACGCCCTTGCGGGCCAGCAGCCCGCCGGACTTCCGGGTCTTCCAGTCCACGGGGTTCACGCCCGCGGCGGCCACGCGCACCAGCACCTCGCCCTCACCGGGCTCGGGGCGCGCCACCTCGGCCTCCCGCATCACCTCGGGCCCGCCCCAGGCCTCCGTCAGCACCGCGCGCATCGTCGCCACCACACGTCCCCCTCGTCGTCGGTCATCCCGGCGGACGCTACCGCGCCCCGGTCACCCCAGGACCGAGACGACGCCCAGCGCCGCGACGCAGACCGCGATGAGCGCGACGGTCACCGACACCACCACGGTGCCGCGCGTCCCCAGGGCGTGGTCGCCCATGATGTGGCGGTCACGGCAGATGCCGGTGATGAGGACCAGCAGCGGCAGCAGCAGCACCGCGTTGAGCGCCTGGGTGAGGTACAGGATCGGCACCAGCGGGGCGCCGGGGATGAGCACCAGGCCGGCGGCGAGGACCGTGACCGCGCCGAACGTGCCGTAGAAGACCGGCGCGTCGCGCACCCGGTCGTCCAGGGCCGCCTCGCGCCCCAGCACCTCGCTCACCGAGTACGCGGTGGACATGGGCAGGATCGAGGCCGCCAGCAGCGCCGACCCCACCAGCCCGACCCCGAACAGCGTGGAGGCCAGGCCTCCGGCCAGCGGCTCCAGGGCCGCGGCGGCGTCGGAGGCGTCCTCGATCGACCGGCCCGTGGCGTGCAGGGTGGCCGCGCAGGCCACCACCACCATCACGCCGATGATCCCGGTGAGCGCTGCCCCGGTCACCACGTCCGCGCGCTCGTAGGCGAGGTCGCGCACCGACAGGCGCTTGTCCACCGCGTAGGACTGGATGAAGGCCAGGCCCCACGGCGCCAGGGTGGTGCCCACCGTGGCGGTCACGATGAGGATGCCGTCGCGGTCGAGCGGCATCGACGGCACCACCAGCCCGTGCCCCACGGCGCCCCAGTCGGGGCGCGCCAGGAACGCGGACACCACGTAGGCGGCGAACACCGAGGCCAGCACCATCAGCACGTGCTCCACGCTGCGGAAGCCGCCGCGCAGCACCAGCAGCGACACGGCGGCGGCCGCCACCGGCACGCTCACCCAGCGCGGGGTGCCGGCCAGCTCCATGCCCGCCGCGATGCCCGCGAACTCCGCGCAGGTGGTGCCGAGGTTCGCGATCACCAGCACCACCATCGCCATCAGCGCCACGCGCACGCCGTACCGCTCGCGGATGAGCCCGGTGAGCCCCTGCCCGGTGACGACCCCCATCCGGGCGCCGAGCTCGTGGAAGACGATGAGCGCCAGGGTCGCGACGAGGAGGACCCACAGCAGCCGGTAGCCGTGGTCGGCCCCGAGGATCGAGTAGGTGGTGATCCCCGCCGGGTCGTCGTCGGACAGGCCGGCCAGCAGCCCGGGGCCCAGCACCGCCAGCAGCGCGGCCATCGACCACCGGCGCGCCCTCACCGTCGCCGCCATCCCGGCGGGAACCGGCGGGCCCCGGGCAGCCGCGCGGCGAGCAGCTCCTCCATGACGTCATCCACGGCGATCGCGCCGATGAGCCGTCCGTCCGGGCCGGTGACCGGCAGGCTCAGGATGTCGTGCGTGGCGAAGATGTCGGCCACGGCGTCCAGGTCGGCGTCCCCGGCGACGACGGGCGTCGGCAGCACCCGGCAGGTCCCGGCGACCAGCTCGCGCGGCGGCACCGCACCCACCACTCGACCATCGGGGGCGGTGATCACGATGGTGAGCAGCGCGTCCAGCGTGGTCGGCGTGGCCGCGGCCAGCGCCAGCAGCTCGCCCGGCGGGGTCCCCTCCGGGGCCCGCAGCACGTCGGGGTTCATGAGCCCGGCCGCCGTGCTGGGCGGGTGCGCCAGCAGCCGCCGCAGGCCCTCGGCCCGCTCCGCGCCGATCTCGGCGAGCAGCCGGTCGCGGCGCTCGGGGTCGACGTGGCGCAGGGCCGCCGCCGCGTCGTCGCCCGCCATCGCCGCCACGATGGGCGCCGCATCGCGGGTGCCCAGCTCCCGCACCAGCCGTCCCCCGTGCCGCGGCCGCTGACGGGCCAGGGCGTCGGCGGCGGGCGCGGCCGCGACACGCCCCAGCAGCTCCGCGCCCCGCGCCGCCGGCAGGCGGGCCACCAGCGCGGCCAGGGCGCCGGGGGTGAGCCGGGCGCGGCGCGGGTCGGGCGCGGTGAGCTCCAGCGCGTGCCCGTGGCGGGACGCCAGGTGCACGGCGGCCCAGTCCACCGGGTCGTCGCGCAGCCGGCCCGACAGGCGCCGAAGCCCGAGCCGCCGGAGCACCGATCCCATGCCCACCTCCACCCCGGCCACGCGCAGCCCGCTGCCGGACCGCACCAGGCGCACGTCGCCCACGCGGGCCAGCGCATGCCCGGTGAGGTCGAACACCTGGGTGTCCAGCACGTCCCGGCCCAGCAGCAGCACGTCCCCCGGCACGGCCGCGGCCGGGACGCCCGACCGCACCGTGGCCCCCTCGGCCTCCAGGTCCAGCACGTCGCCCCAGGGCACCCACCGGGCGCCCCCGCGCGAGCCGACCACGACGCCGACGACGTCAGGGTGGGCGTCGTCGAGCCGCACCGCCAGATCGGTGAGCCGCCCCAGGCGCCGGCCGTCCTCATCGACGACGGGGCGGCCCACCAGCTCGCTCACGACGGGCATGACCCCATCCTGACGCGCCGCGGGCCGGTTGCCGCGCCCGCGGTCTGATGGAATCGCGGGATGCCCGGCTGGCAACAGCTCCACGACGAGGCGGCCCACGCCGACGCCACCGATCCCCTGCGGCATCTGCGCGACCGCATGGCGCTGCCCGAGGGCGTGGCGTACCTGGACGGCAACTCCCTGGGCCCCCTCACGCACGCCGCCCGCGACGCGGTGCGCCGCGCCGTCGACGAGGAGTGGGGCACCGGCCTCATCGGCTCGTGGGCGGAGGGGCGGTGGGTGGACCTGGCGCCGCGCACCGCCGACCGCATCGCCCGCATCATCGGCGCCCCCGCAGGCAGCGTGGCCTGCGCCGACTCGACCACCGTGAACCTGCACAAGGCCCTCCACGCGGCCGTGTCGCTGGTGCCGGGGCGGCGCCGCATCGTGACCGTGCGGGGCGACTTCCCCACCGACCGGTACGTGGCGGCACGGGTCGCGGCGGACCGGGGCCTGGTGGTGCACCAGGTGCCCGCCGAGGACCTGGCGGGGGCGCTCGACAGCGACGTCGCGGTGGTGAGCGCCTCGCACGTGGACTTCCGGTCGGCCCGCATCGCCGACCTTCCCGGCATCACCGCCGCCGCCCACGCGGTGGGTGCGGTGACCGTGTGGGACCTGGCCCACAGCGCCGGCGCCGTACCCTGCGACATCCACGCCGCCGGGGCCGACCTGGCGGTGGGATGCGGCTACAAGTACCTCAACGGCGGTCCCGGGGCGCCGGCCTACCTGTACGTGGCCCCGCGGCACGCCGAGGTGACCTCGCCCATCCCCGGCTGGTTCGGCCACGCCGACCCCTTCGCGTTCGGCGAGGCGTACGTCCCGGCCGCGGGCGCCCGGCGCTTCGAGGCCGGCACGACCCCGGTGCTGGGCATGACGGCGCTCCACGCCGCGCTGGAGGCCTTCGACGGGGTGGAGATCGCGGCGCTGCGGGCGCGTGGCATGGACCTCACCGCGCGGTTCCTCGCGCTGTGCGACGAGCACCTGCTGCCCCGCGGCATGACGCTGCAGAGCCCGCGGGACCCGGCGGTGCGCGGCGGCCACGTCACCCTGGGCCATCCGCGGGCGCAGGAGCTGGTGCGGCACCTGGCGGCGAACGGGGTGGTGGGCGACTTCCGGCCACCGGACGGCCTGCGCTTCGGCTTCGCCCCCCTCTATGTGACCCGCGCCGAGGTGGTGCGGCTGGCGCGCGCCCTGGCCGAGGCCCGCTAGGTCCGTTCCACCACGTCGCCCACCGGCCGGCGCGGCGTGAGGTCCACCCGGTTGCCCGCCTCCGGGACGCCGAACCGCAGCACGATCTGGGGCATGCCGCCGCCGGCCAGCAGGCGAAGACGCGGACGCAGGCTCGCCACCTGGCACGGCTGGTTGAAGTAGCCGGCCTGGACGCCCTCGGCGGCGGCCACCAGCAGCATCCTCGCCAGGGCCTGCCCGGCCACCACCCAGTCCTCGGGGCCGTCGCCGGTGGTGCACAGCACCACCACGTGCGGCGCCGACGCCAGGAGCGCCACGTCGTGGTCGCCCACCCGTCCCCCGAGGTCCGCGCCGGCCACCACCGCCCGGCTCAGCAGCCCGGTGCCCACCGGCACGGGCAGTCCGTCCCCGCGGCGGCGCGGATGCATCCAGGCCGCCAGCTCCCGGCGCCAGTGGGGGTCGTGGTACTGCAGCGCGTCGCCCTGCCGCACCAGCTCGGCCAGCTGCACCCGCTCCTGGTTGCCGTCCACGGCGTGCAGCAGGGCGCCCTCGGACTCGGCGGCCTCGCGCAGCATCTCCGGGAGGGCCGGTGGCAGCGGCCGGTCGGTGAAGGGACCGCGGACGGTGCGGCGACGGCCGATCGCGGCGGCCAGCTGGCGGTCGGCGATTGGCGCCTCGTCGGCGCGGTGCACCGTGAGCCGCGCGATGCGGTCGCCCTCCGGGCCGTCCGGCAGCGGTTCCAGCTCGGCCAGCAGTCCGGCGCCGCGTGCGGCGGCCCGGAGCGTGAGGACGGCGGCGCCGCAGCTGATGGTGAGCTCGCGGTCCCAGGGGTCGTTCACCGGCAGCGCCCGCGTGCGGTCCGCGATCACGTCCACCGTGTCGTCCGCGACGGTGAACAGCCACGGCTGCGAGTTGTGCGTGCTGGGAGCGCGCACCGCCTGGGCCACCAGGCCGATGATCCGTTCCCGCCCCGGGGCGGGTGTGCTGAGGACGTGCATGCAGCGAGCGTCGTCCCGGGACGGGCGCCGGCCATCCGGGGTCACCCCGAGTGCGGCGGCGGTCACCGCCCATTCCGGCTCCGTGTTCCGGGCGCGCCGGGCCACGGGTCGGCGGACCGGCGGGTGCGGGCTCAGTCGCCCGGGCCGGGCAGCGCCCCCAGGATCTCGTCGCCGTAGCGGTCCAGCCGGGTGGGGCCCATCCCGTCGCAGCGGGCCAGCTCGGCCATGGAAGTGGGCATGCGCCGGGCGATCGACAGGATGTGCTTGTCGTGGAGCACCACGTAGGGCGGCACGGCGTCCCGCTTGGCGCGCTCTGACCGCCAGGCCCGCAGCGCCTGCTCGGCCGTGGCGGCGCGGCCGGTGAGCGGCTCGGCGGCCGCCGCCGGAGCCGCGGCGGCCGGGGCGCGGCGCCCGCGCTCGCGGGGACGGGCCGGCTCGGGCTCGCCTGCGGGCCGCGGCGCCACCGATCCGTCGAGCTCGCCGATGAACCGCGACACGCGGCCCGCATCGGCCAGCACGACCGCCTCCCGCCGGGCGCGGGTGATCGCCACGTGCAGCACCCGCCGCTCCTCCTCGGTGTCCTCGGCGAGCCGGTGCGGCATGACGCCGTCGGTGACGCCCGCCACGATCACCCGGTCCCACTCCATGCCCTTCACGCGGTGCACGGTGGAGAGCATCACCCCGTCCGGCGAGGGCGGCGTGCCCAGCACGTCGCGCAGCCAGGGCTCGAACCCGGCCGGATCCGGATGGAGGTCGGCGACCTGCTCCAGCGCCTCCAGATCGTCCAGGTGGCTGGCGGCGGCCGCCCCCGAGGAGTCCAGCAGGGCCATCGCGCTGCCCAGCCCCACCTGGTCCTTCACCACCCGCAGGACGTCGCGGGTGGTGCCGCCGCGCGCGGCGTCGATGACCAGCTGCAGGTCGTCGGCGAAGCCCTCCACCTTCTTGGCCACGCGCTCGTCGTCCATGCGGGCCGCGGCGGGTGCCCCGGAACCAGCGCTCCACCCAGATGGGCAGGCCGCGCGACGGGCGCCGCAGCACCTCCACGGCGTCGGCCGCCGGGAAGCCGCCGGTGGCCGTGGCGATGCGCAGGTACGCCAGCGCGGCCCGCACGCCGGTGCGCTGCAGCACGCCGGCCTCCAGGCGCGACTCCACCGGGATGCCCGCGGTGGCCAGCACCACGTGGGGCGCCAGCAGCAGTGAGTTCACTCGGGTGAGCACGGCGATGCCGTCGGGGCGGTGGCCGGCGTCCAGCCATTCGCGCACCTGCGCGTGCAGCGCGGACGCCGCCTGCTCCGACGGCACCGTCCGGATGCGCAGCGCGTCGGGGGCGGGATCGGCGTGCGGACCGGCGTGGATCTGCTTCGGCACCCGCCGCCGGTTGTGCGCCAGCAGCCGCGTGGCGCCGTCCACCACCGCCACGGGGCAGCGGTAGTTGACCGTGAGGGGGTGGTCGGCGGCCGCGGGGAAGTAGCGCGCGAAGTCGACCAGGAACGCGGGGTCGGCGCCGGCGTGCCCGTAGATGACCTGGTCGTCGTCGCCCACGCCGAACACCTCCAGCTCGGGCGCCGCCAGCAGGCGCACCAGCAGCAGGTGGGCCGGGGTGAGGTCCTGGAACTCGTCCACCAGCAGGTGCCGGTGCCGCGCCTGCTCGGCGCGGCGGAACGCGCCGTCGGCCAGCAGGGCCTCCACCGCCGCGTACACCTGCTCGTCGAAGTCCACGGCGCCGCGCTCCCGCAGCGCCTCCCGGTAGGGGCCGAAGGCCTCGGCCAGCCCCTCCACGTCGTCGCGGGACTCCTCGACCTCCGCGGGGTCGCGCAGGCCCAGGCGGATCTCGGACAGCCCCTCCATGTACGGGGCGATGGGGTCGGTGTTCGCCCGGCGCCGCTGCTTGGGCACCAGCGACTCGACCAGCCGCCGCACGTCCCGGTCGTCCATCACCGGCGGCCGGGTGCCGCGGTGGCGGGCCACCAGCGCGTACCCCAGGGCGTTGAGCGTGACCACGCGCGGCCGGAACGCGGCGCAGCGCGATTCCAGCTCGGCCTGCGCCCGCCGGTTGTAGGCCACCGCGAGCGTGAGCTCGGACTCCACGCCGCGCGCGCCCAGCAGCTGGCGCAGGCGCTCGGACAGCACGCGCGTCTTGCCCGATCCGGCCGGGGCGATCACGCGGGCGGGCCCGGCGCCGTGCAGCACGGCGGCGATCTGGTCGGGCGCGAGCTCGGCGGGCGGCTCCTCCTCGCCGTCCGGGGCGACGCTGAGGCGACCCGCGTCCACGGACTCCCGGTGCACCACGGGCAGGCCAAGGTCGGGCAGCGGCCCGCGGGGGCCGCCGTCCACCCAGGCGTGGCGGCCATCGGGCAGCACCACGTCGCCCGGTCCGTCCTCCCCGGCCGGCGACGCCCCGGCCCGCTCGGCCTTGCGCGCCCACCACCACACCGGGTCGCGTCCCTCGCGGGCGTCGTAGGTGTTGGCCCACACCAGGAAGTGCAGCCGGTCGCCCCACATCTCCAGCCCGGGATCGACCGTCCACGGCTCGACCGCGTGGGATGCCGGGTCGCGGAAGCGCGCCGGGTCCACCAGCAGCCGCACCACCACCGGCCGCCGTGCGGCCCACGCCGCGTGCAGCACGGCGACCGCCTCGCCCGGGGCGGCCAGCACCGCGTCGTCCACGCGCACCTCGTCCGCGCCGGCCCAGTGCGCGGGCACCGGGTCGCCGGCGCCGACGATGACGCCGCGGCCGAGCGGCGGTGGAGGGGGGACGCGCACCGGGTCAGCCTAGAGCCGGGCTCGGACCCGCCCATCGCGGACCCCGGAAATGTGTGCATTCCGGGACGCCGTGTTGACGAAACACGAACACCTCCATCGTGTGGTGGCCACAGTCCCCTGCCGATACTCCCCGCGAACTCCCCACGCGACCGTTTCCAACGACCGGGAGGGACATACGTGCCCAAGAACAGACTTGCCGTGCTCGCCGTGGCCGGTGTGGCCACGCTCAGCGGGGTCACCGGCATCGCGCTCGGCCACGGTGGCGGTCATGGCCACCACGGCGACAAGCGCGCCAACAAGGCCGCGGTGTGCAACCTCAGCGGCACGCAGCTGCTGACCACCGAGACCAGCCCGGCGCTGGCGGCCCGCAAGGCCCGCCTGGACGCCGCCGTGGCGGCCGGCCGCATCGACCAGGCGACCGCCGACAAGCGCTTCGCCAGGGCGCAGCTCAAGGTGTCGCTGCGGAAGATCGTGCGCGACGCGCAGATCGCGCCGCTGCTGACGCTGCTCGGCATGACCGAGCAGGAGCTCAGGGACGCCGCCGAGGCCGGTGACTCGCTCCGCGACATCGTCGAGGAGAAGGGCATCACCCGCGACCAGCTCCGCCAGGCGCTCCGCGACGGCCGCAAGGCCGCCCGCGCCGCGCTGCGGACCGCGTGCCCGAAGCCATCGAAGACGCCGAAGCCCGGCACCACCACGAACGGCACCACGACCAACGGCACCACCACGACCGGCACGACCACCAACGGCACCACGACGACCGGCACCACGACCGACGGCACCACCACGACCACCACCACGGGGACGACCACGACCTCCTGAGGCCGTCTCCCGCGGGTGGGTGGGGCGGCACCGTGCCGCCCCACCCACCGTGGGTCGTTCAGCCCGCGGCTACTCCTCGATCCTGGGAAGGATCCGGTCGAGCGGCCCGGGCAGCCACCAGTTCCACTTCCCGGCGATCCGCATGAACGCCGGCACCAGCAGCAGCCGCACCAGCGTGGCGTCCAGGAACACCGCCACGGCGAGGCCGACGGCGAGCTCCTTGATCGGGATGAGCCGGTTGGTGAGGAACGAGATGAACACGATCACCATGATCGTCGCCGCCGCGCTGATGATGCGGCCGGTGCGGGCCAGGCCCGCCGCGACCGCCTCGGTGTCGCTGGCGCCGCGGTCCCGGTGCTCCCGGATGCGCGACATCAGGAACACCTCGTAGTCCATCGAGAGCCCGAACAGGATCGAGAACAGGAAGGCCGGGACCCAGCTGGTCACGTGCCCCAGGTGCTCGAAGCCGAGGAGGCTGTCCAGCCACCCCTCCTGGAACACCAGCGTCAGCACCCCGTACGAGGCCAGCACCGACAGCAGGGTCATCACCACCGCCTTCAGCGGCAGCAGGATGCTGCGGAACAGCACCACCAGCACGAGGAAGGTCAGGACCATGACGAGGCCGATGACCAGGGGCAGGTTGCCGGCGGTCTTGTCGGTGAAGTCCCGGTTCTGGCTCGCGCCGCCGCCGATCTCCACCTGCAGGCCGTCGAGCGCGGCCACCGCGGGGACGTAGGCGTCCTCGATGCGGCCCACCAGGTCCTGGGCGTCGTCGCTGTCGTCTCCGCCGCGCGGGATCACGGTGATGATCGCGGTGCGGCCGTCCTGGGAGTACTGCGGGGCGGGACCCACCGACACCACGGCGGGGTCGTCCGCGATCTCGCGCGCCAGCTCGCCCAGGGGCGCGCCTGAGGCGGCCCGGTCGGCCGGGAGACCGGTGACCACCACCTGCAGGGCCGACGCGGCCCCGGGGCCGGCGACGCGCTCGATCTGCGCCAGGGCCTCACGGGAGGGCGTGTCGGACGGGAGCGCGGTGATGCCGCTGGAGCCGGTCTTCATGTTCAGCGCCGGCGCGGCGAGGGCCAGCAGGACGAGGGTGGTCACCACGATGACCGGCCACGGGCGCTTCATCACCCAGTTGGCCCACCGCACCCAGAAGCCCTGGCCCACGAGTTCCTCGACGGGCGGGCGCGGCGTGCGGCCCATCCGGCGCAGGAAGGCCCGGCGCAGGTCCAATGTGAAGAGCTTGGGCCCGAGGGCGGTCAGGAGGGCCGGCGTGAAGGTGAGCCCCACCGCGACGGCCATGAAGACCACGGCGATCGTCCCGATCGCGAACCCGGTGAACAACGGCACGCCCACGGCGAACATGCCGGCGAGGGCCACGGCGACCGTGAGGCCGCTGAAGAAGATGGCCTTGCCGGCGGTCGCGCCGGTCACGGCGGCGGCGTCGAGGACATCCCTGCCCGCGCGGATCTCCTCCCTGAACCGGCTGGCGACGAAGAGGGCATAGTCGATCCCCACGCCGATGCCGATCAGCAGCACCACGTTCTGGACGTAGATCGAGAGGTCCAGCACCTGCGCGAGGAAGTAGAGCCCGCCGAGGGTCGTGGCGATCGTGATGATCGTCGCCCCGATCGGTACGCCCGCGGCGATGACCGACCCGAAGAAGATGACCAGGCACAGCAGCAGGAACGGCACCTGGATCATCTCGGAGACGACCAGGTCCTCCTTGTTGACCTGGTTGAAGTCCTCGAAGACCGCGGGGCCGCCGGTGACGCCGACCTGCACCGCGTCGGTCTGGGCCTCCTCCGCCGCGTCGATGACGTCCTTGATGTCCTTCAGGGCGTCGTCGACGTTCCGGGTGAGCCCCACCTGGATCAACGCGACCCCGCCGTCGGCGAAGGCCAGCGAGGGGTCCTGCGCCGGGGTGATCACCGCGCCCACCAGGGGCTTCACGGCCGACACGTCGTCGGCGGCCCGCTGGACGACGGCGTCGAACGCCGGCTGGCCGGGCTTCGCGGAGTCACTCGACACGACCACCGTGACGCTGGTGGGGAACGCGTCCGTGAACTCCCGCTTCACGATGAGGCGGGCCTCCTCGGAGGTGGCGCCGGCGATCTCGAATCCGCCGGGCTTGAGCTGCTTCTCCAGCTGGCCGGCGAAGGCGGCGAGCAGGCCGAAGAGGATCAGCCACACGATGATCACCGGGCGCCGGTGACGGCCGCTCCAGCGGCCGAGGCGGGCGAACGGTCCGTCGGGCATCCGCCCGGTGTGATGCTGCTGCGAGTGGGTCATGGCGCGGATCCTATGCGCGCCCCCGGGGGCCTCCGCAGTGCGGAAAACCGAACACCGTCGCGATCAGCGGCCGAACGTCGCCGCCCCGGGCGTGCGGTCCACCGACGCGATCCGCTTCTCCTCCACGGCGCGCGCCCAGGGCTCCGGCGTCACCGGCCATCGCTGCAGCAGCTGCGCGTGCCGGGCGAACCGCATGTTGGCGCCGTCCGACGCCATCGCCGCGACCCTCGGCGGGTCGGGGCGGGCCAGCGCCTCGGTGCTGAACGCGTCCATGGACGTTGATTCTCACGCGCCGCCGCCGCGCGCAAGTCCCCGACCCGGTTGCGCCGTCGCGGGTCGGCGTAGGAAGCTCCCGCCGGTGTCCCCCCGCGCACTCCTCCTCGCGCTCGGCTGCGCGCTGATCGCATCCACGGCATCCGCCGCCGAACCCCTGGTGCTCGTCTACACGCCGGGCCCCGCCGCGGAGGCGATCGTGGACGGGACCGACGCGATCCCGGGCCTCACCGGCGCCTACCGCCAGGCCCCCGCGGCCGAGGACTTCGCGCGCTTCCCGCTGGAGCGGCGGGTGGGCAAGGTCTCCGGCGTGGCGCTGTCGTCGCTCACCCCCGAGCGGATGGCGGCCGAGATCCGCGCCGCATGGGACGAGCCCGGTGTGGGTGACCTGGTGGGCGTCGACGAGATCCGGGCGGCCCAGTACGGCCCCGCCCAGTCCCGCAACCTGGCGCGGGCGATGGAGTTGCTGGGCCCCGACGCGCAGCGCGTGATCTTCTACGCGGCCCCCAGCACGGTGCAGCAGATCGGCCGCGTGGACCGGCGGCTTCCCCTCGAGCCGCGGCTGGCGCTGCTGCGCGACGCGCTCGCGGCGGGGGGCCACACCTACCTGCAGCTCTACCACGGCGACTATTCGCCGTTCGACCGCTCCGAGATGGCCCGCGAGCTCACCGGGTGGGTCGCCCGGTGGCCGGAGGGTGAGCTGCACCGGCTGCACGTGGTGACCGGCCGGGAGACCGGTGCCACGCAGGCCGAGATCTGGAACCGGCTGCGGGCCAGCGCCGCCGGCCGCACGCTGCTGGCCTCCGGTCCCGCCGTGTACGGCCTGCAGAGCGCCGGTGAGGGCACCCGGTGGCTCGCCGGGTACCGGGGGTGGCTGCAGCGCCCGGACGCCGTGCCGCCCGGGGGCGACGAGAAGGTGCCGGAGGGCGGCGGCCTGGTGTTCCCGGAGCCCGAGTCCGTGGTCACGCCCGGTTCGCCGATGGTGATCCGGCTGGGCCGCGAGGGGCGGGCGGTGGTGCAGCTCATCCTCCCCGACGGCCGCAGCCGCGGGCTGCGGGCCATCGCGGTGACCGATCCGGTGGACCTCACCGTGCGGCTCCCGCGCGACCTCGTCTCCGGCCGCTACCGCGTGCGGGTGACGCTGCTGGGGGACGGGCTCAGGGACGTGGCCCAGGTGCCCGTGAACGTGCGGCGCGCGCCGGCGGTGCGCATGGTCGCGCGGCCCGGGGCCGTGGTGCTGGGCGTGGCACGCGGCAACCGCGTGGTGGTGCGCCTGCAGCTCGGCAACGGCGCCTCCCGCCAGGTGATCGCCGTTCGCGGGCCCATCCGCGCCCGGAGGGTCCCGATGCCCGCCGGGCTGGCGCCGGCCACGTACACCGTGGTCGCCACGTCCGCCGGCATCGGCGGGCGGCAGCGGGTGACCGCCCGCGTCGTCGTGCGCTGATCGGCACATCGGGGCCGGAAGTACGTCAATCCTGCGTGTGCGGCGCGTCCGATGTCGGGCGGCACCCGCCGGAGTGGCCCGCGCCGCGGGCGGCTGGCTAGCGTCACCGGCCATGCCCTCCCTCACCCTTCCCCGCGGGATCGTGCTCGCGGTCCTCACCGCCCTGCTCGCGGCCGTCCCCGCCCTCGCCGGACCGGTGATCGTCTACAGCGCGTCCGAGCCGGCGCACGCCATCCACGATGGCGCCGCCGGGGTGCCCGGCCTGCGCGACGCCCACCGGCAGGCGCCCGCGGCCGAGGACCCCCGCTACCCGGTCGCACGACGGGTGGGCAAGGTGGGCGGACGGGAGCTGGTGGCGCTGGACGCCGAGGCGATGGCGAACCGCATCCGCGCGGAATGGCGGCAGCGCGACGTGGGCGACCTGGTCGCCGTCGACGAGATCGAGTCGTCGCGGTACACGCCGGACCGGCTCGCGGTGCTGAACCGCGCCCTGGACCTGCTGGGCCCCGACGCCGAGCGGGTGGTGTTCTACGTGTCCCCCGGCACCGTCTCGCAGGTGGGCCGCGTGGACCGCAGATACCCGCTGCCCGCACGGTTCGCCGCGCTCGTGCGGACCCTGGCCCGGGGCGGGCACACCTACGTGGTCGTGTACCACGGCGACACCAGCCCCTTCACGCGGGACGTGATGGCGCGCGACCTCACCGGGTGGCAGGCCCGCTGGCCCGTGGGCCGCGCCGACCGGCTGCACGTGATGAGCGGCCCCGAGACCGGCGCCGACCAGGCCGAGATCTGGAACCGGATCCGGGCGACGGCGGCCGGACGGGCGCTGCTGGCCAACGGCCCCGGCGTGTGGGGCCTGCGGTCGGCGGGCGAGGGGCTGCGGTGGCTCGCCCAGTACCGCGCCTACCTGGCGCAGCCGGCGTCCCCTCCGGCCGGCGGTGAGGCCCGCGTGCCCACGGGCGGCGGCCTCGCCGTCACCCTGCCGGGGTCGCGGCTCCGGCCGGGCGCGACGGTGCGCGTGCGGGTGGAGCGTACGGGCCGGGCCATCGTGCAACTCATCCCCCGGGGCGGTGCGCCGCGGCGCATCCGGGCGATCATCGGGCCGGCCGACGCGGCGGTGCGGCTGCCGACCGACGTGCGGCCCGGCCGGTACACCCTGCGGGCGGTGCTGCTGGGCGACGGCCTGCGGGACGTGGCGAGCGCATCGTTCACCATGCTGCGTCGCTGACCGATACCGGAAGGGTGAGATTCCCCCTTCGCCGCCGTCCCCGCACCGCCACCCTCACCGCGTGGCTGTGGTACCCCGAGGGCGCCGCCCTGCGCGAACGGGCCCTGGCGACGTGCCCGGAGCACCTGCGCGACGCGGTGGACCCGCTCGAGGCGCCCGTGCCCGGCACCGTGGCCCTGCGGCAGGACGAGTGGGGCTGGGAGACCGGGTTCCACACCGCGGGCGGCGTGCTCGTGCCCGCCGGCATCCCGCGCGGCGGCCTGTTCGTGACCCATGTCGTGGCACCGCAGAACCTGCGGACCCCGGAGGGGGACATCCTGGCCTGGCTCTCGGTGGAGCCCCACGTCCACCCGAAGGAGCGCTTCCGGCTCGAGCAGGCCGGCTGGCAGCTCGGCCGGCCCCGGTAGGCGCTCAGACCGCGGTGCCCACCAGCGCGCCGATGGCCATCGTGATGCCCATCGCCAACGCGCCCCAGGTCGCCACGCGCAGGGCGGCCCGCACGCGCGGCGCGCCGCCGATCACCGCCCCCGCGATGCCAAGCGCGACCAGGGACACCAGCGTGATGAGGATCGCCCCCACCACGCGCAGCGACGCGGGCATCAGCGAGATGGACAGCAGGGGGACGGCCGCGCCGATGCTGAACGACACCGCGGAGGCCCAGGCCGCCTGCAGGGGGTTGGACAGGCCCTCGGTGTCGATGCCCAGCTCGTCGCGGGCGTGCACGGCCAGCGCGTCGCCGGCGGTGAGCTCCCGGGCCACCTGCATGGCCAGCTCCTCCGAAAGCCCCCGGCCGCGGTAGATCTGGGCGAGCTCGGCCAGCTCGGCATCGGGGTCGTCGGCCAGCTCCCGGCGCTCGCGCTCCAGATCGGCCCGCTCGACGTCCAGCTGGCTGCTCACCGACACGTACTCGCCGGCGGCCATCGACATGGCCCCCGCCACCAGGCCGGCCACGCCGGCGGTGATGATCGCCGCGCGCGACCCGCCCGCGGCCGCGACGCCCAGCACCAGGCTGGCGGTGGACACGATGCCGTCGTTGGCGCCCAGCACCGCCGCGCGCAGCCATGCGGCGCGGTGCACGAGGTGCGTCTCGGGGACGCGAGAGGAGGGTAGGCTCGCCATACTGGTGACGAGCCTACCCCGCTCCTTCGCGACCCCCTCGCGAAGCCGTGGAACTCGGGCTATTCGTCCTCGGTGCCGACGTCCAGGACGACCACCCGCTTGGCGACCAGCACCGGGGTCACGGTGCCATCGTCGCCCTCGATCCACTTCACCTGCGGAGCGAGCTTGCCGCGCACCCGCACGGCGTCGTCCGGCTCGATCTCGTCGAGGCCGATCCGCTCGCCGTCCTCGTCGACCACCCGGGTGCGGGCGGTCACGCGCACCGACAGGTCACCGGAATCGAGCAGCGTGGCGAACCGCTTGGGCGCCCGCGGGAACTCGGTGTCGGCCAGCAGGAGCGTGCCGCGGCGGGGCCCGCCGTCGACCTCCACCACGTCGCCCTCCGCGACGAGGATGCGCGTGAGGAGCCCCGGGAACTTGGGTCCGTCGTCGCCCTTCGGCGGCTTCGTGGTCTCGTCCTGTGGCGGGGCGGGAGCTTCCGGGCACGGCGCCGTCACGGTCTGGACGGCCGGCGGGCACTCGGGCAGCGGCGGCGCGGGATCGAAGGCGATCACGGGGGCGGCGATGGCGAGGCCGGCGCCGAGCGCGAGCACCGAGAGCGAGGCGAGCTTCATCTGACCATCCGGGTCGGGGTTCGTGCGCGGTGTCCGCGCGTCCGTCGCCATGGACATCGGCGCGTCTCGTGGGCGCCGCATCGGGTGCCAACTGCTGGCAACACTCATCCGCAATAAACCCCGATGGACGCGCGCGACCACCGGCGTACCGTTGTCAGTGCAGGAACGGACCTTGACGACATCACCGACGAGCCGCCATCGGCGACCAGCGATCGAAGGCGACGCCGGACCGCAACGCACACAGCGTCCGCACGCATTGCCGTCGGACGGCAGGCGGGGCACAGAACCCCGCGCGGATCCGAACGTCACGGACCGACCGCTCTGGAGCGATCGACGGCCAACGGTTCTCATCGGTGACCGGCGGGTCCCTGCATAGGGAGACCAACACCGGACTGAGGTGGAGTGAGCTTCCATGATCAGTGAGCCCCGAGGCTCGGCCCCGTCAGGGGACGGACCCGGGGCTCACGTCTGTTCGGGGCCGTCAGCCCCCGGAGGCCGAGAAGTGCTGGGTGTCGAGCGGCTCCCGCCACCGGCCGCCCCAGCTCCAGCCCACCGCGTCGAACGCTGCCACCAGCACGCCGCCCTCCACCGCCATCCCGGGCCGCACCCGCGTGCGGTCCAGGTACGGCTCGCTCGCCCGGTGCGAGGTGCGCCCGCGCGAGATGTAGGGGTTCTCGATCGGGTTGATGTCGATGGCCCGCCCGTAGGCGTGCTGCGACCAGCGGCTTCCGCCCGTGACCGCCCGGCAGTTGAAGGCGCTGGTGTTGTCGGCCTCGATGGAGGCGAAGTCGTCGCCCCCGTAGGCCTCGATGGGCCGGATGCGCCGGATGGGGAACCCGGCGTCGTAGAGCCGCCGGAAGACCGACAGCACGTCGGCCGCCACGTCCCGGTGCACCACGATCACACCCCGGCGGGCGCGCCCGCGGAAGTCCCGGTGGGTCACCAGCACCGCCCGGAGCCGGCCCAGGGCGACGGGGCAGCCGGGCCGCCACACCGACGGGGTCATCCGCTCCCGGGCGGCCTGCGACAGCGGGGTGAT
>LNFL01000177.1 GCA_001464275.1 Actinobacteria bacterium Ga0077560 | reverse complement strand
CGTGCGTCGTCCACGTCTCCGGGGGTCCCCATGGCGAAGGCCATCCACTCGATGATCCGCGTCCTCGACGAGGAGCGGTCGCTGGCGTTCTACCGTGAGGCCTTCGGCCTGGAGATCGCGCAGCGCATCGACTTCGACAGCTTCTCGCTGATCTACCTCTCCAACGGCGAGAGCGAGTTCGAGCTGGAGCTCACCGTCAATCAGGGCACCGAGCAGCCCTACGACCTGGGCAACGGCTACGGGCACATGGCGTTCAGCGTGGACGACCTGGCCGCCGAGCACGCCCGCTTCACCGCGGCCGGGCTCAACCCGGATCCGCTCAAGGAGCTGAGCCGGGGTGATTTCACCGGCCGGTACTTCTTCGTCTCGGACCCCGACGGCTACCGCATCGAGGTCCTGCAGCGCGGGGGCCGCTTCAAGTAGCCGGCGGGACCCCCGCGGCCCGCTTCGCGCGGGCGGTGGCGTCGGCGCGCAGCTCGTGCAGCCGGGCCGCCTGGGCCCGCGCCACCGCGTTCGAGGACTCGATGCCGGCCAGGCTGCCCTGCACGCGCGGCATGACGTACCGGGCGATCAGGTCGTAGCTGCGCTTCACGGCGGGCCACGGCGCCCACTCGTGCCCCCACAGCAGCACCGTCCCGAACCCGCCGGTCGCCTCGGTGAGCATCCCGATGACGTCCACCAGGTCGTCCGGGGTGCCCACCACCCAGGAGCCGGACTCGGCCATCTGCTCCACGATCTTCTCGGGGGGCCCGGGCACCGGGCAGGGACGGCCGGTGGTGGCCTCCACGTACTCCAGCAGGTGCCGGGCGCCGCCCTCGCGGACGTCCTCGATCGCCTGCGCGCGGGTCTCGGCGATGTGCACCGGGATCGCCAGGCGCCACTCCTCCCGGCGCACCGTACGTCCGGCCTGGCCGGCCGCCTCCTCGGCGTGCGCCCACTGGCTGCGCAGGTCCACGATGCCGCCGGCGGACTTGGCCGTGGTGAGCGAGAGCACGCCGGCGCCGAACCGCCCGGCGAGGCGCATGCCCGCGGGTGACTCCAGGCTGGTGACCGCCAGCGGCGGGTGCGGCCGCTGGTAGGGGCGCAGCTGCAGGACCGCGTCGCGGAGGGTGAACCACTCCGACTCCACGGTGAGGGGCGTGGGGTCGGTCATGAGGCGCACGATCACCTCCAGCGACTCGGCCATCCGGTCGCGTAGCGTCGCCGGGTCGAGGCCCAGCATCACCGCGTCGCTGATGTGCCCGCCCGGTCCCACGCCGAAGTTGACGCGGCCACGGGTGAGGTGGTCGAGCAGCACGATCCGGTCGGCCACCATCAGCGGATGGTGGTAGGGCAGGCTCACCGCCCCGGTGCCCAGCCGGATGTGCCGGGTGCGCTCGGCGGCGACCGCCAGGAACATCTCCGGGGAGGCGATCGTCTCCCAGCCGGTGGTGTGGTGCTCCCCCACCCAGGCCTCGTCGAAGCCCAGCTCGTCGACCCACCGGATGAGCTCCAGGTCGCGCTCGAGCGCGAGGGTGGGGTTCTCCCCCACCGCGTGGAACGGGGCGAGGAAGAGCCCGAACCCGATGCGTGCGTCCGCCATGGCGCGCGGAGTCTGCACCCGCGCGCCATGACCGGTCAAGCGGTGGTGCTCAGCGCATCTTGGGCTTGGATGAGGCCCCGCCGGCGCGCATCTTCGGCTTCGCCGAGATCTTCCCCGCCCGCATCTTCGGCTTGGCGGAGGTGCGACCGGCCCGCATCTTCGGCTTCGCCGAGATCTTCCCGGCCCGCATCTTCGGCTTGGCGGAGGTGCGGCCGGCGCGCATCTTTGGCTTCGCGGAGGTGCGGCCCGCCTTGGCGGTGCCGGACGTCTGGAGGCCGGCGGCCGAGACGGTGGTTCCGCCTGGCACCGCGGGCGCCGGCTGGGCGACGGCCGCCTGGGTGCCGATCGCGAGGACGGCGACGGCGACGAGGGACACGATCCGATTGGACTTCGTCATGGGTGTGGGCTCCTGGCTGGACACGGGAACGAACTGCGCTCAGCGCATGCGCGGGTCGACGTACACGTCGTCGATCCGCCAGCTGGCGTCCTGGGCGGTGATCCGGATGCGGACCGTGGTGAGCTGTCCGTCGGCCACGCCCAGCTGGCCCGACGCCATCTTGATCTGGGGGGTGAGGCTCCAGCCGCCCGTCGCCGGGAGGGTGGCCTCGGTGCGCACCGAACCGTCGGGGTACACGACGTCGACGCGCAGGCTGCCCGCGGTGCCGGATGCGAAGAACCGGATCAGCGGGAAGTCCTTGTTCACGCACACGGGCGTGCTGGTGAGGGTGACGCCGCGGCCGATCTCGGCGGCCCAGCGGTCGCGGCCGCCCAGGCTGTTCTCGGCGTCGCGGACGATCCCGGCGGCGCCGGTGCTCGTCCACCCGTTGCCCGTCGTCTCGAAGTCACCGCCCGGCGCGAGGCCGTAGAGGTTGGCGTCGCCCCAGGGGGCGAAGACCTGCGCCAGCACCGGCACCGTGCAGGTGCCCACCGCCGCGCTCTTGGCGGCGACCGCCGACGGCGCGACGGCCACGAGGGCCGCGGCGGAGGCGACGAGTGCGGTGCGGACCTTGGTCATGGGTGCTCCGGGTCGAGGGGCGTGCACGGGTTTGATCGACCGGGGCGACGACATGCCCACCGCCTCTAGAGGATGTGCCCAGCCCCCGTCCTCAAGGCGGTGCGGGGGTCTGGCGACATTCCAGGTATGGCCGGAACGGGTGCCAGCGAGGCTCCTGCGCGTCTGCGCTCCACCGACGAGGACCGCCTGGCGGAGGCCCTCGGACGTGACGCGGAGCCGATGACGCGTGCCGAGCGGCGGGTCGAGGCCGTGGCCGGCGCCGCGTTCCTGGCCGTCGCGGGCGTGCTGGCGGTGGTGCTGCCCACCGACCCCTTCCCGCACTGGTGGGAGCTCGCGCTGGCCGTCGTGATGATGGCCGTGGCCGCCCACGTGCGCTTCGCGATCCCCAGCGGCTACACGGTGCCGATCATGCTGGTGGCGGTGCCGGTGCTCTTCCTCGTGCCGGCCGGCCTCTTTCCGCTCGTGACCGCCGCGGGGCTCTGCGCGGGCGGCATCCCCGAGGTGCTGCGCCGGCGGGCCGCGCCCGACCGGATCCTGCTCGCGCTGCCCAACGCCTGGTTCAGCGTGGGACCCGCGCTCGTGTTCGGGCTGGCCGGGCCGCTGGTGGCCCACACACCCGACGTGCCGATGCTGCTGGCCGCGCTGGGCGCCCAGATCCTCTGCGACATCACCGCCGCGGTCGCGCGCGAGTCGTTCCTCGGCGGCCCCAGCATCCGCGAGCAGCTGCGCGAGAGCGAATGGGTCTACGTGGTGGACATCGCGCTCGCTCCCGTCGGGTTCGCCCTGGCGATCGCCGTGGAGCACCGCACCTGGGCGCTCCTGCTGGTGCTGCCGCTCCTGGGCCTGCTGCACGCGTTCGCCTCGGAGCGGCGCCAGCGCCTGGAGCAGCTGGTGGAGCTCAGCAACGCCTACCGCGGCACGGCGATGGTCCTGGGCGACGTCATCGAGTCCGACGACGAGTACACCGGGGAGCACTGCAAGAGCGTGGTGGCCCTGGCCCTGGCCGTCGCCGACGCCATCGGCCTGCAGGGCGCCCATCGCCGCCGCGTCGAGTTCGGCGCGCTGCTGCACGACGTCGGCAAGGTTGCGATCCCCAAGGACATCATCAACAAGCGCGGTCCGCTCGACGCCGAGGAGTGGGAGATCATCAAGACCCACACCGTCGAGGGCCAGCGGATGCTCGACACCGTCGGCGGCATCATGAGCGACGTGGGACGCGTCGTGCGCGCGCACCACGAGCGCTGGGACGGCACCGGCTACCCGGACGGTCTCGCGGGCGACGCCATCCCGGTGGAGTCGCGGATCGTCGCCGCGTGCGACACCTGGCATGCCATGACCAGCTCGCGCAGCTACCGGGAGGCCATGTCCTTCCACGTGGCCATGGCGGAGCTGCGGTCCGTGGCCGGCACCCAGCTGGATCCCATGATCGTCGCGGTCCTCGCCCGGCTCGTCACCGCCGAGCACCAGGCCGCCACCGCCGCCCACGCGGCCCCCGCGCCGCCCGAGGCTGGTTGAGCGGACCCCGGCCGGGGTAGTCTCGCGCCCGGATGGGGCTCGAGATCGCACGCGACAGCTTCACCCGGGAGGACGAGCTGCGGTTCGTCGCCCGCCTGCACGCGTGCCTGGCGGCACTGCGCGAGGTGCTCGCCCGCCCCGGATTCGGCCGCGGGCCCCTGCGCATCGGCATGGAGCTCGAGCTGTCGCTCGTCGATGGCGCCGGCCGGCCGCTCATGCGCAACGCGGAGGTCCTCGCCGACTGCGACGTGCCGCGCATGGCGGTGGAGCTCGACCGCTTCAACGTCGAGTACAACTCCCTGCCCGTGGCCCTGGCCGGCGCCCCGTTCACCACCCTCGCCGGGGAGCTG
>LNFL01000176.1 GCA_001464275.1 Actinobacteria bacterium Ga0077560 | reverse complement strand
GCCTGCCGGACGAGGTCCGCGTGCCGGTCGTGACCCCGCTGGGCTACCCCACCGAGTTCCCGGTGGGCCTCCCACCGCGGCTGAAGGCCATCAAGCGCCCGTGGCGGACGCTCGTGCACGACGACGCCTGGGGCAACCCCCGGGCGTAGCCCGACGCCGGGATCAGCCCGCGGCCGCCGAGGTCGCGGGCAGTCCCCGTGTGGCGCGGACGGGCTCGGGGTCGTCGGTGATGACCCCCTCCCGCACCAGATCCTCCAGCGCCTCGACGGCGGCCGGCCAGAACTGGCTGCCCGAGCTCGCCCGGGCCTCGTTCAGCGCCCAGGCGAGGTCCCGGGCCTCCTTGTAGGTGCGCGCGGAGCGCATCACGTCGAACGCGTCGGCCAGCGCCAGCACACGGGCCTCCTCCGGGATCTGCTCACCGGCGAGGCCATCCGGGTAGCCGCCGCCGTCCCAGCGCTCGTGGTGGCCGCGCACCCACTCGGCCTGGTCGGCGGAGAGGACGTCGGCGACGATCTCGGCGCCCACCTCGGGGTGGCGCTTCATCACGTCCATCTCCTCGTCGGTGAGCCGGCCGTCCTTCAGCAGGATCGCGTCGGGCACGGCGATCTTGCCCACGTCGTGCACGATGCCGGCCTCACGGAGCTGGATGCAGCGCTCGTTGGTCCATCCCAGCGCGGTCGCGATGCGTACGGCGAGGTTCGCCACCCGCTCGGAGTGCTCGTAGGTGTTGGGATCCCTGGAGTCCACGGCCCATGCGAGGGCGCGCATCGCGCGCAGGCTGGGGGTCTCGGCCGGCATGTCGGCGCGGCGGGCGTACACCTGCTCGGCCACCTCGAACGACCAGGCCACGCACTCGTTGCGGCCGTTGAGCTTGGCGAACTGGACCGCCAGCTCCGCGTTGCGCTGCATGTCCCCCGGCGTCTCGGCGGCACCGGAGCCGCCACCGAGCTGCGCGATGCCGAACGACGCGGTGACCAGCCCGACCCCCTCCAGGGGGTGCTCGGCGATGTGACGACGGAGGCGGTAGGCGGCCCCCATGGCGGTGGCCGCATCGGCCCCCTCCATCAGCCAGGCGAACTCGTCGCCGCCGATCCGTGCGACGAAGTCGCCGTCTCGCGCCGAGGCGACCAGCCGGCGTGAGAGCTCGGCCACCACCGCGTCACCCACGGCATGGCCGTGTTCCTCGTTGAGCCGCTTCAGGCGGTCCACATCCATGAGCACCAGGGTCAGCGGCCGGCGCCCCGCGCGGGACGACGCGGCCGCGGTGCTGAGCCGGGTGAAGAAGGCGCTGTGCCCCGGAAGGCCGGTCAGCGGATCGCGCCCGGGGTCGCCACGGCCGTCACGGGCGTCGGCATCCGCCAGCGCGAGCCCGGCGACGCGGGCGAACCGCTCCAGGGTGCGGATCGTCTCACCGCGGGCGGTGGTGGTGGCCACCACCACCAGCTGGCCCCAGTCGCGCCCGCCGACGGTGAGCGGGATGGCCACGTGCGCCTCCCCGCCCCGGCAGCGCAGGACGCGCTCACGCGCGACGCGGGCGTCGGCCGCCACCACGGCCCCCACCGGCAGCTCGGCGCGCACCCCGCCCACCACGCACTGCCCCTCGGGCTCGTTGCGCATGAGGGCGGCGGCGTGGGCGCCGGTGAGCTGGGCCGCCTCGCGCGTCAGGCGTGCGAACACGGCGGCCACCGGCTCGGACGGCGCCGTCGCGGCGATGCGCCCCAGGGCGGCGTGGGTGCGCTCGTTCTCGGTGGGCGGACGGAGCGTGAGCAGATAGCCGGTGACGGTGCCCGTGTCGTCGCGGCTGGCGGCGACCCGGGCGGTGACCGGCTGCGCCGGGGCCCCGGGCGACCTGAGCGTGAGGTCGGCGTCGGCTGATCCCGCGGCGCGTGCCCGCCGGAAGACGTCGGCGACGGCGTCGGTGTCGGGCCCCAGCAGCGGGTCCCGGCCGATGCTCATGCCCAGCAGAGCCGCCGCCGGCAGCCCGGTCACGCGCTCCATCGCCGGGTTCACCTGGGCGATGCGCCCGTCGGCGGCCAGCATGGCCACGCCCGTCGGAAGTGCGTCCACGAGGGCGGCGGTGTCGGCGAGGGACGTGCGCTCCCGCACGCGGCGCAACGCCGCCGCGAGGCGCATCTCCACCTCGGCGGCCCTCAAGGGCAGCATGAGGCAGTCGCCGGCGCCGGCGTCCAGCGCATCCTCGGCCGCCGCGGTGTCGCCGGCGGGCACGAGAGCGAGCAGCTCCGGGCGGTCGCGCAGGTCGAGCAGGCCCGTCACCCCGTCGGCCGGGGGCCACTGGGTGACCACGATGTGCGGTGCCGGACCGGTTCCGCCGGGAACGACCTGCATTCCGGCGCGATCCGCGGCGCGCGCGAGTGCGGTGAGGGCCTTCGGGTCGGCCACCCGGATCTGGATGCGGGCGACGTCGGATGGAGCCGTGGGCACGGGCATGCCCACCTTTCGGCGGCGTCGACCCAGAGTTGACACCAGGGACCGGGCAAAGCCTGGAGCCGCGCTCATCGACCGACGCCGCGGGCCGATACCCCTGGTGTATGTCCGTCCGCCGCGCACTGTTCGAGCCACCCTCCGACGCGCACGGCGCGGCGTGGGTCCTCGCCGTGATGTTCGGCTCCGGCGGGCTGTACGGGGTGCTGATGTCGATCGTCGTACCGGAGCTCGCCGGGGGCGCGGTCGGGGGCGCCCTCGTGGTGTTCGCGGTCTGCATCGCGTGCTCGCTGGCGATGCTGCGATTCCGCGACCACATCCCGCCGCGCTGGTGGGTGATCGCGCCCTTCCTGGCCGTGGCGACCGTGGCGAGCTCGAACATCGCGACATCCGACGCCACGACCGGCTCCCAGCTGTTCCTGCTGTGGCCGGTGCTCTACGCCGCCCTGTACCTCAACCTCCCGCAGACGATCGCGATGCTGATCACCGCGATGGCCGGCGAGGCGATGGTGGTGCTCACGATCCTCCCCGGATGGCGTGGCCTGACGGACCTCACCGGGATGGTGCTGGTGGCCGTCATGACCGCCCTGGTGATCCGCCAGCTGCGGCGTCGCGTGGGGGTGCTGGTGCGCGCGCTGGAGGCGCAGGCGCTGGAGGACCAGCTGACGGGCCTGCCGAACCGCCGGGCGCTGGAGATGGCGGTGACCTCCGCGCTGCTGCGGTACGAGCGCGACCGCGAGCCGGTGACCATCCTCACCCTGGACCTCGACCGCTTCAAGGAGATCAACGACCGGCTGGGCCACGCGGGCGGGGACCGGGCACTGTGCGATGTGGCCGCGTGCCTCCGGGAATCGCTGCGGGCGGTCGACACGGTCGCCCGGCTGGGCGGCGACGAGTTCGTGGTGGTGCTGGCCGGATGCGACCGTGAGGCCGCGCCCCTGGTGGCCGACAAGCTGCGGGCGACGGTGGCCGCGTCGGTGCCGGGGGTGACCGTGAGCGTGGGCAGCGCGACGGTCTCCGAGACCGTGCGCGACGCGAACGCGCTCTACCGGGCGAGCGACGCGGCGCTGTACGCCGCCAAGCACGGCGGCCGGAACCGGGTGACCGCGGCGGCCTAGTGCTCCGCGCCGGGACGAGGCCGGCGACGCCACCACCACACCCCGAGCGCCGCGATGAGCGCCACGACGACCACCAGGATGACCCGGGAGGCCGCTCCCACGGCCCCCGAGATGGCGTCCCACTCGTTGCCGAGCAACCAGCCCGCGCCGATGAGCGCGGTGTTCCAGATGGCGCTGCCGATGGTGGTGAGGACGGTGAAGCGCAGGATGGGCATGCGCAGCGTGCCGGCGGGGACCGAGACGGCGGATCGCAGCAGCGGGACGCAGCGGGCGAGCAGCACGACCCAGTCGCCGCGGCGGCGGAACCACGCCTCACTGCGCTCCAGGTGCTCGGGCTCCAGGCGCAGCAACCGGCCGTGCCGGAGGATGAGCGCCCGTCCACCGCGGTGGCCCAGCGCGTAGAGGATGAGCGCGCCCGCGAGGGACCCGGCGGTGGACACCGCGATCGCCAGCACCACGTTGAGCTCCCCCTGGCCGGCGAGGAAGCCGGCGAGCGGGAGGATCGCCTCGGAGGGGATGGGTGGGAAGAGGTTCTCGGCGAGCAGCAGGGCGAACAGCCCCACGTAGCCGAGGTCGCGAATGACGTCTTCCACGTCGTGAATCCTAGGTCATGATCGGCGGGCGACAACCCGACGTCCGGGTGGGCCGCCGCGCTTGACCCCACCCCGACGATGATCGAACATACGTTCGTATGATCGTCGCCGTCCTCCTCCCCCGGTTCCCGCTGCTGGTCGCCATGCTCGGCGCCCGCCAGCCCCTCGGCGAGCCCGTCGCGCTGGGCCCGGCGCCGGGTGCGCCGCAGGTCGTGGGCCCCTGCACCCCGACCGCATGGGATCGCGGGGTGCGTCCCGGCCTGCGCGTGGGCGAGGCCATGGCGCGATGCCCGGAGCTGGTGCTGGTGACGCCGGATCCCGATGCCGTCGCGGATGCCGACGAGCGGCTGCTGTCGCGTCTGGAGGACATCGGCGCGGCGGTCGAGCCCGTGGAGCCCGGTGTCGCGTGTTTCTCCGCGACGGGGCTGGAGCGCCTGCACGGCGGGCTGGACGGCGTGGTGCGGCGCGCCCGTGCCGCGCTGCCGGTTGGCGCCGACGGACGGGTCGGCGTCGCCCCCGGCCGGTTCGCGGCGCTGCAGGCCGCCCGCCAGGCCTCGCCGCGGCGGCCCTTGGTGATCCCCGCCGGCGAGGTGCGCGAGTTCCTGGCGCCGCTGCCGGTGGACCGCCTCCCCATCGACGCCAAGCGCGCGGCCCAGCTGCGCGACCTGGGGGTGCGGACCGTCGGCGCGCTCGCCGCCCTGCCCCGGGCCTCCGCGCTGGAGTGGCTGGGATTCGACGGCATCTCGGCGTGGCGGCTGGCGCGCGGCGAGGAGGACCGGCCGCTGCGCCCCCGGCGGGTGCCGGATCCGCTGGAGGCCCGCTACCGGTTCCCGGAGCCGGTGGGATCGCTGCCGGTGCTGCAGGCCGCCGCCCGGCTCCTGCTGGGCGAGATCGCCACCGGCGCGCGGGGACGCGGCACCGCCCTGCGCGCGCTGCGGCTGCGCGTCCGACTGTCGGACGGCGGGTCGTGGACCCACGACGTGCCACTGCGGGAGGCCACCACCGACACCGGGCGGCTGGAGCTCGCCGCCATCCCGCAGCTCGCGCACATCACCGGGCCGGTCACCTCGCTCGCCGTGCTCGGCGACGCCTCCGGCCCGCCCGGCGGCCGGCAGCTCACGCTGGAGCGCGCGGGGCGCCGCGAGCGCGTGCGCCGCACCGGTGAGGCGGTGCGGCAGGTCCGCGCGGCGGTGGGCGACGACGCCCTGCTGCGGCTGGTCGAGCTCGAACCCTGGTCGCGACTCCCGGAGCGTCGATGGGCACTGGTTCCCTTCGATACCTCGCAGCTCCCCGACCGGTCCGCATGATCTGCGGCCCCGGCGGCGTCCCCCACGCGCTCATCGAGCCCGGGGGCCGTCGCCGGCTCGTCATCGCCGTGCGCGACGAGTGGCTCGTGCAGGACCGCTGGTGGACCGGGGACCCGGTGGAGCGCCACTTCTTCGAGCTGCTGGTGGAGCCGGGGCGCGTGGTGACCGCGTTCCACGACCTGCGCGCCGGGGAGTGGTTCGACTACGGATGACCCGGCCGGGGTATCCTCGCCATGGGGGTGCCACGTGGATGACCCGCATCACAACGGCGTGTTGGGGGCGATCGGCGGCACACCCCTGGTCCGGCTCGCCCGCGTGGTCCCGGACGGTTCCGCGCAGGTCTGGCTGAAGTTCGAGCTCGCGAACCCCACGGGCTCCTACAAGGACCGCATGGCGCTCGCCATGATCGAGGGCGCCGAACGGCGCGGCGATCTGCGGCCCGGCATGACGGTGGTGGAGTACACCGGCGGCAGCACCGGCTCCTCGCTGGCGTTCGTCTGCGCGGTGAAGGGATATCCGCTGCGCATCGTCACCTCCGACGCCTTCGCGGTCGAGAAGCTCCGCACCATGGAGGCCCTCGGCGCCCACCTCACCGTGATCCCCTCCGAGGGCGGCATGATCACCCCGGGCCTGCTGCCCCGGCTCATCGCCGAGGCCGAGCGCATCCGCGACACCGAGGGCGCGCACTGGACCGATCAGTTCAACAACACCGACTCGGTGGAGGGGTACCGACGCATCGGTGACGAACTGCTGGAGCAGCTCCCCGGACCGGTCGACGCGTTCTGCGGCGGGGTCGGCACCGCCGGGATGCTGATGGGCGTCGCCAGGGCGCTGCGGGAGGCCGGGAGCTCGGCGCGCATCGTGGCGCTGGAGCCCGGCGGCTCCCCGGTCATCTCGACCGGGGCCGGCGGGGCCCACCACGTCGAGGGCCTCGGCGTGGGGTTCGTGCCGCCGCTGCTCGCCCTGGGCGGCCACGACGAGGTCCGGGCCGTCGACGAGAGGCACGCCCGCGCCATGGCCCGCCGCCTGGCGCGGGAGGAGGGGGTCTTCGCCGGGACCTCCACGGGCCTCAACGTGGTGGGCGCGCTGCAACTCGCCGCCGAGCTCGGCACCGGCCGGAACGTCGTGACGGTTGCGTGCGACACGGGTCTGAAGTACCTGCAGGGCGACCTCTACGGCTGAGGCGCCCCCGGCCCGAACCAGGTCTCCAGCGCGTCAGGCAGGCCCGGGTCGTCCAGGCCGCCGGCCCAGGCCACGTGCCCGTCGGGACGGATGAGCACCGCCGGCGGCGCGGGGACCTCGCCGATCACCGGCAGCTCCCACGCGGCGTCGCACCGCGCGTCGACCCGCCGCACGCGGTCCGCCCACGGCCCGAGCGGGTCCACGCCCGGCTCGTCGACGAGGTTCAGCAGCACCGGGCGGGCCTCGTGCAGCAGCGTGAACATCCGAACCGGGCCGGCGTGGGTGCGCAGGTCCAGGTCGGGTATCCGCCTGCCCAGCACCGGGTGCCCCTCCCCCGGCTCGTAGCGGATGTCCAGCCCGGAGAGCATCCCCGCGATGCGCCGTCGCGGTTCGTCCATGGCCAGCAGCTCGCCCATGAGCTCCCGCAGCGCCCGGTGGCGGTCGCCGCCGCGGCTCAGCGCGACCTGCGCCATCGTGTTGTGCAGCACGCGGGCGCCCACCGGGTGCCGTTCCGCGTGGTAGGTGTCGAGCAGCGCCTCGGGCGAGGTGCCGCGCACAGGTTCACGGCGTCCTGCACGCCGGTGTTCAGGCCCTGCCCGCCGTGCGGTGGATGCACGTGCGCGGCGTCCCCGGCCAGCAGCACCCGGCCGCGGCGGTACTCGGCGGCCTGGCGCGTCATGTCGGTGAACCGCGAGATCCAGGTGGCCTCGCGCACCCCCAGGTCGCTGCCGTACACGCCGGCGAGCGCCTCCCGCAGCACGCCGATGTCCGGAGTGCCCGACGGCAGGCCGCGCTCGGTGAGGACGATGCGGTTGGCGCCCCCGTCGGCCGGGCCGATGGCGTGCATGCCGGCCTCGTCCCATCGCACCCCGAGCGGCGGCTCGTCGATGCGGGCCTCGGCGATGAGCCAGCTGGTGGTGGCGTCGACGCCCTCGAAGGCGATCCCGGCGGCCCTGCGCACCGTGCTGCGCCCGCCGTCGCAGCCCACCAGATACGCGGCGCGCAGGGCCGTGCCGTCCGACAGCGCAACGTCCACGCCGTCGTGGTCCTGGGCGAACCCGCGCACCTCGCGTCCGGCCAGCACCGGCACCCCGAGCTCCCGCACCCACTGGCCGAGGATGCGCTCGATGTGCCCCTGCCACAGCCCCAGGATGTGGTTGTGGCGGGTGGGGAAGTCCGCGATGGGGAGCATCATCGTCGCGAACCCCTGCACCGGGTGGGTGGTGCCCTCACGGACGAACCGCTCGGCCACGCCCCGCATGTCGAGGACCTCCAGGGTCCGGGACAGCAGGCCGCCCGCCCGCGACCCGTCGAGCGCCCCGTCGGTGCGTCGCTCCACGATCACCGTGTCCACCCCGGCCAGCGCCAGCTCGGCGGCCAGCATCAGCCCGGTCGGGCCACCGCCGGCGATCACCACCTCGTGCATCCCCCACCCCCTCGTGCGGTTCCCGGCCCGTGGGGGCCGCGAGGCGGGCATGGCATCAGGTGGAGGCCGCTTGCGGCAAGCCCCCACCCCCGCGCTATCGTGACCCTGAGGGGCCGGTCAGGCGGGCGGCGGCAGCCGGTCCACGGCCCTCGTGACGAACGCGCCGACGTCCTGCACCGAGTACGCGGGCCGCACCCCGGCCCGGATCTCGACGACGTCCATCAGCATCAGCACGCCACCCCGGCGCACCAGCGCGTTGTGCAGGCGCCACTCGGCCCAGCCGCCCGCCTCCCGCATGGTCACCAGCACGCCGTAGCGCTCGTCGCCCACCGCGGGCAGCGCCATGGATCTGGCCGTGCCCGGCCCCTCCTCCCCCGCGGGCAGGGCCCCCAGGCAGGCCCGCATGCCATCGCGGAGCAGCCCGAAGGTGATGGCGGCCTCATCCGGCGTGCCCGAGGTCAGGAACTCCTGCACGAACACCATGCGGCCCGTCCGGTCCGCGGGCGGGTCGACGGGATCCGTCTCGGTGAGGTCCAGCTGCCGGAACGCCTTCCAGCGCAGCCCGTCGGCGGCGGCGCGCGAAGCTGCGCTCGCCCGGTCGCACAGCTCGACCCCCGGCAGCGCGTCTTGCAGGTCCGCCGGGACCACGCCCGACGCCGGGATGCCGGCCCCGTCGGGAGGCGTGTTCACGGTCCACTCGCCGGGCTGATCGTCCACCGTGACCAGCGCGGACGCCAGGCGCTCCGCGGTGGGAACCGCCGGCGCGGCGGCGTCGTCTCCGCAGCCGCCCGTCAGCAGCGCCGCCCCGACCACCATCACCGACCATGCCACCGGACACCGCTTCATGGCATCCCCCTCTCGGGGATGACGCTAGCGCCTTCGGGTGCCCGCCCCGCGGCCCCGGACGAGCGTCAGGCCGGAAGCACCCCGGCCGCGCGCAGGTGGTTCAGCACCAGGTCCACCGCCTGGCCGGGGTCCTGCTCGGCGGTGTTCACGTGCACCTCGGGCGACTCCGGCGCCTCGTACGGCGAGTCGATCCCGGTGAAGTTCGGCAGCTCCCCGCGCCGGGCCTTTGCGTAGAGGCCCTTCGGGTCGCGCTGCTCGGCGACCTGCAGCGGGGCGTCCACGAACACCTCGCAGAACTCGCCCGGCTCCAGCATCTCCCGCGCCATCCGCCGCTCCGCGGCGAACGGCGAGATGAAGGACGCCAGCACCACGAGCCCGGCGTCCACCATGAGCCGGCCCACCTCGGCGACCCGGCGGATGTTCTCCACGCGGTCGGCGTCGGTGAAGCCCAGGTCCCGGTTGAGGCCGTGGCGGACGTTGTCGCCGTCGAGCAGGTAGGTCCGCACGCCCAGCGCGTGCAGGCGCTTCTCGAGCAGGTTCGCGATCGTGGACTTGCCGGACCCGGACAGGCCCGTGAACCACACCATGGCCGGGCCGTGGCCGTTGAGCTGCGCCCGGGACTCCTTGGTGACGTCCACGGCGTGCCAGTGGATGTTCTCCGCCCGGCGCAGCGCGAAGTGCAGCAGCCCGGCGGCCACCGTGTTGTTCGTCATCCGGTCGATGACGATGAACCCGCCGGTGTCGCGGTTCTCGGTGTACGGGTCGAACGGCACGGCGCGATCCAGCGCGACGTTGCAGACGCCGATCTCGTTGAGCCCGAGCGTCGGCGCGGCCTGGTGTTCCAGCGTGTTGACGTTCACGCGGTACTTGGGCGCCGAGAACGTGGCACCCACGGTGCGGGTGCCGGTCTTGAGCAGGTACGGCCGGCCCGGGAGCATCTCCTGCTCGTGCATCCACACCACGTGGGCCTCGAACTGGTCGGCCACGCCGGCCGGCTCACGGGCCTCGCAGATGACGTCGCCGCGGCTCACGTCCACCTCGTCGGCCAGCGTGACCGTGACGGCCTGGTGGGCGATGGCCTCCTCCAGGTCGCCGTCGAACGTGACGATCCGGGCGACGGTGCTCTCGGTGCCCGACGGCAGGATCCGCACGCGCTGGCCGGCGCGCAGCGTGCCGCTCACGACGGTGCCCGCGAAGCCGCGGAAGTCGAGGTCCGGGCGGTTCACCCACTGCACCGGCAGCCGCATCGGCCTGGTGTGGGCCAGGTCCTCGAGCTCCACCGTCTCGATGTGCTCCATGAAGGTGGGGCCCGTGTACCACGGCGTGTTCGGGCTCGGCTCGGTGATGTTGTCGCCACGCAGCGCGGACATCGGGATGCAGGTGATGTCGGTGAGCCCCAGCCTGGCGGCGAACTCCCGGTACTCGGCCTCGATCGCGTCGAAGACGTCGCGGTCGTAGCCCATGAGGTCCATCTTGTTCACGGCCAGCACGATCCGGTGCACGCCGATGAGCGACACCAGGTAGCTGTGGCGGCGGGTCTGGGTGAGCAGTCCCTTCCGCGCGTCGACGAGGATCACCGCGAGGTCGGCGGTCGACGCCCCCGTGACCATGTTGCGCGTGTACTGCTCGTGACCCGGCGTGTCGGCCACGATGAACTTGCGGCGCTCGGTGGAGAAGAAGCGGTAGGCGACGTCGATGGTGATGCCCTGCTCGCGCTCCGCGGTGAGCCCGTCGAGCAGGAGGGCGAAGTCCAGGTCGCCGCCCTGGGTGCCCACCCGCTTGGAATCGGCCTCCAGCGCCGCGAGGTGGTCGTCGAAGACCAACTGGGACTCGTAGAGCAGCCGGCCGATGAGGGTCGACTTGCCGTCGTCCACGCTGCCGCAGGCGATGAACCGCAGCAGGCTCTTGTGCTGGTGCTGGTGGAGGTACTCATCGATGTCCTTCGCGATGAGCTCCGAGGAGTGCGCCACTAGAAGTAGCCCTCCTGCTTCTTCTTCTCCATCGACCCGTCCTGGTCGTGGTCGATCATGCGTCCCTGCCGCTCCGAGGAGGTGGTGAGCAGCATCTCCCGGATGATCGCGGTGAGGTTGTCCGCGGTGCTCTCGATCGCCCCGGTGAGCGGGTAGCAGCCGAGGGTGCGGAACCGGACGCTGCGCGTCTCGGGGGTCTCGCCGGGGAGCAGGCGCATCCGGTCGTCCTCGACCATGATGAGGTTGCCCTCGCGCTCCACCACCGGCCGCGGGGCCGCGAAGTACAGCGGCACGATCTCGATGTTCTCCAGCCAGATGTACTGCCACACGTCGAGCTCGGTCCAGTTCGAGAGCGGGAACACGCGCACGCTCTCACCGGGCCCCTTGCGGCCGTTGTAGATGCGCCACAGCTCCGGCCGCTGCTGCTTGGGGTCCCACTGGTGCTGCGCCGAGCGCAGCGAGAAGACCCGCTCCTTGGCGCGCGACTTCTCCTCGTCGCGCCGCGCCCCGCCGAACGCCAGGTCGAACCGGTAGTGGTCGAGCGCCTGCTTGAGGCCCTCGGTCTTCCACATGTCGGTGTGCAGGGACGACCCGTGGTCGAAGGGGTTGATGCCCTTCTCGACGCACTCGGGGTTCACGTAGGTGATGAACTCGAACCCGATCTCCTCGGCCATGCGCTCCCAGGTGGTGTCGATGCGAAGCAGCGGGAACGGCAGCGGCGCGGGGTGGAACGCCTTGCGCGCCAGGTGCAGCATCACCGTGCTGTCCTTGCCGATGCTGTAGAGCATCACGGGGCGCTCGGACTCGGCGACCGCCTCCCGCATGATGTGGATGCTCTCGGCCTCCAGGCGCTGGAGGTGGGTCAGCCGGGTGTGTTCGATGTTCGTCGTCACGGATGCAAGTTGTACAGGACGCCTCCGCCGCCGGTCCGGGCCGCAGTCCGGGCCGATGGAGCGGATCCCGCGCCTTCGGTGACCCGCGGCACCGTCTCACCCACGATACGGATGGCGAATGGGCGGGATCAGGGTTCCGTATCGCGGCCTGCGAGACCCGGCCCCCGGGACGCCGCCTCGTAGGCCCGGCGGGACTCGGCCCGCCAGATCCGGTACATCACCCAGTACCCCACCGCCAGCGCTGGCAGCGAGGCGATGGGGGCCATCACGTGCTCCTGCCCCACCTTCACCGCCGTCCCGAGCCAGGCGGCGTGCTGCCCGGCGATGAGGGCGGAGGCGACCGCGGCGGCTCCGGTGAGCAGCATCACGGCGAACATCAGCAGGGTGCGCGAGCGACGCATGCCGGTGAGCGTATCGCCGCCCCGGCGCGAGCCGGAACTGCTCTGATACCGCCCCGATGCGCACCGTGGAACGCTCGCTGCTGGGCCCCGCCGTGGGCCTGGGCCTGGCCGTCGGGGTCTTCGGCTTCTCGTTCGGCGTGCTGGCGGCGTCCGCCGGGCTGTCGGTGCCCCAGGCGTCGGCCATGTCGCTGCTGGTGTTCACCGGGTCGGCCCAGTACGCCGCGGTGACCGCCGCGGCGGCGGGCGCCGCCCTGCCCGCGGTGGTCCTGACCGGGCTGCTGCTGAACACCCGCTGCCTGGCGTTCGGCGCCGCGCTGGCGCCGGTGATCGGCGCACGGTGGTCGCACCGGCTGCTGGGCGCCCAGTTGATCATCGACGAGTCGACGGCGCTGGCGATGGCCGAGCGGGAGCCCGCCCGCGCCCGGGCGGCGTTCTGGCTGACCGGCCTGGCGGTGTTCGGCTTCTGGAACGCGGCGACCGTCGCGGGGGCCCTGGCCGGGTCGGCCGTGGGCGACCCCCGCCGGTTCGGGCTCGACGCGGTGTTCCCGGCCGCCTTCGTGGCGCTGCTGATGCCCATGCTGCGGCGCCGTTCCACCCTGGCGGCGGCCCTCGCGGGGGCGGCCATCGCGCTGGTCGCCGTGCCGGTCGCGCCGCCGGGCATCCCCATCACGCTGGGTGCCCTCGGGGTCGCCGCCGGCATCCTCACCGAGCGGCGCGCATGACCTGGGCGGCGATCCTGCTGCTGGCCGCCGGCACGTATGCGCTGAAGGCCGCCGGGCCGGTGCTGCTGGGCGGCCGGACGCTCCCGGCCGCCGTGAACGCGCTGCTGGCGCCGCTGCCCGCCGCGCTGCTGGCGGCGCTGGTGGCGGTGACGACCTTCGACGGAGGCCGTGAGCTGGTGCTCGACGCGCGCGTGGTGGGGATCGCCGTGGCGGGGGTGGCGGTGTGGCGCCGTGCGCCGTTCCTCGTTACGGTCGTGCTGGCCGCTGGGGCGGCGGCCGCGGCCCGCGCACTGGGCATGGCCTGACTGCCCGTTCGGGGAGGTGCCCTGCAAAGCGCCGAAACATACGATCCGGGCGTGCCGGCCATGTCAACGCCATGTTGAGGACCGTGCTGCACCTCGCGGCGGCCCCCATCGCGCTGGGACGGGTGGCGACCGCCTCACGCGTTCGGCGGCTCGGAACCCTCGTGTCGGTGGACACCGGCGAGCCGGTCGTGGCGCTCACCTTCGACGACGGCCCGCACCCGGAGTACACGCCGCGGCTGCTGGACATCCTGCGCCGTCACGACGCGCGCGCGACGTTCTTCGTGATCGGCGAACGGGTCGCCGAGCACCCCGGGGTCACGGCCCGGATCACCCAGGAAGGCCACGTGCTGGCCAACCACACCTGGAGCCACCCGCGCATGACCGACGTGACCGGCGAGTCCCGCCGGGAGGAGATCCGCCGGTGCGCAGAGGCCATCGCGCCGTTCGGCGGCGTCCGGCTGTTCCGCCCTCCGCAGGGCAGGCAGAGCGTGAGCTCCCGCATGGACGTCCATCGCATGGATCACGACTGCGTGGCGTGGAGCGCCCACCTGGAGGACTGGCTGCCGCAATCACCCGCGGCGCTGACCGCCCGGTTGCGGGCGGCGCTGACGCCCGGGGCCATCGTGGTCCTGCACGACGCCATTTGGGACCCCATGGTGGAGGGCGCCGAGAACCGGGACGCGGTGCTGGACGCCGTGGAGGTGATCCTCACCGAGATGTCCGGCCACATGCGGTTCGTCACGGTGCCAGAGCTCCTGGTGGCCGGGGTCGGGAACCGGAAGCCCTGGATCACCGCCTGATCCGAGGCCGGTGAACCGCCCGGGGTATGCGAACATGTGTTCGTGTCCTCCGGTTACGTCGAACTCCACGCCCACTCCGCCTTCAGTTTCCTGGACGGCGCCTCCAGCCCGGAGGAGCTCGCCGAGACGGCCGCGTCGCTGGGGCACCGGGCGATGGCGCTCACCGACCACGACGGGCTGTGCGGCTCGCTGGCGTTCGCCCACGCGGCCCGTGGCGCGGGGCTGCGTCCCATCACCGGCTGCGAGGTCACCCTCACCGACGGCAGCCATCTGACGCTGTTGGCCGCCACCCAGCGCGGGTACGCGAACCTGTGCCGGCTCATCACCATCGCCCACGCCGGCACCCGCGACACGCGCGACCGGCGTGCCCTGCCGCCCGCCCTGCCGCCGCCCGCCCTGCGTGCCCACGCGGAGGGCCTGGTGTGCCTCACCGGCTGCGCGCGGGACGGCCTGGTGCCGCGGCTGGTGCGCGACGGCCGCCGCCCGGAGGCGCTCGCGTGGCTCGCCCGGCTGCGGGAGTGGTTCGACCCGGACGCCGTGCACGTTGAGCTGCAGCGACCGCTGCTGCGCGGCGACCGGACGCTGGTGCGCGACCTGCGCGAGCTGGCCCGGGAGGCGGGGCTGCCGGTGGTCGCCACCGGCAACGTCCACGCCCACCACCCGCGCCGCGCCTACCTGCAGGACGCGTTCGTGGCGGCCCGGCACCGGCGGACCCTCGACGGGTCGGAGGAGGTGCGGCGCGGGAACCGGGCGGCGGTGCTCGCCGCGCCCGACGACATGGCGCGGCCGTTCGCGGAGATCCCGGAGGCGGTCGCGGCGACCGCGGAGATCGCCGAGCGCTGCGGCTTCGACCTCACGCGCGACCTGGGGTACCGGTTCCCGGACTTCGTGGCGGGCCACCCCGGCCAGACCGCCCAGCGGGCGCTCGGCGACCTGTGCGTCCACCTGCTGGGCACCCGGTACCCGAACGCCGCCAAGCGCGAGGAGGCGCGGCGGCGGTTGGACGAGGAGCTGGCGCTCATCGCGCACCACGGTCTGGCCGGGTTCTTCCTGCTGCACCGCGACATCCTGGAGCTGGCCCGGGAGGTGGCGCTCACGGTGCGCCCCGCCGGCTCGGCCCGGCGGAACCTCCCGCCCGGCCGCGGGCGCGGGTCGTCGGTGGGCTCGATCGTCTGTTACCTCACCGGTCTGTCGCACATCGACCCGGTGGCGAACAACCTGTTCCTGGGGCGGTTCCTGAACCGCGACATGGCCTCGGTGCCGGACATCGACCTGGACTTCCCCCGGGACGTGCGGGAGAAGCTCATCGAGGAGATCGTGCGCCGGTACGGCGGCGAGCACGCGGCGCTGGTGGCGGCGTTCCCCACGTTCCGCATCCGCATGGCCATCCGGGAGCTCGGCGGCGCGCTGGCGCTGCCCGAGGCCGACCTGGAGCGCCTGGTGCGGATGTCGGACGGCTGGTCGAGCCCCAAGATGCTCGAGGAGGAGATGCTGCGGCTGCCCGACGGGGAGGCCAAGCTGCGGTCTCCGCGCTGGCGGGCGCTGATGTTCCTGGCCGGGGAGGCCGCCGGGCTGCCGCGGCACCTGTCGCAGCATTCGGGCGGCATGGTGGTGAGCGCCCAGCCGCTGGTGGAGATGGTGCCGGTGGTGCCCGCCGCGTTCCCGGGGCGGCAGCTGTGCCAGTGGGACAAGGACTCCTGCGCCGACGCGGGGTTCGTGAAGATCGACCTGCTGGGGCTGGGGATGCTGTCGGCGGTGGAGGAGTGCATCGACCTCATCGCCCGCACCCGCGGCGAGACGGTGGACCTGTCGCGCATCGACTTCACCGACCGCGAGGTGTTCGCCGAGATCCAGGACGCCGACACCGTCGGCACCTTCCAGATCGAGAGCCGGGCCCAGATGCAGAGCCTGCTGCAGACCCGGCCGCAGGACCTGGACGACCTGACGGTGCAGGTGGCGCTCATCCGTCCCGGGCCGGTGTCGGGCGGCGCGGTCCACCCGTACGTCAAGCACCGCCGCGCCAGGCGTGAGAACCCGGACTTCGAGCCGCCCTACGACCATCCGCTGCTGGCGCCGGTGCTGCGCGAGACGCTGGGCGTGGTGGTGTTCCAGGAGCAGGTGCTGGAGGTGGCCATGGCGCTCGCCGGGTTCAGCCCGGGTCAGGCGGAGGCGCTGCGCCGGGCGATGAGCCGCAAGCGCAGCCGCGACGCCATGCTGCGGCTGTGGGCCGAGTTCCGGGACGGCGCCCGGGCCCGCGGCGTGGACGACGAGACGATCCGGCTGGTGTTCACCAAGCTCATCGGGTTCTCGAACTTCGGCTTCCCCAAGGCCCATTCGGCGGCGTTCGCGGTGCTCGCCTACCAGAGCGCGTGGCTGCGCCGGTACCACCCCGCGGAGTTCCTGGCCGCGCTGCTGAACGCCCAGCCCATGGGTTTCTATCCCCCGGCCAGCCTGGTGCGCGACGCCCAGCGCCGGGGGGTGCGGGTGGTGGGCCCGTGCGTGAACCTGGGGATGGCGACCTGCACCGTGCAGGACGACGGCGCCGTGCGGATCGGGCTGGGCTACATCCGCCAGGTCCGCGCGGACGCCGCGGCCCGGCTGGTGACCGAGCGTGAGGATGCCGGTCCGTTCCGTGACCTGGCCGACCTGGCGGCCCGGTCGGAGATGCGCCGCGAGCAGCTCTCGCAGCTGGTCCGGGCGGGGGCGTGCGACGTGTTCGGCGAGCCGCGCCGCCGGATGCTGTGGCAGCTGGCCACCGTGAGCCGCCCGGTGCGGCATCCCGGCCACACCCAGCTGGCATTGCCGATCCCGGCCGCGGAGGCCCCGCCGCTGGCCGAGCCGGACCGCTTCGAGCGGGTGGTGACCGACTACGAGACGATGGGCCTGTCGGCCGGCTGGCACATGATGGCCATCGTCCGGCCGCACCTGCCCGCCGAGACCCGCACCGCCCGAGACCTGAAGGAGCTGCGAAACGGCGCCCGGGTGCTGGTGGCCGGCATGGTCACCGCCCGGCAGCGGCCAGCCACGGCGAACGGCATCGTGTTCATGCTGCTGGAGGACGAGACCGGCATGTCCAACATCGTCATCCACCCGGAGACCTACGAGCGGCACCGGGCCCTGGTGCGCGCCGAGCCGCTGGTGATGGTGTGGGGGCGGCTGGAGCGCCGGGACCGCAACATCAACGTGGTGGCCGAACGCATGGAGCGCGTCGCCCCGCCGCCGGACCGCTCGGTGGAGGAGGCGGCACGCGCCCGGGAGGCCGTGCCGCCGGGCCAGCACTTCGCGCGGGGACGCAGCCGCTAGGGTCGGCGGGGTGAGGCGCCCCGATCCCCTCGCCACCGCCATCCTGGGTGGCATCGCCGCGTTCGTCGCCGGCGGCCTGGTCTGGGCGCACGCCACCGAGCCGGACCGATCCGGCCAGGCCTGCGGGGAGTGCTCGCCGCCGGCGATCGTCGTGGCCCCGGGTGCGGTGTGGGTGGCCCAGGGCAACCTCATCCACCGTTTCGATCCCGCCACCGGAGTGCGGTCACCGGCCGTGGATGCCTGGCCGGCGGACGGGCACCACGTGCTGCAGGCCATCACCGTGGACCGCGGCCGGGTGCTGGTGGCCTGGGATGGCGGCGTCGGGATCCTTCGCGGGGACCGGGTGGTGCGCCACACGATCCGCCCCGCCCTGCGCGGCGTGCTGTTCGTCCATGGCCGGGACCGGGCGTACGTGCTCGGCAGCCGCCGGCTCGTCGCCCTCCGCGCGGACGGCTCCCCCGGAACGGTGCGCCGATTCCGCACCCGGGGCCTGGCGGAGGTGGCCGCCCGGCGGATCGCCCGCGGCCCGCTGCCACCCGCCGCGCGATGGGATGACGCCTTCGGCGTCACGGCCGGCGAGTACCGTGCCCAGCGCGGCGAGGACCTGATCGTCCGGCTCACCCGCCGTGATCCGGTGAGCCGTGTCGCACGCTGGAGCGTGCAGATCCCGGTGAGCTGATGACGAACTCGACGAAGACCATCCTCGCCGTCGCCACCCTGGTGGCCATCGTGATGACGGCGTTCCTCACCCGTCACCGGTTGGCCGCCGAGAACGAGGCGAAGGCGACCCTGTCGGCCGCCGTGGAGGTGGATGCCGCCCGTTCCGGCGACATCGCCGCATTCTTCGGCGCCCGCGGCCCCGACGACATCGAGCCCTCCGATGTCGCCTCCTTTGACGGCTTCCCGCTCTACGGCGCCTCCGAGGCGTACCAGGCGGAGTTCGGGACGCTTCAGCGTGTCACCCGGTTGCGCGCCCCCTCGGCAAACCCGCTGCAGGGGCTTGACGCGGTCCGCCTCACCTACGGCGGCTGCACCCCCGAGGGGTGTCAGCACCACCTGACGCTCGTGGTGGGCCCCTCGTGCATGCGCCCGCTGCCCCTGGTCGCGGAGATCGCCGTACGGCGGGAGACGCTGGGGGGGGACCGCGACGTCTTCACGCTTCTGGAGGCGACGGTCGCCGCGGTCGAGGTGCCGCGCGACGGCGACGAGATCTCCTTCGGGGATGGCCCCGAGATCCAGCTGTTCTACGCGGGCGACACGGTGATCGAGATGCACGGCGGCACGCTGTTCGCCACCGGCGGCGAGTTGGTGCCCCTCAACGCTCCCGCGCGGGCGGCCTCGGCGGGCACGACCCCGCCGGCCCCGGCGCCGGCCCAGGTGCCCTGCGCCGGCTGAGCGCGCCGAGAACGTCCGCTGTGCCGCACATTCATACCCGCCAACGTCCGTCCCACCTGACGTTGCGGCCCGCGAACGTCAGGTGCGGCTGACAGCCCTCAGCACCGCCCGCCGCCGCTCAGCCGCTTCAGGACAGCCCGGCCGACCTCGGCGATGAAGCCGTCGCCGGTGGCGTCCGAGACGCCGACGGCGCTCCAGGTCATCGCCGCCACCACGACCGGGCCCGAGCGGGTGTAGACCACCCCCACGTCGTGCTTGACCTGCTCGGTGTAGCCGGTCTTGTGCAACAGCGGCACACCCGGAGGCAGCGCCTGGGCGAGCTTGGTGCGGTCCCGCACCTCCAGCAGCCGCCAGCTGATCTCGGCGCGCACGCGGACGGCCGGGACGCCGAGGGTGCGCAGCGCACCGCCGCCGAGGGCGCCGCGGTGGATGACCACGAACATCCGGGCCAGCTCGAACGGGCTGCCGATGAAGTTCGTGAACAGGGCGGGCTGCGCCGTGGTCTCCACGGGAATGGGCCGGCCCGCCGTCTCCTCGATGATGTACGGCCGCCGCACCAGCGCCTGCTGCAGGCCGATGGCGCGCAGCGTCTCGGTCACGCGGGCCGAGCCGGCGACGCCGTCCCCTCCCCCCTGGATCGCCAGCACCTGGTTCGCCGCGCGGTCGTTGGAGTCGATGATCATCTGGTCGAGCAGCGACGCGGGGGCGCCGGCCGGGCGCCGGACCGCGTCGAGCAGGATCCCGGCCTTCAGCACGCTGGCCGTGGGGAACTGCGCCCCGGCGTTCACGCCCGCCCCGCAGCCGGTGATCAGGTGCTGGGCGTACACGCCGGAGATCGCCGGGAGGCGCCCCGTGAGCGCCACCAGATCGGCCTGCAGGCGCCGATCCAGGCGGCCGCGCGTGGTGCCCAGCCGTGCGCCGCTGGACGGCAGCACCCACACCACCTGCGCGGCGGACAGCCGCACCCCGCCGGGACCGACCGCCCGGACCCGGAGGTTCCACCGGCCGGTGGGCAGCTCCAGCTGCACGCGCCGGGGCCCGCGCGCCACGGGGACGGCCAGGCGGTCACGTCCGTCCACCACGGCCTGGATGCGTGCGGTGCGGGGGCCGATGCGGACGGTCGTGCGGCCGAACACCACCGGGCTGGGCGCCACGACCGGCGCCGGGGGCGGGGCGACGACCGGGCTCACGCCTCGCGTGGCGGGATGACCACCGCCTCGCCGCGCAGCACGACCTGCCCGCCCGCCTCCGCGACGGTCTCCAGCAGCACCCGGCGCCGCGGCTGGAGCTCCAGCACCGTGACGGTGGCGGTCACCTCGTCACCCGGACGGACCGGAGCCGTGAATTCCAGCGTCTGGCTCACGTAGATCGTCCCGGGACCCGGCAGGTCCATCCCGATCACCGCGCTCACCAGCCCGGCGCTGAGGATGCCGTGGGCGATGGGCCCGGCGAAGCGCGACGCCCGTGACCACTCGTTGTCGGAGTGCGCGGGGTTCTCGTCGCCCGAGATGCGGGCGAAGGCGTCGATGTCGTCCTGCGTGACGAGCTTGGTGCGGCTGGCGCTGTCCCCGACGGCGAGCATCAGACCCGCTCCACGACCATCGCGATGCCCTGGCCACCGCCGATGCACAGCGTCGCCAGGCCCAGCCGCACCTCTCGGCGCGCCATCTCGTGCAGCAGGGTGGTGAGCACCCGCGCGCCGGAGGCGCCCACCGGGTGCCCCAGCGCGATCGCCCCGCCGTTGACGTTGGTGCGCCCGGGATCCATCCCCAGCTCGCGGATGACGGCGAGGCTCTGGGCGGCGAACGCCTCGTTGAGCTCGATCAGGTCGATGTCACCAAGCTCCACGCCGGCCTTTGCCAGCGCCAGGGGAACCGCCTTCACCGGCCCCAGGCCCATCACGCGAGGGGGCACGCCGGCGGTGGCCCAACCCCGGATGATGGCCTGCGGCGTCACGCCCAGACGATCGGCGGCCTCCCGGCTGAGCACCACCACCGCCGCCGCGCCGTCGTTGATGCCGCTGGCGTTGCCTGCGGTGACCGTGCCGTCGGCCTGGAACGCGGGACGCAGCTTGGCCAGGTCCTCGATGGTCGTGCCCGTCCGAGGGTGCTCGTCGGCGGTCACCTGCACGGGATCCCCCCGCCGCTGGGCGACCGGCACGGGGACGATCTCCGCGTCGAACCGCCCGGCGCGAACGGCCTCGGCCGTGCGCCGCTGGCTCTCCAGCGCGAACGCGTCCTGGTCGGCGCGGCTGATCTCCAGCTGCGCGGCGACGTTCTCGGCCGTGACGCCCATGTGGACGTTCTCGATGCTGCACTGCAGCCCGTCGCTGATCATCGAGTCGAGGATCTCGCCGTTGCCCATCCGGTAGCCGGCGCGGGCCTTGGGCAGCAGGTAGGGGGCGCCGCTCATGCTCTCGGTGCCGCCGGCCACCACCACCTCGGCGTCACCCAGCAGCACCTGCTGGGCAGCGACCGCCACCGCGCGCAGACCGGAGCCGCACAGCTGGTTGACCGCGGTCGCGGGGACCGAGTCCGGCACCCCGGCCTTCAGCGCCACCTGGCGCGCCACACCCTGCCCCAGGCCCGCCGACAGGCAGTTTCCGAGGATGACCTCGCCCACCTCGGCGGCCGGCACGCCGGCACGCGAGAGCGCCTCGCGCACGGCGATGGCGCCCAGGTCGGTCGCATGCACCGACGACAGGGTCCCCATGAAGCTCCCGATGGGCGTCCGCACCGCCCCGGCGATCACCGCTTCGGCCATCCGCTCCTCCGTTCACGCGGCCCGAAGCCCCAGTATCCCGCACCCCGGCGGGTGAGGACGGACGCCCCGATCAACCCACCGGAGGCGGGACCACCGTGGCGCCCTCCACAGCCGCCCGGTGGACCGCCTCCAGGGCACGCGCCTGGCACAGCAGGTCGGCGGTGTCGACGCGCAGCGGCTCGGTCCCGGCGATCGCCGCCGCCATGTTCTCCAGCTGCAGGCGGTAGGAGTCCTCTGTGGGGATCTCCACCACCGATCGGGCACCGTCGGCGGCGCGCACCTCGATGCCGGGCTTCCTGGCGTGCCACGGATCGTCGACGTAGAGGCTGCCCTCGCTGCCCACCACCTCGAGCTCGTCGCGGTGCGGCGTGGCGAAGCCGCAGTCGAACTGGCCGATCACGTCCCCCGGCATCCGCAGCGTCGCCGCGAGGGTGAGGTCCACGCCGGAGCGACCGACCCGACGCTCGGCGTGGACCCGCTCCGGCTCACCGGCGATGAGCCGGATGGCGCTGAGGCAGTAGCACCCCACGTCCATGAGGCTCCCGCCGTCCAGGGCGGGGTCAAAGCGCGTGTCGTCTGCGCCGCGCAGGCCCTCCAGCTCGAACGCGAACGACGCGCGCACGAGCTGCACGCGGCCGATCACGCCGTCGCGCACGAGGTTCACGAGCGCGCGGGTCTGGGGGTGGTGGCGCCACATGAACGCCTCGGAGAGGAGGACGCCGGCGGCCTCGGCGGCGGCGGCGGCCGCCCGCGCCTCCTCGACGCTGCGGGTGAAGGGCTTCTCGACGAGCACGTGCTTGCCCGCCGCAATCGCCCGCAGCGTCCACTCGACGTGCTGGGAGTTCGGTGCGGAGATGTAGACCAGATCGACCTCGGGGTCGTCCAGCAGCGCCTGGTACGAGCCGTGCCCCCGCGTGATGCCGTGGGCCGCCGCGTACATCTCGGCGCGCGCGGCGTCGCGGCTGGCCACCGCCACCACCGGGATCCCCGCGGCCTGTGCCGCCGGCAGGATCAGGTCGTTGATCGCGGCGGTGGAGAGAATCCCCAGCCTCACCCCCATGACGCCTCGATCATGGGGCGCAGCGCGCACTCCAGGATGCGCATGCCGCGCGGCCGGGTCATGACGTACATCGCCAGGTCGGCAACCTCCTCGGCGGTCATCATGCCGTCGGTGTCCCCCGGCTTCCGGCCGCGTCCCATCGCGAAGTCGGTGGCCACGCCACCCGGGCACAGGTTCGTGCAGCGCACGCCCTTCTCGCGCAGCTCGCCGTCGAGGGCCCGCATGAAGCCCACCTGGGCGAACTTGCTGGCGCAGTAGACCGCCTCACCCGGGAACCCGCGGCGCCCCGCCTCGGAGGCCACCATCACCACGTCGGCCGCGTCGCTGCGCAGCAGATGCGGCAGCGCCGCCCGCACCGCGTACAGCGCGCCCTTCACGTTGACGTCGATGATCTCTTCGAGATCGTCCGCCGGGAAGTCCAGGAACGGCCCGTAGGTGCCCACCCCGGCGTTCACCACCAGGATGTCGAGCCGGCCGAAGCGCTCCACCACCGCGGCCGTGGCGGCGTCCACCGCCGTGGCGTCGCGCACGTCGCACGCCACGCCGAGCGCGCCGTCGAGTCCCAGGTCGTCACCGGACCTGGAGATGAGCCCCACGCCGGCACCGGCCGCGTGGAGCATGTGGGCCAGTGCGGCCCCGATGCCGCGACTCGCCCCGGTGACGAGGGCGACGCGGCCAGTGAGATCGGTCATCCGGCCATCCTCCCACCGAATGGGTGTTCCCGGGCGGTGGCGCAGCCGGCGGGTGACGGCGCCACCGCCCGAGTCCGGTGAGCGGCGCGGC
>LNFL01000175.1 GCA_001464275.1 Actinobacteria bacterium Ga0077560 | reverse complement strand
CAGGAGGCGTTCACCCGCATCTGGCGCCGGGCGGCCCAGTTCGACCCCGGACGCGGCGCCGCGCCGGCATGGATCCTCACCGTCGCCCGCAACGCGGCGCGCAACGTCGCGCGCACCCGGCGGCCCTCGGAGGACCTGGCCGACCACGCCCCGGAGTCCGTCGAGGGTCACGAGCAGCGGGTGGCCGACCGCTTCTGGGTGGAGGCCGCCCTCACCCACCTCCCGCCCGATGAGCTCGCCGTGATCCAGCTCGCCTTCTTCGACGACCTGTCCCATGGCCAGATCGCCAAGCGCACCGGCGAACCCCTCGGCACCGTCAAGACACGCATCCGTCGTGCGCTCGGCAGGCTCGCGGACCTGGAGGCGCCCCGGTGAACCACGACCAGGCGTATCCCCTGCTCCCCACGCTGGTGGGCCTGCGCGCCACCGGCCCCGCCGACGCGGAACTCCTCGCCCACGTCGGCGACTGCCCGGTCTGCGCCGCGCGCCTGGCCCGGCTGGAACGCGTCGCCGCCGCACTCGAGGACGCGCGCGAGACGCGCGGCGCTCCCCTCGGCGCGCTGCAGGCCCGGGTGCTCGCGATCCCGTCCGCGGAGCCGCGGCGGCCCGTGAGTCGCCTGCGGCGCCGGCTGGTGCCCATGGGCGTCGGCATCGCCGCCGCCGCATCCATCGCGGCCCTGGCGCTGGTCCTGATGCGGCCGGACCCCGTGCCCGCGCCGGCGCCCGACCGGTTCGTCGCCCAGCGGACGGTCGCGCTGCAGCCGGTGGCCCGGAACGTGGAGGCCACCGTGACCCTGGGGCGTCCCTCCGGGGTCATGCGCGTGGTGCGAGTCGACGTGCGCGGCCTGCCGATGGACGGCCCGCGCTCGTTCGACCTGTGGTTCATCACGGCCTCCGGCGCCGTCCGGGTCGGATCGTTCGGCCCGGGCAAGGACGGCACCTGCATCGTCGACCTCACCGCCTCCGCCCAGGAGCGCTGGACCCGCATGGCCATCACCCCCTCCGGAATGGGTCCCGAGGACGCCGTCCTCGCCCGGAGCTGATCCCGCATCCTCACGCTGACCGACACCAGGGAGCGCACATGACCGACCGACCCGACGACGCGGCCCGCGGATCCCGGAAGCGGCTGCTGGTGATCGCCGCGGGATCCGTGGTGTTCGCCGGTGTGATCATCGCCGGCGTGTTCGCCGCGGGCGACACCGGCCCGGCCCGGGCGAATCTCCCGGCGGCCGAGACGACGGCGGAGGCGCCGGAGGGCACCCGCTCGCAGGCCCGCGCCGCAGAGGCACCCCCCGCGTCCGGTCCGAAGCTCAAGGGCACCGGCAACCCCATCCGCATCTCCGGCACCGACCCGATCACCGGCAAGCGCGTGACGCTCGAGCAGTTCACGGGCAAGCCGGTGGTCCTGGCCATCTGGGCCTCCTGGTGCCCCGGCTGCAACGAGGAGGGCCCGCACCTGTCCAAGGTCGCCGCCGCCCGCACGGACGTCCACTTCGTGGGCCTCAACTACCGCGACGACCCCGCGGGCGCGAAGGGCTTCTACGCCAAGCACGGCTGGTCATTCCCCAGCATCGAGGACCGGTCCGGCGAGATCGCATTCAACCTCGGCCTGCAGGGCACCCCGACCACGCTGTTCCTGGACAGCGAGCACCGGGAGATCGCCCGCATCGTCGGAGCGACCGACGCCGCCGGCTTCGAGGAGGCCGTCGACCGGATCACCGCATCGTGATCGAGTTCGGCCCCACCGCGTTCCTGGCCGCGTTCGCGGCCGGGTTCGTGACCTTCCTGTCGCCCTGCGTGTTCCCGCTGGTCCCCGGCTACCTGTCGTTCGTCTGTGGGATGACCTTCGACGAGCTCGGAGTGCAGACCAGGCGGGTGGTGGTCTCGACCCTGCTCTTCATCACCGGGTTCGCCACCATGTTCATCGGGCTCGGCGCGGGCGCCGCCTGGTTCGGCGACGTCCTGCTCACCAACCGGCGGAGCCTGGAGATCGTGGCGGGCGGGTTCATCATCTTCGCCGGGGTGCGGCTGCCGATGGCCGTGTACCGCGAGCGGCGGTTCCACATGCACGAGCGCCTCGGGCCGGTGACGCCCGTGCTGGCCGGGGTGGCGTTCGCGATCGGCTGGACCCCGTGCGTGGGCCCCACCCTCGCGGCGATCCTCGCGCTCTCGGCCGGCAACGCGAGCCCCGAACAGGGGGCGGTCCTGCTGGGGGTCTTCTCACTCGGCCTGGGCATCCCGTTCCTGATGTTCGGGCTGCTGTTCACCCGCGCCCTTGGCCTGGCGCAGGCGATGCGCCGGCATTGGCGGCAGGTGAGCCTCACCTCCGGGGCGTTCCTGGTGGTCTTCGGCGCCCTGCTGGCCAGCGGCACCCTCGCCCGCATCACGGGCGAGCTGGCCCGATACGGGGTGGAGATCTGACCGCCTCAGCCCGCCGGCGGTTCACCGGCGTTCAGGGCCGCGGCCAGATCTCCCGCCGTGGCGCCGGTCGCCGGGATGCGCCGCAGCACCGTGCCGTCCCGGTCGATCAGCTCCACGCGGTGACGCCACGGCCCGCAGCCGCCGCCCAGCATCCCCGACAGCAGTCCGAACGGGGTGAAGGAGCGCCGCACCACCGCCCGGGGGAACGGCTCCCCGGCGGCCAGCGGCACCAGCAGGCCGAGGCGGTCGAGCCGCGCCAGGTCGGACGCCCCGCCCACCGGGGTGCCGTCGATGAGGATCTGCGGCACCGTCGAACGCCCGGTGAGCTCGCGCAGCTCCTGACGGAACCCGGGCCGGCCGTCGCAGCTGATCTCGGTGAACGCGATGCCCCGGCCACGCAGCAGGCAGAGGGCGCGCCGGCAGTGCGGGCACCCGGTGAGGGTGTGCACCTCCACACGGGCCGGCCCCGTCACGAGGGCCTCCGGGCGCTCAGCACCTGGCTCCAGTACACCCCGGGGATCCGCCATGTCGCGTCCACCTCGAATCCCGCACCGGCGACGACCGGCGCGAGGTCGGCCATCGGTCCCTCCCCCACGATCGCCCCCGGCAGGATCCTGGTGAGGCCATGCCAGCCGGCGCGGTAGACCCGCCCGTGGAACCCTCGCGGCGACCCGTGCACGACCGCCGCCAGACGGCCGCCGGGGCGCAGCAGCCTGCGCGCCTCGGCGAGGACCGCCATGCGGGCCCCCGGTTCGAGCAGGTGCAGCAGATACCCGATGGTCACCACGTCCGCGGCGCCGTCGGCGAGGGGCACGGCGCGGGCGTCGGCCAGCAGCGTCCGCGCACGGGCGCCCAGCGGTGCCAGCCGGGGCGCCGCGCGCTCCAGCATGTGCGGCGCCGCATCCACGGCCACCAGGCTCGCGATGCGGGGCTCGCGGGCGATGAGCGCCGCGGCCACCCCGCCGGTGCCGGTGGCGAGGTCGACCACGCGGACGCCCACGAGCGGCTCCGCGAGCTCGGCCACCGCGCGCAGCGCCGGGCCTTCCAGCCACAGCTGGCGGTCGTACGCGCCGGCGCGGCGGTCGAAGAAGGCGACCAGGCGGTCGCCGCCGGGAGCGGGTGCCTCGGTCACCGCCCCACCGTAGCGCCCGCCCCATGGGTGGAGCGCGGGAGGCGTCGCGGCGGCGGGCCCGGTAGAGGCGACCGACGGTGGTGTCCCTCCGGCGGGCGGGCGTTGCTGGGTTCGCGGCCGGACCGGAGTGAGGCCGTTGTGCGGAGGACCGCCTACCCTGGATCCCCGGTGCCCCACCTCACCCCACCCGCCCCGCGATGACCGACGCCTATCTGCGCCGCCCCAAGGAGGCCCTGCTGGGGCCGGTGGCCCGCAGGACGCCGGTGCACCCCACCGCGATCACGCTGGTGGCGCTCGTGCCGGGGATCGGCGCGGCGCTGGCCGCCGCGGACGGCCGCTCCGTGCTCGCCGTGTCGCTGTGGCTGCTCAACCGGCTGCTGGACGGGCTGGACGGCACCGTCGCCCGCCAGCGCGACCGGCAGTCCGATCTGGGCGCCTACCTGGACATCCTCAGCGACTTCCTCGTCTACGCCGCGGTGCCGATCCGGGACGCAGGGCGCATGGATCGCCGCCGCCGTGCTGCTGGCCAGCTTCTACGTGAACACCATCTCCTGGGCGTACCTGGCGGCGCTCATCGAGCGGCGCGACCTGCGCCGCGAGGGCGAGTACACGGCGGTGGCGATGCCGGGCGGGCTCATCGAGGGCGCCGAGACGGTGGTCGTCTACAGCCTCATGCTCGCCGTGCCCGCCTGGTCGACCGCCCTGTTCTGGGCCATGGCCGCCGCCGTGGCGATCACCGTGGGACAGCGGGTCGTGTGGGCCCTGCGGAACCTGTGAGCACCGATCCCGGCAGGCGCCGGCGGGCGCACCACATCGGCGTCGCGGCGCTCTGGATCGCCGTGGTGGCCGGGTACCAGGTGTGGGCCTGGCGTGCGGGACTGGGACCGGCGGAATCGGTGCGCCGGCTGGTGGACGCCCTGCAGGACAGCGCCTGGGGGGTGCTGGCCTACATGGGCGTCTACATCCTGCGCCCCCTGGTGCTGTTCTCGGCTGCCGTGCTCACCGTGGCCGGCGGCTTCCTCTACGGCCCCTGGCTGGGCCTGGCGATCGTGCTCGTGGCGAGCAACGCCTCGGCGATGCTGGCCTTCGGCATCGGACGCTGGTTCGGGACGGGCGCCCTGGCCGAGGGCAACCGCCTGGAGGGCTACGCGACCCGGCTCAGGAACCGCAGCTTCGAGACCGTCGTGATCCTGCGCCTGCTGCTGGTGCCGTACGACCTGGTGTCCTACCTCGCCGGCTTCCTGCGCATCCGCGCGGTGCCGTTCATCGCCGGTACGGCGCTGGGCAGCCTGCCGGGCACCGTGGCGTTCGTGCTGTTCGGGGCCTCGGTGGAGCGCTTCGACGGGGGCGTCCCCTCGCTGGATGTGCGCGTGCTGGCGGCGTCGGCGGTGATGCTGGTGGTGAGCCTCGGGCTGGTGCGCGTGGTGCGCCGCCGCGAGGGGGTCGCCGGTGCCTGACGGCGACTTCGACGCCATCGTGATCGGCGCCGGCTCCGGAGGGCTCACGGTCGCCGTGGGCCTCGCAGGCCTGGGGCGCAGGGTGGCGCTGGTGGAGGCCTCCCGCATGGGCGGCGACTGCACCAACACCGGCTGCATCCCCAGCAAGCGGCTCATCCACCTCAGCCGCGACCCCGACCGGGATGGCGCCGCGGTCCTGGCCGACGTGCGGGCCACGCGGGACGGTCTGGAGGCCCGCGAGCGGCGCGAGATGCGCGAGCACCCGAACATCACGCTCATCGAGGGGCGCGCCGAGATCACCTCCCCGGGCGCCGTGCGCGTCGAGGGGGCGCCGGGCGGTCGCTCCCTGTCGGCGGGGCAGATCATCGTGGCCACGGGGTCCCGGGCCCGGCGGTTGGAGATCCCCGGCCTGCCGGCGGAGCGGGTCCTCACCAACGAGCACCTGTTCGAGCTGGACGCGCCCCCGGGCCACCTGGCGATCCTGGGCGCGGGGGCCATCGGGCTGGAGATGGCCTGCGCGTTCGCGCGGCTCGGAACCCGGATCACGCTGATCGACATCGCGGACCGCGTCCTGCCGACGGCCATCCCGGAGGCGTCGGAGGCGGTCGCCACCGCGATGCGGCACCGCGGCATCGACCTGGTGCTGGGCGCACGCGCGACCGGGTTCCGGGAGTCCGGCCGGGTGCTGCTGCTCGAGACACCCGCGGGCCCGCGGGAGGTGGCCGGGGTGGATCGTGTGCTGATCGCCATCGGCAGGGTCCCCAACGTCGAGGGGCTGGGACTGGACCGCGTGGGCGTCGAGACCGGACCGCGGGGCATCCGCGTCGACACGTGGGGTCGCACCGGCGTGCGGGGCGTCTGGGCGGTGGGCGACGTGACCGGGTCGCTGCAGACCCACGCCGCGAACGCCCTGGGGCGGCGCATCGTGCAGCGCATCGCGTTCCCGTGGCTGCCGCCGCTGGGCCGCCCGCCCCTGATCCCGTCGGCGGTGTTCAGCGACCCGGAGGTCGCCTGGGTGGGGCTCACACCCGGCGCGATCGCGGGGCGGTGCGCGCCCGGGGCGGTGGTGCATCTGCGCGTGGACCTGGCGGATACCGACCGCGGGCTCACCGACGACGTGCGCCACGGGTTCGTCGCCATCGACGCGGTCCGGCTGACCGGCCGCATCCTGGGCGCGACCGCCGTGGGGCCGGGCGCGTCGGAGCTGATCGCCCACCTCGCCCTGGCCATCGACCGCCGCATCTCGCTGCTGCGGCTCTCCCGGCAGGTCTACGCGTACCCCACCCACGCCGGCGCCATCGGCCGCGCCGCAGACGACTTCGCGCGCGCCACACTCGGGAACCTGCCCGGCGAGGCCGCCTCCTACGCGCGACACCGGTTCAGACGTCCACGCCCCGGAGCCACCCGCCCATGAGACGCCGGATCCTCCTCGCACTCCTCGCGGCCGTCGCCGCCATCGCCCTGGCGGGGTGCGGCGGGACCGCGCCGGCGGCCGCCGACCGGACCTTCACGCAGGCCGACTGGGAGTCGGTGACGGCGGCGGCGCGGGGCACCACGGTGAACTGGTACCTCTGGGGCGGCTCCGACGCCATCAACCGCTTCGTGGACGACACCTACGGCCCGGCCCTCAAGGACCGGTACGACATCACCCTCAACCGGGTGCCGGTGGCCGACACCGTCGACGCGGTGAACCAGGTGCTCAGCGAGAAGCAGGCGGGGGCCGACCCGGGCGCGGTGGACCTGATCTGGATCAACGGGGAGAACTTCACGACCCTCAAGCAGGCGGGGATGCTGCGCCCGGCATGGGCTCGCGCCCTCCCCAACTCCCGCCTGGTGGACTGGAGCGACCCGGCGCTGAACCGTGACTTCGGGGTCCCCGTGGACGACATGGAGAGCCCGTGGTCGTCCGCGCAGCTGCAGCTCATCCACGACCCCGAACGGACCCCGGCCGCCGAGCTCCCACGCAGCTACGCCGCCTTCGCCGAATGGGCCTGCGCCCATCCGGGGCGGGCCACCTACATCGCGCCGGGCCCGGGCGGGTTCGTGGGAACCCGGTTCGTGAAGGGGGCGCTGTACGAGCTCAGCGGCGGAGCCGCCCGCTGGGCGACCTTCGACCGGTCCACCTGGGACCGGTACGCGCCCCGGCTGTGGAGCTACCTCCGTGAGCTCGCCCCGTGCCTGTGGCGTGGCGGGGAGACCTACCCGCGGGACGAGAACCAGCTGCACTCGCTGTTCGCCAACCGCGAGGTGGACCTCTCGCTGACCCAGGCCATCGCGGGTCCGGCGACGCTGGTGGACGCGGGCACCATCCCCGAGGGGGCCCGGACCTTCGTCTTCGACGCGAACATGATCGGCGATCACAACTACGTCGCGATCCCCCGCAACGCCCCCAACCCGGCCGCCGCCCTGGTGCTGGCGAACCTGCTGCTGGAACCCGAGTTCCAGGCGGCGCAGTCCCGGCCCGAGAGCGGCTTCGGGCTGGGCTTCGCCATTGACCCCCGGCGGGTCACCGACCCGGAGCAGCGCCGCCTGCTGACGGCGGCCGCCGCCGACCGCGGCCCGGACGCCACGCCCATCGCGGACCTCCGGAACGCGCTGGCCCCGGACGCCGATCCCCGGTACCAGGACCTCATCGAGCGCGGTTGGCGACGGAACGTCCTTCGCGGCGGCTGACCGGCCCGCCGCTGGCCTCGGGGTGGGCCCTCGCGCCGGCGGCGGTGGCGCTGGGCCTGCTGATGGCGGCGGGGCTCGGCTATGCCGTCGCCCAGGGCCTGGGCGCGCTGCCGCTCACCGGCGAGGCCGAGGTGGGCCTACACGCCTACCGGGAGATCCTGGCCGGCGGTCCCGACGGGGACCTGTGGGCCTCGGCGGGCTTCACCCTGTGGGTGAGCGCCGCATCCACCCTGCTGGCGGCGGTCCTGGCCCTGGCCGCCCTGGTGTGGCTCGACCGCCCCGCCGCGCGCCGCCGCGGGCTGGCGAGCGGCCTGCTGCATCTCAACCTCGCGGTGCCGCACGTGGTGTGGGCGGTCGCGCTGCTGCTGTTGCTGTCCCAGGCCGGCCTGTTGGCACGCGCGGCCGAGGCGATGGGGCTCATCGACGTGCCCGCCGATTTCCCGGTGCTGGTGCGCGACCGCTTCGGGCTGGGGATCATCGTCCACTTCGCGACCAAGGAGGCCCCGTTCCTGGCGCTGGTGGCGATCGCGATCGCCAGGACCCAGCCCCGCGAGCTGCGGTCCATCGCCGAGGTCCTGGGGGCCACCGGCCTGCGCCGGCTGCGGCTGGTGACCCTGCCGGCCGTGCTGCCCGGCCTGGCCGCCGCGTCCGCCCTGGTGTTCGCCTTCGTGTTCGGGGCGTACGAGGCCCCGGTGGTGCTGGGCGTGCAGTCGCCGCGGACGCTGTCGGTGGCGAGCCTGGACCTCTTCAACGACGCCGACCTCACGCAGCGTCCCCAGGCCATGGCGCTGGGCGTGCTGATGGCCGCCGGGACGCTGCTGATCGTCGCCGCGCTCGCCGTGCTGGGCCGGAGGCGCCGGTGACCGCCATGTCGCGCCGGGCCGGCGGCGCGGCCGGGTGGGCCGTCCTGCTCGCGCTGGCGGGCATGCCGCTGATCGCGCTCACCACGCAGGCCCTCGCCACCGGGTGGTTCTTCCCCGACCTGGTCCCCGGCGAGTGGACCCTCGACGCCGTCCGCCGGATCGCCGACGACCCGCGCACGCGATCCGCGTTCCTGGAGGGGCTGCGCGTGTCGGGCCTCGCGACGCTGATGGCCATGTGCCTGGCGGTCCCGGCGGCACGGGCCCTGGCCATCGGACGCCCCCGCGGCGCCCGGTGGATGGCCCTGGGGTTCCTGGTGCCCACGGTCCTGCCCCCGGTCGCGCTGGCGATGGGGCTCAACGTGGCGCTGCTGCGGACCGGCCTGGCGGGCGGTGTGTGGAGCGTCGCGGTGGCCCATCTGGTGGTGACCCTCCCCTACGCGGTGCTCATCCTCACCGCGGCCCTCACCCGCTACGACCCGGCGCTGGAACGGCAGGCCGCCGTCCTGGGCGCCGGCCCCGGGATGATCCTGACCCGGGTGTTCCTGCCGGTCGCCGGTCCCGCCATCGCCACCACCGCTGCCCTGGCCTTCGTGGTGTCGTGGAGCCAGTACCTGCTGACCCTGCTGCCCGGCGGGGGGCGCATCACCACCATGCCGGTGCTGGTGCTCGCCGCGTCCGCCGGCGGGAACCCCACCGCCGCCGCCGCGCTGGCGCTGGCCGCCGCGGTCCCGCCGGCGCTGGCCATCCTCCTGGTGGTGCGCCGGCTGGACACCCTCACCACCGGGCGGCACGGATGAGCGTCGACCTGGACATCCGCGGCGTGGACCACCGCTACGGGCGCGGCGGGCCGCCGGTGCTGCGGGACGTCTCCCTGCGGGTCGCGGCCGGGACCGTGACGACCGTGCTGGGCCCCTCCGGCGGCGGCAAGTCGACGCTGCTGTCGGTGGTCGCCGGGCTGGAGACCCCCACCGGTGGTGACGTACACATCGACGGCGAGAGCGTGCTGCGGGTCCCGCCGGCGCAACGCGGCCTCGCCCTGGTGCTGCAGCAGCCCCACCTGTTCCCGCACATGTCGGTGGGCGAGAACGTCACCTTCGGGCTCGCCGCCCGCGGGGTGGACCGCGCCACCCGCACCGCCGAGGCCGCGCGGTGGCTGGAGATGGTGGAGCTGGACGGGATGGCCGACCGGCGACCGCGCGAGCTCTCGGGCGGCGAGCAGCAGCGCGTGGCCCTCGTGCGGGCCCTCGCCTCAGAGCCCCGGCTGCTGTTGCTGGATGAGCCCCTGGCCAGCCTGGACCCGTTGGTGCGCGCCGGGCTGCAGACGCTGCTGGGCCGGCTCATCGCCGAGACCGGCGTCACCGCCGTGATGGTCACGCACGACCGGACGGAGGCCATGCTGCTGGGCGACCGCACCGCGCTGCTCATCGACGGCCGTCTCGCCGCCCACGGCCCCCCGCAGGACCTGTTCCGCCGCCCGCCCACCCGCGAGGCCGCGCGCTTCATGGGTGTCACCACGTTCATCGACGGCACCGTCCGGGAGGGGCGGCTGCTGACCTCGGCCGGGCCGCTGGTGGTCGACGCGCTTCCCACGTCGGGTGAGGTGACCGTCGCGATCCGCCCCGAGCACGTCGTGCTCGGGGACCGGGCGGGCACCAACCGCATGGACGGGGTGGTCGCGGCATGCGCGTTCCACGGGGAGTTCTGGGACTTCGTGGTCGACACCCCGCTCGGTGCGATCCGGGCCCGCGGCGACCGGCCCAGGGCGTCGGGCGAGACGGTCACGGTGGGCCTTCCACCGGGCCACCTGTTCCCGCTTGGTGCGGTCGAACCGGAGAGCGACTGAGGGGACCGCCCGGCGCGAGACGCCGGGTGGGGGTGGCCGAGCCGCCTGCGGATGGACCGGGCCGATCCGCAGGCGCGAGCGGCGGCTACTTCTTCTTGCCCTTCTTCTTGCCCTTCTTCTTGCCCTTCTTCTTCTTGTCGTCCTTCTTGCTCTTCTTGGACTTGCTCATCGACGGGGTTCCCTTTGTCGGGTGGTTCCACGCTGCTCCGCGCCGCGTCGGGGCGTGACCGCGCCGACGTCACCGCCGGCAACCCGACCAGCGCCACGCGGCGCGAAGCGATTCGAGCCAGCCTCTCACCACCTCCGTCTCCGGTCCACCCGGCCTCCCCAGGGACGCCGACGGCCGCCGTGACGGCCGTGAAGAGGGAGCGGCCGTCACGGCGGCGTGACCACGAGGAACATCGCCGCAAGGCGATCAGCGCAGGATGATCTCCCCGTCGGCGGTGGCGATACCGCACGCGTGGATCCCGCGACCGGTCCCCGGCGCGTAGCGGACGGGCAGGCCGTGGTCCGGGCCCAGCCAGCCCTCCAGCACCGGCGCGTGGTCGCCCACCTCAACGAACGTGAACCCGGTGGGCGCGCAGGTGTGGCCGGCGGCCTCATAGCGCTCGGCCTGCACCCGGTGGCGCGCCTCCCGCTGCCCGATGATCTGGATGAAGAACGGCAGCGGGTACTGGGGCATCCCGGCGGTGCGGAACACCATGACGTCCTGCTCGTCGCGCGCCTGCCCGGACCGGATGGGAAGCCCGCGGCGCGCCGCGGTGTCATCCAGGTCGTCCACCCCAAGGCACCACCACAGCACCCGGTCCCGCCCCTGGAGGGTGGCCTCCAGCCAGGCGCCGTCGGACTTGGTCGTGTCGTCGATGCCCAGCAGCTCCAGGAAGCACTCGGGTCCCAGCGGCACGAGCCGGCTGCGCGTGCCGCCCCGGTGCGGGCTGCCGGGAACCGACCCCAGCCCGTGCTCCTCCCGCAGGCGCGCCGCCGCCGCGCCCACGTCGACGACCCCGTGGATCACGTGGTCGATGAAGAACCCCTCGCCGCTCATGTCGCCCTGCGCCCTCCGGTCGCCGCTCCGGGTGATCGCCCGGCCGGCGGCCATCCTCGCCGATCCGCCCGGCCGGCGGTACGGGACGGGGGCCCCCGGGTTGCCGTTAGACTCGCCGCACCGCGCCCCCGGTCCGTCGACACCCCGATTCGAGGACACGAAGTTGCCGTCCCACGCCGATGAACAGGGCGTCCTCCGCCCCGACGCCGGGCGCCGCGGAGCGCCGTTGAGGTGAGCCCGACGCGGTCGGGCGAGCACGCGTTCTGGGTGCGGTCACCCGGGGAGGGAGCGATCCTGCCCGTGGAGCTGCCGGAGCCGGGGCCGGACGAGGTGCTGGTGCGCACCCTGCGGTCCGGCATCAGCCGCGGCACGGAGGCGCTGGTGTTCCGGGGCGGGGTGCCTCCGGAGCAGCACGCAATCATGCGCGCCCCGTTCCAGGACGGCGAGTTCCCGGGGCCGGTCAAGTACGGCTACCTGAGCGTGGGGACGGTCGAGCGCGGCCCGGCGGCGCTCGTGGGGCGCACGGTGTTCTGCCTGTACCCGCACCAGACGGCCTACGTGGTGCCCGCGGCCGCCGTGACCGTGGTCCCGGATGACGTGCCGCCCTCCCGCGCGGTCCTTGCCGGGACGGTGGAGACCGCGGTGAACGCGCTCTGGGATGCCGCGCCCCTGCTGGGCGACCGCATCGCGGTGGTGGGGGCGGGCATGGTGGGCTGCTGCGTGGCCCGCCTGCTGCGGGGGTTCCCGGCGGTGCAGGTCACGCTCGTGGACGTCGATCCCGGCCGGGCCGCGGTGGCGGCCGCGCTGGGCGTGGACTTCGCGTCCCCCGAGGCGGCGCCAGGCGGGTGCGACCTGGTGGTCCACACCAGCGCCACCTCGGCGGGCCTGCAGCGATCGCTGGAGCTGCTGGCGCCGGAGGGGACGGTGCTGGAGATGAGCTGGTTCGGTGACCGCGAGGTGCGGGTCTCGCTGGGCGGCGCGTTCCACTCTCAGCGCCTCGGGATCCGCGCCAGCCAGGTGGGCACGGTGTCACCCCGCAGGGGCGGCAGCCGCACCTTCGCCGACCGGCTCGCGCTGGCGCTCGACCTGCTGCGCGACCCGGCCTTCGACGCGCTGGTCACCGGCGCGTCGCGCTTCGAGGATCTGCCGGAGGTGATGCCGCGACTGGCGGACGGCACCCTGCCGGCGCTGTGCCACACGATCACCTACGACGGGATGGAGACCACATGTTCAGCGTGACGGTGCGGGACCACATGATGATCGCGCACAGCTTCCGGGGTGAGGTGTTCGGGCCCGCCCAGGCGCTGCACGGCGCGACGTTCGTGGTGGACGCCACCTTCAAGCGCGCGGACCTCGACGCGGACGGCATCGTGGTGGACATCGGGCTGGCCTCACAGGAGCTGAAGGCGCTGGTAGGTGCGCTGAACTTCCGTAACCTCGACGACGAGCCCGACTTCGCGGGCGTCAACACCACCACCGAGGTCCTCGCCAGGACGATCGCCGACCGGCTCGCCGACCGCGTGCACGCCGGCGCCCTGGGCGAGGGCGCGCGCGAGCTGGACGGGATCGTCGTGACGCTCCACGAGTCGCACATCGCCTGGGCGAGCTACGAACGGGCGCTGTGAGGACGTTGCTGGTCGTGGTGCCGGAGGGGATCGACGACCCGGCCCGGCCCAGCGGCGGGAACGTCTACGACCGCCGGATGTGCGGTGGCCTTGCGGAGATGGGCTGGTCGGTGCGCGAGCGCGAGGTCGCGGGTGACTGGCCGCGACCCGACGCCCGGGCGCTCGCCGGGCTCGCCGCCGCCCTGGCGGACGCCGCCGACGGCGGGCTCGTGATCATCGACGGGCTCATCGCGTCCGCGGCGGCGGAGGTGCTGCGGACGCACGCCGCACGCCTGCGGCTGGTGGTCCTGATGCACATGCCGCTGGGCGACGGCGCCCCGCGGGCGCGCACGGCGGAGGGCGCCGCGCTGTCGGTGGCGGCGGCCGTGGTGGCGACCAGCGGGTGGACCCGGCGCCGGCTACTGGAGCTCTACCCGTTGGAGCCGGGCAGGGTCCACGTGGCACGGCCCGGCGTGGACGCCGCCGCACTCGCCCCGGGAAGCGCCGGCGGCGAAACCCTGTTGTGCGTCGCGGCGGTGACCCGCGGGAAGGGCCACGACACCCTGCTCGACGCCCTCGCAACGGCGCCCGACCTGTCGTGGCGCTGTGTCTGCGTGGGCAGCCTGGACCGCGACCCCGGCTTCGTGGAGCACCTGCGCCGGCGCACCCGGGACCTCGGGCTGATCGACCGGATCACGTTCCGCGGCCCGCGGACGGGAGCGGATCTCGCCCGGCACTACGCCGAGGCGGACCTGCTGGTGCTGGCCTCACGCGGAGAGACCTACGGCATGGTGCTCGCCGAGGCCCTGGCCCACGGCGTGCCGGTGCTGGCCACGCTGGTGGGCGGGGTGGCCGAGGCCGTCGGGCACGGTGCCGGGGGGACCCGGCCCGGCCTGCTGGTGCCGCCCGGGGACGCGGCGGCGCTGGGCACGGCCGTGCGCCGTTGGCTGTGCGATGCCCCGCTGCGCGGGCGGCTGCGCCACGCCGCCCGGGAACGGCGGGTCACGCTGGAGGGATGGCCGGCGACCGCCTCGGTCATCGACGGTGTGCTCGACGGGGTCCGACGGTGAGCCAGGATGAGATCCGGGTAAGCCGGGACTGGCTCGCCCTCCGCGAACCGGCCGACGCCGACGCCCGTGACGCCGGCCTGGCCGCGCACCTGGCGCGGAACCCTCCGGCATCCGGGCGGTGGGTGGTGCACGACCTGGCCTGCGGCAGCGGATCGATGGGACGCTGGCTCGCGCCGCGCCTGCCCGGCCCCCAGCACTGGGTCCTGCACGACCGGGACACCGACCTGCTGGAGGCGGCGGCCGCCGACCTGCCCGTGGCCGCGGCCGACGGGGCCCCGGTGACCGCCGAGGTGCGCCGCTCGGACATCACCCGCCTCACCCCGGGCGACCTGGCCGGCGCGTCGCTCATCACCGCCTCCGCGCTGCTGGACATGCTGACCGGCGATGAGGTGATGCGGCTCGTGGCCGCCGTGGGCGGGGTGGGCTGCCCGGTGCTGCTGGCGCTCTCGGTGACCGGCCGCGTGGAGCTGGACCCCGCCGACCCCAAGGACGCGCCGCTGGCCGCCGCGTTCAACGACCACCAGCGCCGCCCCACGCCCCGGGGCCCTCTCCTGGGGCCCGACGCGGTCGAGGCCGCCGCCGCGGGGTTCCGGGAGCTCGGCGCCGAGGTGATCGTGCGGTCGAGCCCCTGGCGCCTCGGGGCCACGCGCGCGGCGCTGACCGCGGAGTGGTTCGGCGGATGGGTCCGCGCGGCGTGCGAGCAACGGCCCGAGCTGGCCGCGGACGCCGAGGGATACGCGCGCCGCAGGCGTGCCATGGCGGACGCCGGGGAGCTGACCGCCATCGTGGACCACGCCGACCTGCTGGTGCTGCCCGCCGAGGCCGCGTCATGACGCGCCGCGCCGCGTGGCGGTGGGGCCGCATCGCCGCCGCGGGGGTGATCCTGGCCCTCCTGGTGTGGCGCCTGGGCACCGGCCCGTTCGTGGATGGCCTCCGGGCGGTGGACGGATGGGCCCTGTTGGCCGCGACCGCCCTGGCGGTGCCGGCCACCCTGTGCTGCGCGTGGCGGTGGAAGATCGTGGCCCGCGGCATGGGCGTCGACCTGCCCCTGCGCGCCGCGACGGCCGCGTACTACCGGTCCGTCTTCCTGAACGTGGCGGTGCCCGGCGGGATCGTCGGCGACGTCCACCGCGGCATCACCCACGGCCGCGCCTCCGGGCACCTGGGCCGTGGGCTGCGGTCGGTGGTGTGGGAGCGGGGCGCCGGCCAGCTCGTGCAGTTCGTGCTGACGGCCGCGGTGCTGCTGGCGCTGCCCTCCCCGGTGCGCGATGCGATGCCCCCGATCGTCATCGCGGTCCTGGTGGCCGCCGCCGGCCTGGCGGTCGTGGTGCGGGTGGCGCCCGCGGGCCGCTCCCGGTACGCCCGGGTCCGCGCCACCGTGGGGGCCGACATCCGCGACGGACTGCTGGCCCACCGGGCGTGGCTGGGCGTGGCGGTGGCCTCGGCCGTGGCGGTGGCCTGCCACGCGGCCATCTTCATGATCGCCGCGCACGCGGTGGGCACGCCGGCCGCGTGGTCCACCACCCTGCCGCTGGCCCTGCTGGTGATGGCCGCCATGGTCCTGCCCAACGTGGGCGGCTGGGGGCCCCGGGAGGGCGTGGCCGCCTGGGCGTTCGCCGCGGCCGGCCTGGGCGCCGACCGCGGGGTGGCGACGGCGGTGGCCTTCGGGGTGATGGTGTTCGTGGCGAGCCTGCCGGGCGCGGTGGTCCTGGGCGCCGGATGGCTGCGGCGCGGCGAACCCGCATCCGGCGGGACGCCACTGCCGGACGTGGTGGCCGATGCCTGACCGCCCATACATCCTGCTGAGCTGCAGCACGTCGATCGACGGCTACATCGGCAACGGATCGGCGCGGCTCCCGCTGTCCAACGACGCCGACTTCGACCGGGTGGACGCCGTGCGGGCCTCCTGCGACGCCATCCTGGTGGGCGCGGGCACGGTGCGCACCGACAACCCGCGCCTGCTGGTGCGCTCGCAGGTGCGGCGCGAGGAGCGGGCCGCCCGGGGGCTTCCCCATTCGCCGGCGAAGGTGACGGTGACCGACCGGGTGGATCTGGACCCGGACGCCGACTTCTTCGCCACCGGAGACTGCGAGAAGCTGGTGTACTGCCCCACCCACCGGGTGGCCGGCGCCCGGGCCCGTCTGGGCCCGGCGGCGACGGTCGTGGACGGCGGTGCGCCGGTGCGCATGCGCGTCATCAGCGAGGACCTTGCCGCCCGCGGCGTGCGGCGGCTGATGGTGGAGGGCGGCGGCACCATGCACACGCAGTTCCTCACCGAGAACCTCGCCGACGAGCTGCAGCTGGTGGTCGCCCCGGTCTTCGTGGGGGACTCCGGCGCGCCCCGCTTCGTGGGCGACGGGCGGTTCCCCTGGAATCCCGACCGCCGCGCGACGCTGGCCGAGACGCGTCAGATCGGGGACGTCGTGCTGCTGCGGTACGCGCTGTCCTCCCGGTTCGGGACGGACTGACCGCCGTGTCCTCGCACCGGCCCGTCGCCACCATCCGCACTCAGGTGTCGCTGCCCCTGCGGCTGCCCGACGGGTTCTCGACGCCCTCCCGGGTGGTCACCTTCGACGGGCTGGTGGACGGCCGGGAGCACCTGGCGATCGGGCTGGGGCGGTGGTCGGGCGAGGGTCCGGTCGAGGACGCGCCGGTGCCGCTCGTGCGCCCGCACAGCGAATGCCTCACCGGTGACGTGTTCGGCAGCCAGCGCTGCGACTGCGGGCCGCAGCTGCGGGAGGCCGTGGAGCGCATCGCCGGGGTGGGCGGCTGGCTGCTGTACCTGCGCCAGGAGGGCCGCGGGATCGGCCTGTACCGCAAGCTCGACGCGTACGCGCTGCAGGACGCCGGCCTGGACACCTACGAGGCCAACCTCGCGCTGGGCCGCGGCGCGGACGAGCGGAACTACCTGGTGGCCGCCCAGATGCTGCACGCGCTGGGCCTGTCGCGGGTCGAGCTGCTCAGCAACAACCCCGACAAGGCCCGCCAGCTGCGCCGGTACGGGGTGACCGTGACCGCGCAGGTGCCCACCGGCGTCCACCGGTCACCGGCGAATGCCGGCTACCTGGCGGCCAAGGCCGGCACCGGCGGGCACACGCTGGACGTCCCGCCCGAGGGCTGACCCTCACCCGGGCCGCGGGCCGTAGGCGCGCAGGAAGCGGTCGCGGAACGCGTCCATGGGCCACACCGGCGCGTCCGGGGCGGGCCGGGTGCCGGCGTCCCAGCCCCATCCGCGGATCCTGGCCAGCACCGCGGGGTCCCGGGCGATCACCGAGATCGGCACGTCGTGGCTGGGCTCCTCCCCGGTGATGATCGTGGCCGGCTGGTGGTCGCCCAGCATCACCACCACCAGGTCCTGGTCGCCGGACCGGCGGATGAACGAGAAGACCGACTCCAGGGAGTACTCGATCGAGCGCCCGTAGTCGCGCTGAGCCCCGGTGGCGTCGCTGAAGTCCCGCGCCGGACGCGACGGCTCGGTCGGGATGCGGTCGAAGATCGTGCCGTCGCCCAGCTGCTCCCACGGCACGATGCGCGGGATGCGGGTCCAGGGCGAGTGGCCGGAGACCAGGTCCACCTCGGCGAAGACCGCGGGCCGGGGACGCCGGGAAAGCTCCAGGCGATCCAGGGCGAGCAGCACGTACTGGTCGGGCATCGTGCCGATCGCGAACCGGGGTCCGCGATACCCGAGGTTGCGCTGGTCGTACACCGCGTCGTAGTCGTAGAAGGTCCTGCCCTCCGGCCAGTCCCGGTTGTTCGCCGGGGAGACCGCCATCGTCCGCCAGCCCGCCCGCTTGAAGGCCCTGGCCAGGGTGAAGCGGTCGCTCGTGACCAGCTGGTCGTAGCGCCGCTTGCTGTCCACCCACACGCCGGCCTGCACGCTGCCGTGGGCGAGCCAGGAGAGGCCGCCGAAGGTGGAGGACCGCAGGAACGCGCTGCGCGCGGAGAAGCCGGCCAGCTCCAGCTCGGCGGTGTTCCGGTCCAGGAGCGCGGTGATCCGCGGGGAGAACCAGGAGTCCTGGACGGCCACCCGGCCGTAGCTCTCGACGAACACCAGCAGCACGTCCTTGCCGCGCAGCGCGGTGAGCAGCCGGTCGGCGGGCGTGTCGCGCATGCGGTCCTCGCGCAGCTCGCGGGCGAACTCCGCGCGCCCGGCCAGGCCGGACTTCACCGCCGTCACCTGGTTGACGGCGGCCTCGGCGGACCGCGTGGACGCCACCGGGGGGCCGGTGAGCTGCAGCACCACGCACAGCACCGCGAGCGCCGCCACGACGCGCAGCGTCCAGCGGCCGCGCTCGGCCGCATGCCGCGTCACGCGCATGACGGCCAGCGGGGTCAGCACCATCACGGCGGTGATCAGCAGGGCCGCGGCCGCGACGGCCAGGTCGGCCTGCCACCTGCCCACCGACGTGCGGAGCGTCTCGATCCCGATGCCGGCGTAGGCCCAGTCCTCGACCGGGTTGAACGGCCGGTCGAACATCGTGAAGAAGCCCATGTCGAGCATCCGCACCACCAGCAGTGCCCCGGCGGCCACCCCGGCCACCACGGCAACGACGCGGCGCGCGGTGGCGGGGAGCAGCGCGGCCGCCGCGATCAGCAGCAGGCCCTCCACCGGCAGGCGTGCGAGCTCGCCGGGCGTGAGGTCGCTCAGCCGGTTCGGTGTCACCAGGACCAGCCAGACCAGCAGCAACGCCAGGACCGTGAGGGCCGTCCCGACCGCCGGAGGCAGGCGGGACGGCCGCGTGGCGGAGACGGCGACGACATCCATGGCCGGCGATGGCTCGTGCCGGCGGCGCCACAGCCACCACACGTCGCGCCCGAACGACTCGGCCAGCAGGGCGAGGGCCACCAGTAACGCCACCCGGGTGACGGTGAGCGGCAACACGTCGGCGGCGGCAGCGACCAGCACGATCCCCTGGGTCGCGGTGACGACCTTCCGCCAGTACCGGAACGGCAGCCGCACTCGCATCCACGGCAGGACCCAGCCCGCCACCAGGAACGCGTAGCGCGCGAGCCCGATCGCCAGCACCCAGGCCCCGGCGAGGTCGGCGGCCCGCACGCTGAGCACGAGCATCAGGAATGCGTCCACCTCGCCGTCCAGGCGGCCTCCGAGCGCCGATGCGGAGCCGGTGCGCCGGGCCACCTGGCCGTCCACCCCGTCCAGCACCAGGGCGACGATCGCCAGGCCCACCAGGACCGGGGTGGACCCGCCGCCGCCCAGCCCCTCGGCGGTGAGGGCCGCAACCCCCACGCCCAGGGACGCCCGGCCCAGGGTGACCCAGGTCGCCGGGCCCAGCCGCTCGCAGCCGTCGCGCGCGATGAGGTGGGCCACACCCGCGTTGAGCACGACGGCGACCGCGACGCCCGCCGCCCAGCCGCCCGCGCCCAGTCCCACGGTCGCCGCGAGGACCCCCAGCAGGAGCATCTGGACGACCATTCCGGCCAGGGGCCCGGACCGACTCGCTCGCACCGCGCCTCCCAGTCGGCATGCGTGCGGGAGCCAATATCGCGGATCCGCGAGTTCCGCGGGGGGATACGGTGTGCCCGTGGAGCGGCCATGAGGCAGGACGAGCGCACACCGTTCGTGCGGGCGCTGGAGCGCGCCCGGGTGTCGGCGTACGCACCCGGCGAGTTCGCCGAGCAGGAGAACTTCATGCGGGCCGGGGAGATCCTGGCCCTCGCGGGGGCCGCGGGCGTGGGCCCGGGGGTCGCGGTGCTGGATCTCTGCTGCGGCATCGCCGGCCCCGGGCGCCTCATCACCCGCGATCGACTCCAGCGCGAGCGCCGTGGAGATCGCGCGGGAACGGGCGGCGGGCCTGCCCTGCCGCTTCGCGGTGGCCGAGATCCCGCCGCTGCCGGCCGGGACCTTCGACGTGGTGCTGCTGCTGGAGACCATGCTGGCCTTCCCCGACAAGGAGGGGCTGCTACGGGCGGTGGCCGGCGCGCTGTCACCCGGCGGTCGCCTCGCCTTCACCCTGGAGGAGGGCCGGCCCCTCGACGCGGCCGAGCGTGCGGCCATGCCCGACGCCGACACGGTCTGGCTCACACCGCTGGACGAGATGCTCGCGCTGCTGGAGCGGGCCGGGTTCACGGTGCGCCTGCGGCGCGACCGCAGCGCGTCGCACCGGGCGATGGCCGAGTCTCTCACCGACGCCTTCGCCGCGGACGCGGATGCGATCGCCGCGCAGATCGGCCGGCGGGCGCTGGAGGAGCTGCTGGCGGCCCACCGGCTGTGGATCGACTGGATCGGGCGGGGACGGGTGCGCAAGCTGGAGTTCGCGGTGGAGAAGCACCCCGCGGGCTGACGGGCCGCCCGCGGGTCGACCGGGACGAGGAACCCCCGTCGCTGGACGATCCCGCACCGTGGCGCAGCCCGAGCCTCGAGGGTGCCCACGCGCTGAGGCGCAGCCGGTGCAGCCCGAGGCGCGGGGTCATGGCGGCTGGCGATGACGACCGCAGCATGCGGGGACGGCGGCTCAGCAGACGTACCAGCTGGGCCGTCGCATTCGGCCGACCGCAGTTCGTGCACGTCATCGATCACCGAGGCGCACCGTCCGGCCCAATCGGAGTGCGGTCTCTACACCTTGGTGGACGCGGAGCGCGGCCGGTTCCGGGCGAAGGTGCGGCCGAACGGTGTCCCGCCTCGGAACACCGGAGAACCCGGCCATCGATCACAGGATCCACGGCGATGACGCTGCCTTTGTCCAATGCACAACCGCCCTCCGAATCACATGCCCTCCTCGAGACGCTGACGCTGCTCGGCTGGGCCGTGCGGCACGACCGGGCCGGCGACGGGCGCCCCCCGGCGTGGATGCTCGAAGCGCGGCGCGGCGCGGAGATCGCCCGGGCCGATGGACCCCACCGCGACGGCGCCCTCGCGGCCGTGCTCGAACGCATCGCCGCCGCCCTCGGCGAGGGCTGGTACGTGCTGCCGGTCCGCAACGGCGCCCCCGACGAGCCGGACTTCCCGGTGGCGGACCTCGACGCAGCAAAGGTGCGCGCGGCCATCGCCCTCGGCCGCGGCGACGTCGAAGACGTGCGAATCGTGCGGATCGCGCCGGGCCCCTCCAGGGCCATCTCGGTCCGCAGGGACCTGGGCTGGATCCCGGAGGGATGACGGTGCCGTGGTCGGCCCGCGGGCCGACCAC
>LNFL01000174.1 GCA_001464275.1 Actinobacteria bacterium Ga0077560 | reverse complement strand
ACACGGCGCCCCCCGGTGTTTGTAGGGTCGGCCGATGACCCCACGCCTCCGGATCGCCGCCGTCCTGCTGCTGCTCACGCCCGTGCCGGCCGCGGCCTTCGGCGAGCCGCCGCTGCCCGCGACCGAGATCTCCAAGCCGGTGTCGTTGAAGGACGCGGCGAACCGCGGGCTGGTGACCCTCACCAGCAAGGGCAACTTCGGCGGCGACGGCGTCGCGGTGGACCTGAAGTGGAAGCCGGTGCCCGGCCCCACGCGCGTGACGCTCCGGATCGACTTCACGGTGAAGACGCCGGGGACGGCGAAGGCCGGCGTGGACCGGGCGGTGAAGCGCGGCGTGGCCGAGATGAACCGGCTGGCCAGACGCGGCGGCGCCCCCCAGGTGCGGTTCGACGTGCAGTACACGGTCTCCGGACGCGGGGCGAAGCAGCCGCCCGGGTACCACCAGATCGACATCGTCAAGAACGACGACTTCCGCTCGTTCGTGGAGGGCGAGAAGCCGGTCAACGGGGTGGAGGGCAACACGGGGACCTGGTCGTCGTCCGACCTGTTCAACCCGACCGTGTTCGCCCACGAGGCGCTGCATCTGGCCGGCCTGCCCGACCGGTACGACGACTACTACTTCGAGCCCGGGACCGGCCGCCGCGTGCTGGTCCCGGACCGCGGCCTCAACACCCGGAAGGAGATCGACGACTGGGCGCGCGGCCACGTCCCGCCACTGCGAACCGGCGGGCGCCTCGAGAGCAGCCCGATGGCCGGGGCGGGCTGCGACATCATGGGGAACCCCTTCGCCGCCTGTCGCCGGCTCACCCCGAAGGACCTGCGGGACTTCGCCGGCCAGGCCGGCGTGCGCCTGGAGGCCCCCGCGGGGGATCTGCTCGCCAACAAGGCCGGTGACCAGCAGAACCTGGCTGTGGGCGAACCGCTCAACCTCTTCGCGGCCCGGAACGGCACGGCCCGCGCGGACGGCCTGGTGGTCTACTGCGCCAACCTCACCCGGGCGATCCCGGTGCGGGGCGTCGAACTCGACGTCCTCGGGCCGGCGTCGTCGCTGCCCGGCCCGGGCGGCGCGCAGCTGCAGGCGGTCCTGGAGCGCATCGCGGCCCTGCCGCGCCGTGAGGGGGGGACGGGTGAGCGGGAGGGCGGCCAGCTCGCCGTGTGGGCCGTCACCGACCCGTCAACCCCGGTCAGCGGGGCTCCGGCCGAGATCCTCGCGGCGGTGGGGATCCCCGCCACGGGTGGCGCCGGGCTGCCCCCGGTCGTCAACCCGAATGCGGGCACGCCCGGCACCGCGGCGCTCAACCCCGACGGGACGTTGGTTCCGGCACCGCCGGAGGTGCCGGCCCCGCCCGCGGCGCGCATCGCCCTGGAGCGCGTCTCCATCTCGCGAACCGTGCTGCGCGCCGGACGTGTCACCCGCGTGGAGCTGGGTCTCCAGGTCACCGGGGGCGGCCCGCGCGTGGTGCTGCGCGTGGAACGCCGCGCCGGGGCCCGCTGGCGCACGGTGGGGGCCTTCCCCCCTCGCGTGATCGGGTCCGGCGAGGTCGTGCTCGGGTTGTCGATCCCACGACTCCGGGCCGGCGATTACCGCGTGCGGGTCACCGGGCCGTTCGCCGCGCGCACGGTCGCCTTCTCCGTGCGCTGAGGCCGCTCAGGCGGCCCGGCGCAGGCGGGTTGGCGCGCGGCTCAGTGCTTGAAGTGCCGGCGCCCGGTCATGACCATCGCGATGCCCGCCTCGTCGGCCGCCGCGACGACCTCGTCGTCGCGGATGGAGCCGCCGGGCTGGACGATCGCCGTCACCCCGGCCTCGATGGCGGCCGCGGGTCCGTCGGCGAAGGGGAAGAACGCGTCGGACGCCAGAACCGTGCCGTTCACCGGCGACTGGGCCTTCTCGATCGACAGGCGCACCGAGTCGACCCGGCTCATCTGGCCGGCGCCGATCCCGACGGTCGCCAGGTCGCGCGTGAGCACGATGGCGTTGCTCTTGACGTGCTTGCACACCCGCCACGCGAACAGCAGGTCGCCCCACTCGCGCTCGGTGGGCTGCCGCTTGGTGGCCACGGTCATGATCTCGCGGTCCTCGGACTCGGCGTCGCGGTCCTGGATGAGCAGGCCGCCCACCACCCGGCGCAGATCGCGCTCCCCGATGTTCTGCCGGCGCCGCTCGTCGTTGAGCATGATCCGGGTGTTCGGCTTGCGGGTGAGCGCCTCCATGGCGGCCGGGTCGTAGCCCGGCGCCAGCAGCACCTCGACGAAGGTGCCCGCCAGCAGCTCGCCAAGGGCGGCGTCCACCGGCCGGTTCAGCACGATCACGCCGCCGTAGGCCGACACCGGGTCGCAGTCACGGGCGCTGGTGTAGGCGGTCAGCACGTCCGGCGCGACGGCCACGCCGCACGGGTTGTTGTGCTTGATGATCACGCAGGCCGGCAGCTCGAATTCGGCCAGCAGGTTCCGGCCGGCGTCCAGGTCGAACAGGTTGTTGAACGACAGGTCCTTGCCGTGCAGCTTCTCGACGCGGCTCAGCAGGTGGGTCCGTGCGCCGCGCTCGGTGTAGTACGCCGCGCGCTGGTGGGGGTTCTCGCCGTAGCTCAGGTCGAGCGCGCGGTCGTACCCCATGAGGATGGTGTCGGGGAACTCGCCCTCCAGCTCCGCCATCCAGTTCGCGATCGCCGCGTCGTACCGGGCGGTGAGCTGGAACGCCTTCCCGGCGAGCTTGCGGCGGGTCTCCAGCGACAGCTCGCCGTCATTGCCGCGCAGCTCCTCGAGCACCTCGGCGTACTGGCCGGCGTTGGTGAGGATGGCCACGCGGGCGTGGTTCTTCGCCGCCGCGCGCACCATGGCCGGTCCGCCGATGTCGATCTTCTCGATCAGCTCGGCCTCGGTGGTGCCCCGCTTGGCCACGTACTGCTCGAACGGGTACAGGTTCACGCACACCAGGTCGATCGGCTCGATCCCGGAGCTCGCCATGTCGGCCAGGTCCTCCGGCACGTCCTCGCGGGCGAGGATGCCGCCGTGCACCTTGGGGTGCAGCGTCTTGACCCGTCCGCCGAGGATCTCCGGCTGGCCGGTCACCTCGTCCACGGGCGTCACGGGGATCCCCCAGCCGGCGATCGCCGCGGCGGTGCCACCGGAGGACAGCAGCTGCACGCCGAGCTCAGAGAGTCCGCGTGCCAGCTCCTCCAGGCCCGTCTTGTCCGACACCGAGAGCAGCGCGCGCCTGACCCTCACCCCGTCCCCCTACGCCGTGATCTCCACCCGCCGTCGGTCAACGGCGTCGCGCCGCACGCGCCCCGCGGCCAGGAGACGCACGGCCTCTGGCACCAGACGGTGCTCGGCCTCGCGGATCCGTTCGCGCAGCGTCGCGGCGGTGTCACCGTACAGAACGGGGACGGGCTCCTGCAGGATCGGCGGACCGGCATCCACCTGCTCCTCCGCATAGTGGACGGTCACCCCGGTCCACCGGACGCCCCAGGCGAGCGCCTCCTCGATGGCGTGCATCCCCGGGAATGCGGGGAGCATCGAGGGGTGCAGGTTGATGACCCGGTCCGGGAAACGGTCGAGGAACGTCCCGGTGAGGATGCTCATCCAACCCGCCAGGACCACCAGATCGGGCGACTCGGCCGCCACCACGTCCGCCAGCGCGGCGTCGCGGGCCGTGCGGTCGGCGTGTCCGGCCTGCGCGACCACCGCGGTGGGGATGCCGGCGGCCTCCGCCCGGCGCAGCCCGCCGGCCCCGTCCTTGCTGGAGACCACGCGGACGATCCGGATGGGTCCCGCGGGGTCGTGGACCGTGTCGATGAGGCTCTGCAGGTTCGTGCCCTCGCCCGACACGAGGACCACCACGCGGAAGGGCTCAGACAAACCGCAGCCCGGCCTCTCCGTGCTCCACCCAGCCGATCAGGCGCGCGTCGGCGATGGCGGAGGTGACCGGCTCCAGCATCTCGGGCGGCACGATCATGCACAGGCCGATGCCCATGTTGAACGTGTCCCAGGCGTCCGCGGCACCCACGCGGCCGGTCGCCAGGACGGCGTCGATGGCCGGCCCCGGGCTCCACGTCTTGGGGTCCAGGACCGCGCGCATGCCGTCGGGAATGGCCCGCGGGAGGTTCTCGGGCAGCCCGCCTCCGGTGATGTGGGCGCAGGCCCGCAGCTCCACGCCGGCCGCGAGGAGCCCCAGCACCTCGCTCACGTAGATGCGGGTGGGGGTGAGCAGCAGGTCCGGGTCGGCGACCAGCGCCCCGTCGTTCACCAGCGCGCGCACCAGCGAGTAGCCGTTGGAGTGGATGCCCGAGGAGGGCAGCCCCACGATGAGGTCACCGGGCTGCACCCGGTGCGGCCCCAGCAGCTCGTCGCGCTCCACCAGCCCCACCGCGAACCCGGCCATGTCGAAGTGCCCCGGCCGGTACAGCCCCGGCAGCTCGGCGGTCTCGCCGCCCAGCAGCGCGCAGCCGGCGGCGGTGCACGCCAACGCGACGGACTGGACCAGCAGCTTCGCCTCGGAGGGGTCCAGCTTCCCCACGGCCAGGTAGTCCAGGAAGCCGACGGGCTTGGCGCCGCTGCAGATGAGGTCGTTCACGCACATCGCGACCAGGTCCTGTCCCAGGCCCTCCAGGCGCCCCAGCTCGCGGGCGAGCAGCAGCTTGGTGCCGATGCCGTCGGTGCAGGCCACCAGCAGGCCGTCGCGCATCCCGGGGATCGGCAGCGACCCGGCGAAGCCGGTGACCCCGCCGTGCACCAGCCCGGCGATGTTGTCGGTGTGCTTGCGGGCGGCGTCCAGGTCGACGCCGGCGTCGCGGTAGGAGATCTCGCGGTTCACGTCGGGCCTCAGGCGCGCACCGGCTGCTCGAAACGCAGCTTCAGCGGGGTGTCGGGGACGGGGATGGGGTACTCGCCGGTGAAGCACGCCCGGCAGAAACGGGAGGCGGGAAGCCCGAGGGCCCGCTGCAGGCCGTCGAGCGACAGGTAGGCGAGGGTGGTGGCGCCGGTCATCCGGGCGATCTCCTCCACCGTCATCGACGAGGCCACCAGCTCGTTCCGGCTCGGCATGTCGATCCCGTAGAAGCACGGCCACGCCAGGGGCGGGCTGGAGATGCGCATGTGGATCTCGCTCGCCCCGGCCTCGCGGAGCATCGCGACCACCTGCTGGGTGGTGTTGCCGCGCACGATGGAGTCGTCCACCACGATGAGCCGCCGGCCGTCGATGATCTCCCGCAGCGGGTTGAACTTGAGCTTCACGCCGTTGCGGCGCAGCTCCTGGTCGGGCTGGATGAAGCTGCGGCCCACGTACCGGTTGCGCACCACGGCCTCGGCGTACGGGATGCCCGACTCCTGCGCGTAGCCGATCGCGGCCGGGGTGCCGCTGTCGGGCAGGCCCACCACCAGGTCGGCCTCCACCGGTGCCTCGTGTGCCAGCTGCACGCCCATCGCGCGCCGCTGGCCCCACACGCTGCTGCCCTCCAGGCGGCTGTCGGGGCGGGCGAAGTAGATGCTCTCGAACACGCACAGGCGGGGTTCGGCGGCCGGGAGGGCCTGACGGCTCTCGGCGTCGCGCTCGGTGATGCGCACGGCCTCGCCGGGGCGGATGTCGCGCACGTAGGTGGCGCCCACCTGGTCCAGGGCGCAGGTCTCGCTGGCCACGCACAGGCCCCCGCCCTCGAACCGGCCCAGCACCAGCGGGCGCACGCCGTGGGCGTCGCGGAACGCCACCAGCTCGCTGTCCGACAGGGCCACCGCGGAGTAGGCGCCCACCAGCTTGGGCATCACCGCGCAGACGGCGTCCAGCAGCGACCCGGGCTCGCGGGCCAGCAGCGCGGCGATGAGCTCGCTGTCGGTGGTGGCCAGCAGTGGGTCCGGGTCGTCGGCGACCAGGGTGCGCAGCTCGTCGGTGTTGGTGAGGTTGCCGTTGTGGCCCAGCGCGACGATGCCGCCGCCGCGGTTGCGGGTGACCGGCTGGGCGTTGTCCCACTTGTTGGCGCCGGTGGTGGAGTACCGCACGTGGCCGATCGCCGAGCCGCCGGTGAGGCCCCGCAGCGCGGGGTCGTCGAAGACGGTGCTCACCAGGCCCAGGTCGCGCTGCACCATCACGTGCCCATCGTCGCTCACGGCGATGCCCGCGCTCTCCTGGCCGCGGTGCTGCAGGGCGTGGAGGGCGAAGAACGCCAGGCGTGAGACGTCCCGCCCGGGGGCCACGATGCCCACCACGCCGCACTCCTCGTGGAGGGCGTCCTCGAAGGGGGCGCTCACGCGAGGGCCGCCGGGATCGCGCCCTCGTGGGCGTCCCGGGCGCGCACGATCGCCACGGAGGCGTCGCGCTCACCCACCCGGGCGTCCACGGTGCTGCCGCCGACCGTGCCGATCGCGGCGAGCGGCACGTCGCCGGCCAGCGCCCGCAGCGCGGGGAGGTCCGCCGGATGGCAGGTCGCCACCACGCGCCCTCCGCCCTCGCCGAACAGGTCCTCGTCGGCGCGCCGGCCCGCGGGCAGGTTCACCTCGCAGCCCACACCGCCGGCCATGGCCGACTCGGCCAGCGCGACGGCGATGCCGCCGCCGGAGCAGTCGTGCGCGGAGCGCAGCAGGCCCTTTCCGGCCGCGGCGATCAGGAACTCCACCAGCGCGACCTCGGCGGCCACGTCGGGGGTGGGGGGCAGGCCCTCGGCCCGTCCCAGCCACTCGCTCGCGTCGAGTCGCGGTGTGCCAGAGCCGATGAGCACCACGGTGTCTCCCGCCTCTTGGAACGCATGGCCCACGCTGGCCGCGGGATCCTCCAGCAGCCCGATCATCCCCACGACCGGGGTCGGGTAGATCACCCGTCCGGGGCTCTCATTGTAGAGCGACACGTTGCCGGACACGACCGGCACGCCCAGCGCCTCCAGCGCCTGGGACATCCCCTCGATCACCCGCTCCAGGCGCCAGCCGGTGGCGCCCTTCTCCGGGTTGCCGAAGTTGAGGCAGTCGGTGGCGGCCAGGGGCCGCGCGCCGGTGCACGCCAGGTTGCGGGCGGCCTCCAGCACGGTGGCCATGCCGCCGCCCAGCGGCTCCACCTCGCAGTGGCGCTCCGCGCAGTCGGTGGTGATGGCGATGGCGCGGTCCATGCCGGGCAGCCGCACCACCGCGGCGTCGCCGCCGGGCCGGCGGATGGTGTTGGCGCCCACCAGGTGGTCGTACCGCTCGTAGACCCAGCGCTTGCTGGCGAGGGTTGGACGGGCGAGCAGCTCCAGCCAGGCGGCCGACAGGTCGGCCGGCGCCGGGATGGCATCCAGGTCCAGGGGCTCCGCCGCGGGCGCCGGGTCGATCGGCACGCCGTACACCGGCGCGTCGTCGGTGAGGGCCGAGGCGGGGATGTCCACCACCGTCGCACCGCGGTGCACCGCGGTGAAGTTGCCGGTGTCGGTGACCGTGCCGATCACGGTGGCCAGCAGCTCCCACCGCTCGCACACGGCGAGGACCTCGTCCAGCCGCTCGGCGGTCACCTCGGCGAGCATCCGCTCCTGACTCTCGGACACCAGGATCTCGGCGGGCGCCATGCCCTCCTCGCGCAGCGGGATGCGGTCGAGCTCGATGAGCAGCCCCACCCCGCCCTTGGCGGCCATCTCCGACGCGGCGCTGGTGAGCCCGGCCGCGCCCAGGTCCTGCAGGGCCGCGAATGCGCCGGCGGCGGCCAGCTCCAGGCAGCAGTCCATGAGCTTGCGCTCGGTGAAGGGGTCGCTCACCTGCACGGACGGCCGCTTGTCTGCGTCGTCCTCCGACAGCTCGGCGCTGGCCAGCACGCTGGCACCGCCGATGCCGTCCTTGCCGGTGCGGTTGCCGATGAGCACCAGGTGGTTGCCCGGCGTGCGGGCTGCGGCCTTCAGGATGCCGTCGGTGCGGACCATCCCCACGCACATGGCGTTCACCAGGCACGAGTCCTCGTACCGGTCGTCGAACAGCACCTCGCCCCCCACGGTGGGGATACCGATGCAGTTGCCGTAGTGGCCGATGCCCTCCACCGCGCGGGTGAACAGGTGGCGGCTGCGCGCCGAGTCCAGCGTGCCGAAGCGCAGCGAGTCCAGCAGGGCGATGGGCTTCGCGCCCAGGGCGAGGATGTCGCGCACGATGCCGCCCACGCCGGTGGCGGCGCCCTCGAAGGGCTCCACGGCCGACGGGTGGTTGTGGCTCTCCACCTTCAGCGCCACGGCCCAGCCGTCCCCCACGTCCACGGCGCCGGCGTTCTCGCCCGGACCCTGCACGACGTGCGGGCCGGTGGTGGGGAAGCGGCGCAGCAGCGGCTTGCTGTGCTTGTAGGAGCAGTGCTCGCTCCACATGAGGCTGAACATGACGAGCTCCGGGTCCGTCGGCGGACGCCCGATGAGCTCGGGGATGCGGTCGTTCTCGGCGTCGGTGAGGCCGAGCTGGCGGTGCAGCGGCTGCTCGCTCATGCGCGCACGAGGGCCGAGATGAGCCCCAGGCCGTCGACGGATCCCAGCAATGGGTCCACGGCCTCCTCGGGGTGGGGCATGAGGCCCATGACGTTGCCCGCGGCGTTGGCGACGCCCGCCACCGCGTCCACCGCGCCCAGGGGGTTCTCACCGTGGTAGCGCAGGACGACCCGGGCGGTCGACGGGTCGCCGTACCAGGCCCCGTCGTGGTTCTTCACCGGGATGGACAGGGGGCCCTCGAGGCCCGCCGTGAACGGCGTGCCGGCGTCGGTGACGTCCAGCCGCACCTGGCGGCACACGAACGACAGGCTGGCGTTGGTGCGCAGTGCGCCGGGCAGCAGCCCGCTCTCGCACAGCACCTGGAAGCCGTTGCAGATCCCCAGCACGAGCCCTCCGGCCTCGGCGTGCCGGCGCACGGCGCCCATGATGGGCGAGCGCGAGGCGATCGCCCCGGGGCGCAGGTGGTCGCCGTAGCTGAAGCCGCCGGGGATGAGCACGGCGTGGGTGCCGGCCGGCAGCTCGGTGTCCTGGTGCCAGGCGGGTGCGGCGTCGCCGCCGGCGGCGCGCACGGCGCGCGCGGCGCTGTCGTGGTCGAGGGTGCCGGGGAAGCGGACGACCGCGACCGTCATCCGCCCTCCACCGTGACCGTGAAGTCCTCGATGAGCGGGTTCGACAGGAGCTCCTCGCACATCCGCCGCGCCTCGGCCTCGGGGTCCGCGCCGTGCACGGTGAGCTCGATGCGCTTGCCCACGCGCACGTCGTCGACACCGTCGAAGCCCAGGCGCCCCAGGGCGCCCTGCACCGCCTGGCCCTGGGGGTCCAGGACCCCCGCCCGCGGCATGACGGTCACCACGACCCGGGTCATGCGCCCACCTCGCTCACTCCGGCCTCCCGAAGGTAGTCGTCGAACCTGCGTCCCGTGATCCGCTCGTAGGCTTCCACGTATCGAGCCCGGGTGCCCTCCACGACCTCGTCCGGCAGGACGGGGGCGGGCGGGGTGTGGTCCCACCCGCTGGCGTCCAGCCAGTCGCGGACGTACTGCTTGTCGTAGGACGGCGGGCTCGTGCCCGGCTCCCACGCGTCGCTCGGCCAGAACCGCGAGCTGTCGGGCGTCAGCACCTCGTCGCCCAGCACCAGCTGCCCGCCCTCGTCCTTGCCGAGCTCGATCTTGGTGTCGGCCAGGATGATCCCGGCCTTCGCGCACTCCCCGTGCGCCCGGAGGTAGACCCGCAGGGTGATCTGCTCCATCGCCACGGCGACCGGCACGCCCACCAGCGCCATCGCGAGCTTCCGGGTGATGTTCTCGTCGTGGCCCTCGAGGGCCTTGGTGGCGGGCGTGAAGATGGGCTCCGGAAGCCGGTCGCCCTGCCGCAGCCCGGGCGGCAGCTCGTGGTCGCCCACCATCCCGGTCTCCTGGTACTCCCGCCAGGCCGACCCGGCGAGGTACCCGCGCGCCACGCACTCCACGGGGAGCATCTCCAGGCGCTTCACCAGCATCGACCGGCCGGCGTTCTCGGGGGCGCGCAGATCCTCCGGAAGGTCCTCCAGCCGCGCGCCGATCAGGTGGTTGGGGACGATGTCCTTCAGCAGCTCGAACCAGTGCAGCGACAGCCCGGTGAGCACCCGTCCCTTGTCGGGGATCGGGTTGGGGAGGATCGCGTCGTACGCCGAGATGCGGTCGCTCGCGACCATCACCAGGCGCCCCTCGCCCCCGTCGTACAGCTCCCGCACCTTGCCCCGGGCGATCGGCTCGGGGGTCACAGCGCCTCCACCCGCTCCATCACGGTGCCGACGTGGCGCAGGTACCAGCTCGGGTCGAACAGCTCGGTGAGGGCCGCGTCGTCGATCACCGCGGTCACCTCGGGGTCGGCGGCCAGCAGCTCGCGCAGCGGCGTGCCGGTGTCCCAGCACCGCATGGCGTTGCGCTGCACCAGCGCGTAGGCGTCCTCGCGGGTGAGCCCGCGCTCCACCAGCCCCAGCAGCACGCGCTGGCTGAACACCAGCCCGCCGGAGGACCAGAGGACCTCCTTCATGCGCTCGGGGTAGACCACCAGCCCCTCCACCAGCCGCCGGGAGATGTGGAGCATGTAGTCCATCGCCAGGAAGGCGTCGGGGAGGATGATCCGCTCCACCGAGGAGTGGCTGATGTCGCGCTCGTGCCATAGGGCGACGTCCTCGAAGGCCGCCACGGCGTGGCCGCGCACCACGCGTGCGATGCCGCTGATGCGCTCGCCGGTGATGGGGTTCCGCTTGTGCGGCATCGCCGAGCTGCCCTTCTGCCCTGCGGTGAAGGCCTCCTCGGCCTCCCGCACCTCGGTGCGCTGCAGGTGCCGCAGCTCGGTGGCCAGGCGGTCCAGCGAGCTGGCGGCCACGGCCATCTGGCTCACCAGGTCGGCGTGCCGGTCGCGGGCGACGACCTGGGTGGACGCGGGTTCCGCGCCGAGGCCCAGCTCGCCCAGCACCTCGAGCTCCAGCTCCGGGGAGAGGGTCGCGTAGGTGCCGACGGCGCCCGACAGCGCTCCCACCGAGGCCTGTTCCACCGCGCGCGCCAGGCGCTCCTCGTTGCGCCGGCTCTCCATGGCGAAGGTGGCCATCTTGAGGCCGAAGCTGGTGGGCTCGGCGTGCACCCCGTGGGTGCGGCCCACGCACACGGTGTCGCGGTGCTTCAGGGCCAGGGCCTTGAGGGCGGCGGTCAGCGCCGCCTGGCCCTCCAGCAGCAGCTCGCCGGACCGCTTGATCGCCAGGCCCAGGCCGGTGTCGAGCACGTCGCTGGAGGTCATGCCGTAGTGCACCCAGCGCGAGGCGGGGCCGATGCGCTCGTTCACGTCGGTCAGGAACGCCACCACGTCATGGTTGGTGGTCTTCTCCAGCTCGAGCGTGCGCTCGACGCTGAAGCCCGCCTTCGCCTCGATCTCGGCCAGGTCGGCGGCCGGGATGACCCCCCGCCGCGCCCACGCCCGGCACACGGCCAGCTCCACCTCGAGCCACCGGCCGAGCTTTGCCTCCTCGGTCCACACGGCCGACATCGCCGGCCGCGAGTACCGCGGGATCACAGGCCCGCCGCGATGTCGCGTCGCATCTGCATGCCCTCCCAGGTGATGTTCGCGGCGGCCGCATAGGCGGCGGCGCGCGCGTCGGGGATCGAGGCGCCCAGCTGGGCGACGGCCAGCACCCGGCCGCCGGCGGTGACGAACGCGCCGTCCTCGTTCCGCGCGGTTCCGGCGTGCGACACCTCGGCGCCGGTCTCCGCGGCGGCCTCCAGGCCGCTGATCACGTCGCCGCCGCGCGGGGTGCCGGGGTAGCCGCCGGCCGCCAGGATCACGGCGACGCATGCGCCGGGGGTCACCTGCACGGGGCGGTCGGCCAGGGTGCCGTCCGCGACCGAGGTGAGCAGCGCCAGCGGATCCTCGGCCAGGCGCGGCAGCAGCGCCTGGGTCTCGGGGTCGCCGAACCGGCAGTTGAACTCGAGGACCTTGGGGCCGTCGGGGGTCATCATCAGCCCGGCGTAGAGCACGCCGTTGAAGGGGATGCCGCGCCGCGCCAGCTCGGCGAGCACCGGCCGGTGCACGGCCTCCACCAGCTCGTCGGCCAGGTCGTCCGGGATGTCCGGCACCGGTGAGACCGATCCCATGCCGCCGGTGTTGGGGCCGGTGTTGCCCTCGCCGATCGGCTTGTAGTCGCGGGCCGCGGGGAACCGCGCCACCGTCTGCCCGGCGCACACCGCCAGCAGGGACACCTCGTTGCCGGTGAGGCCCTCCTCCACCACCACGACGGCGCCGGCATCGCCGAACGCGCGGCGCTCGATCATGGCCTCCAGCGCCTCGCGCGCCTCATCGGCGGTGCGGGCCACGACAACGCCCTTCCCGGCGGCCAGACCGTCGGCCTTCACGGCCACGGGCAGGCCGAACTCCTCGACGGCGCGCATGCCGGCCTCGACGTCGGTCACGGTGGCGGCGCGGGCGGTGGGCACGCCGGCGGCCAGCATGACCTCCTTCGAGAAGGCCTTGCTGCCCTCCAGGCGCGCGGCGGCCGCGCCGGGTCCCACGGTGAGGATGCCCTCGGCGCGCAGGGCGTCGGCGACGCCGGCGACCAGGGGGGCCTCGGGGCCGATCACGACCAGGTCGGCGCCCACCTCGCGCGCGGCGCGCACGACGGCGGGTCCGTCCGTCTCGACGATGGGGATGCAGTCGGCGTCGAGGGCGATCCCGGCATTGCCCGCCGCGCAGACCACACGAGGGTTGCCCGACGACCGCGCGAGCGCCCTCACGAGGGCGTGCTCGCGACCTCCCCCGCCGACCACCAGCACGGTCCTTCGCACGGGCGGCACTCTCGCACATCCGGAGGCACTCCGGGGCGGGGGCGTCCGGCGCTACGATCATCGACCGATGGACGACTCACGACCCCCCGGTCTCGGCAATCGCGAGGCGCAGCGCGCGCTCATCATCGAGGCGCTCGCCGAGCTGCGCGACGCGCACGATCCGGAGGCCGCGGCGCGCGACGTCATGCGGGCGCTCGACGCCTACATCGAGTCGGCGCCGCCGCGGATGCGAGAGACGCCGGTCACCGACTACTCGCGGTCCCAGGTCGCCGACCAGAACGAGGCCCGCTGGGCCATGTGGGCGGTGCTCGGCTGCGGGGTGCTGGCCACCATCGTCGCCGCCGTCGTGCTGGACGGCGGGTGGCTCGCGGGCGTGGTGATGATCGGGATCTGGACGACGGCGCTGTTCGCCATCGTCAGCTCCTGACCGCCAACTGACCCACAAAAAGCCGCTCCGAGCGAACTTTTCGCCGGGATTCGCGGAGATAGGTCCCGACGTTCGGGGGCCGACCGCGTTTTGGGGGTCAGATGATCGACTGGTTCCCCCCCATCGAGGCGCGGCGCACCGAGGCCAACAGCCGGGTCATGCTGCGCTGGCGCACCCTGGTGGGCCTGCGGACCCTCGCCCGCCAGATCGACGGGAAGGACCCGGCCACCAACGGGCACTGCGAGCGGGTGGCGCGGCTGGTGGTCGCGCTCGCCGACTCGCTGGGCTGGTCGGCGCGCGACGCGGAGCGACTCGCGGAGGCCGCGCTGGTCCACGACGTGGGCAAGGTCTGCCTGCCCGACGACATCCTGTGCAAGGCGGGACCGCTCACCCCCGAGGAGTACGCCCTGGTGCGGATGCACCCCGGTGTGGGCGCGTCGATCGTGCAGGTGGCGCTGGATCAGGACCAGACGCGGTGGGTCCTGCACCACCACGAGCGCTGGGATGGCGGCGGCTACCCCGCGGGCCTCGCCGGGCGTGAGATCCCGGCGGGCGCGGCGCTGCTGTCGGTGGCCGACGCCTACGACGCGATGACCACGCGTCCCGAGTCCGGCGCACTCAGCAAGGGCGAGGCGCTGGAGGAGTGCTTCGACGAGGCGGGGCAGCAGTTCGCCCCGTGGGCGGTCGCGGCGCTCCCCCTGGCGCTGCGCCGGATGGAACGCCGGGCCTGGCCGAGGGCGGTCGCACAGCCGCTGGCCATGATGCCCACGGCGGCCGCGGCGGAGGCGGGCGGAGCGGCCTGAGACCCTGGGGCGGGTGCCCTCCCCCGGGGTTCAGGCATCCCCGCCCGACCGGGGAGGAACGCGTCGCCGGACGGGGAGTTCGTCGGCGGTTCTGGCGTTCTCGCGTAGGTCGGCGCGTCCACGCGCGAGTTGAATCGTGCCCCCGGCACGGCTGCTGCCCCGACGCGACGGATCGCCGCCACCTCGCCTCGACCAGAGTGATCCGTGGGCACCGTCGCCGTCGAACGCCAGCAGGTCTCGTCGTACGCCGCGCTCGGCGACGCCGCCCTGGCGCGCATGGTGGCCGGTGGTGACCAGGGCGCCTTCGAGGTGCTCTTCACGCGGTTCCGGGATGTCCTGTTCAAGTACTGCTGGACGATCACCGGGGTGCGCGAGGATGCCGAGGAGGCCGTCAACACGGCCATGGCCAACGCGTACCAGGCGTTGCGCGACGGGCGGGCCCCGCGAGACCTGCTGGTGCGGCCCTGGCTGTACCGGATCGCGCACAACGCGGCGGTGAGCATCGTGCGCGTCCGGCCCCCGGCGACCCCGGAGGTGGACGCCGACACGCTGCCCGGGCGCGGGGGTCCGCACGAGCGCCTGGAGGAGCGCGAGCGGCTGCGCGGGCTGCTGGCCGACATCGGGGCCCTGCCGGAGCGCCAGCGCGCGGCGCTGATGATGCGCGAGGTGGGCGGCCTGTCCCACGCGCTGGTGGCGGGAGCGCTCGGCACCAGCCCGGAGGACGCCCGGCGCCTGGTGCACGATGCCCGCCTGGCGCTCTCGGAGCGGGAGGCGGGCCGGGACGACGCCTGCAGCGCCGTCCGCTCGCGGATCGCCGAGGGCGACGGGCGCGTGCTGCGCGGCCGCCGCACCGCCGCCCACCTTCGCGAGTGCGATGCCTGTGCCCTGTTCGCCGAGACCGAACGCACCCGCCGCCGCCGCCTCGCGGCGTGGTTCCCGCTGTTCCCGGCGGTCGCGGCGAAGTCGATCCTCACCGGGCTGGCCGGCGGCGGGGCGGTCGCCGGGGCGGCCGGGGGCGCGGCGGGCGGCTCGGGGGCCGCGGGCGCCGGCGGATCGACCGGCGGTGCCGGTTTCGGCGTGGGTGCGGCGGCGGCGGGTCTGGCCGCCGTGGGCGTCGCGGTCGCGTCGGGGCTGGTGTTCATCGGTGTGCCCGGAGGAGGCGGCGCCGGCGGCGGCGACGTGGCCTCGGGGCAGGGGGTTTCCCCGGCCGGGGGGAGTGTGGGCTCCCCCGGCGGTCCGGGCGGCGGCAACGGGTCGGGGCCGCCGTCCACCGTGACCGTCGTACCGGCGGGGGACGACCGGGCCGGGGCGCCGTCGCCGCCGCCGAGTGCCCGTCCCGCGTCGGCCGCGCCGGTTGCGCCGCCGACCGGGGCCGGTGGCGGCGCCACGGGCGCCCGGCCCGGAGCGGATCCGGACCCCGGGGGCTCCGGCGGATCCGGGGGCGCGGGAGGCCCCGGGGGGAGCGGTGGCGGCGCCGTGCCGGGCGGTGCCGGAGGATCTGACGGTGGCGGCGCGCCGGGTGGGACCGGGGGCTCGGGGAGCCCGCCCGCGCCCGCGGCGGGCGGCCCGGCCGGAACACCCGCGCCGCAGCCGCCGGTGGGAGAGGTGAGCGGCCTCACCCCGCCCACGACCCCCACCACGCCGATCGTGGTGGATCCGGCCGATCCGGCCACCGGCGGGACCGGCGGCACGGGTGGCACGGGCGGCACCGGTGGAACGGGTGGGACCGGCGGCACGGGCGGAACCGGTGGGACCGGTGGGACGGGTGGATCGGGGGGCACCGGTGGGACCGGTGGAACCGGCGGGACCGGTGGGACGGGCGGCACCGATGGGACGGGTGGGACCGGTGGATCCGGTGGGACCGGGGCCGGCTCGGGGGGCACCGGTGGGACGGGTGGAACGGGCGGGACCGGCGGCACGAGTGGCACCGGTGGGACCGGTGGGACGGGTGGGACGGGCCAGACCGGTGGAACCGGCGGGACAGGTGGAACGGACGGGACCGGCGGGGCCGGAGCGGGCACGGGCGGGACCGGCGGCACGGGGACCGGGGGGAACGGCAACGGTGCCGGGAACAACGGCAACGGTGACGGCTCCAACGGGAGCAACGGTCAGAACAACGGTGGCGGCGACGCCGGAACCGGAACGGGTGGAACGGGCGGGACCGGCGGCACCGGTGGGACGGGCGGGACGGGCGGAACCGGCGGCACGGGCGGCACCGGTGGAACGGCCGGGACCGGCGGCACCGGCGGAACCGGCGGCACGGGCGGCACCGGTGGGACGGGCGGCACCGGCGGAACCGGGGGGACCGGCAACGGTGCCGGGAACAACGGGACCGGTGACGGCTCCAACGGGAGCAACGGTCAGAACAACGGTGGCGGCGACGCCGGAACCGGCGGCGGGACCGGAACCGGCGGCACGGGTGGAGCCGGTGGGCCTGGCGGCAGCGGCGGCAGCGGTGGGACCGGGGGTCCCGGCGGCATCGGCACCGGCACCGGCACACTCTGCCCCGGCACCGGATTCATCGACCGGCTGATCTGCATCTTCCTGCCGGGTCAGCCGCCCGCGACGGTGCGGGATCAGCTCCAGGTGCCCGTGGTCCGCATCCAGGCGTCCGCGGCCCTCATCGGAGGCGCGGCGATCGAGCTGGAGCCGGTGGCGCCGAAGCGCACACCCGCCCAGGCGCCGGAGTCCGGGCGGCGCGCGGCCGCCTCACAGGCCTCGCCGCCGGAGCCCCCGCCCATCGCGTCGCCCCCGCCGGTCGTCATCCGCGTGGCGCCGCCCGTCGCGGCGGCCCCGGACCCGCCGCCCGGGCCCCGGCCTGCGCCGGAGCCCCCGCCGCTGCGACCGACACCCGCGGGCCCGGCCGCCGGGCCGGACGCCCCGCCCGGCGGCTGATCCCGCCCTGGGCGTCCGGACTCGCCGGGCGCCCCGGCCGGTCTAGATCTCGACGCGGTCGATGATCTGGTGGCGTCCCTGCCCGGTGCCGATGAGGGTGATCGGCACCTCGACGACCTTCGCGATCGCGTCCACGTAGTCGCGGGCCGCGGCGGGCAGGTCCTCCAGCTCGCGGGCGCCGGTGAGGTCGTCGTTCCACCCCGGCATGTCGCGGTACACGGGCGTGCAGCTGTGGAACACCGTCTGGTGGTACGGCATCTCGGTGAGCTCCTGGCCCTCCTTGGTGCGGTAGGCCACGCACAGGCGCACCGTGTCCAGGCCCGACAGCACGTCGAGCTTGGTGAGGGCCAGCTCCGTGAAGCCCGACAGGCGGGACGCGTAGCGCAGTGCCACCAGATCGAGCCACCCGCAGCGCCGCTGCCGGCCGGTGGTGGTGCCGAACTCGTTGCCCTGCCGCAGCATGTGCTCGCCGGCGGCGTCGTCGATCTCGGTGGGGAAGGGACCCTCACCCACGCGGGTCGTGTAGGCCTTGCTCACGCCGAGCACCCGGTCGATCCGCGTCGGCCCCAGGCCGATGCCCGAGCACGCCGCGCCCGCGATGGGGTTCGACGAGGTCACGAATGGATACGTGCCGTGGTCGATGTCGAGCATCGTGCCCTGCGCGCCCTCCAGGAGCACCCGCCGGCCGGCCCGCAGGGCCTCGTCCACCAGGAGCGAGGTGTCCGCGATGAACGGGCGCAGCCGCTCGGCGTGCGGCAGCAGGCCCTCGGCGATCTCCTCGGCGTCCATGCGCGGCTGCTTGTAGAGCACCTCGAGCAGCTCGTTCTTGCTCTCCAGCGCGATCCGCAGCTTCGCGACCAGGATCTTGGTGTCCAGCAGATCCTGCGCCCGGATGCCGGTGCGCGCCGCCTTGTCCTGGTAGCAGGGGCCGATGCCGCGCCGGGTGGTGCCGATGGAGAAGCGGCCGAGCTTCATCTCGGACGCCCCGTCCAGGGCGATGTGGTACGGCATGATCAGGTGCGCGTTGCCCGACAGGCGCAGGGTGTCGAGGGCGATGCCCCGCTCCTCCAGCGCGTCGAGCTCCTTCACCAGCGCGGCGGGGTCGACCACCGTGCCGCTGCCGATCACGCAGAGCGTGCCCGGGTAGAGGATCCCGGACGGGACCAGGTGCAGCTTGTAGGTCTCGTCACCGGCGACGATGGTGTGGCCGGCGTTGTTGCCACCCTGGTAGCGCGCGACCACGTCGCTGCGCTCCGCGAGCAGGTCCACGACCTTGCCCTTGCCTTCATCGCCCCACTGGGCGCCGACCACGACGGTTGCGGGCATCGTTACTGCTCCCTGGCGAGGTTGCCGAACTTCGCGTAGTTCCCCATGAAGGTGAGTCGGACCCGGTCGGTGGGGCCGCTGCGGTGCTTCACCACGTTGACCTCTGCGATGCCCTTCTCCTCGGAGTCGCTGTTGTAGTACTCGTCGCGGTAGATCATCAGGACCATGTCCGCGTCCTGCTCGATGGCGCCCGATTCACGGAGGTCGGACAGCATCGGCCGCTTGTCGGGGCGGGCGTCGGGGGCGCGGTTCAGCTGCGAGAGGCAGATGAGCGGCACCTCCAGGTCGCGGGCCAGCATCTTCAGGCCACGGGAGATCGCCGACAGCTCCTGGACGCGGTTCTGGTCGCGGTTCCCGCCGCCGCCGCTCTCCATGAGCTGGATGTAGTCCACCACCACCAGCGCCAGGCCCTCGCGGCTCTTGAGGCGGCGGGCCTTGGTGCGCATCTCACCGATCGTGATGCCCTCGGAGTCGTCGATGAACAGCCGCGCCTTGGCGAGCTGATCGGCGGCGCGCGTGATGCGCGGCCAGTCCTCGGGCGCGAGCCGGCCGTTGCGCAGCCGCGTGGCGTCGACCATGGCCACGGATCCGAGCATGCGCTGCACGAGCTCCTCGCCGCTCATCTCGAGGCTGAAGATCGCGACGGTGCCCGATTCGTGGAGGGCCACGTGCTCGGCCATCGACAGCGCCAGCGCGGTCTTGCCCATGCTCGGGCGCGCGGCCACCACGATGAGGTTCGCCGGCCGGAACCCGCCCGTGAGGCGGTCCAGGTCGTGGAAGCCGCTGGGGAGGCCCGTGACCTCCGAGCCCTTCTCGCTCGCGGCGGTGAGCCGTTCGAAGCTCCGGGTGACCAGGTCGCGGGAGCTGGTGAAGTCCCCGCGCACGCGCTTCTGCGAGAGGTCGAAGACCATGTCCTCGGCCTGCTGGACCATGTTCGAGGTCTCGCCCTCGCGCCCGGCGACGATCGTCTCGATCTTCTGCGCCACCTGCAGCAGGCGCCGCTGGGTGGCGGTGTCCCGCACGATCTCGGCGTAGCTCTTGAAGCTCGCGGCGATGTACGGCGTGCCCATGATGTCCAGCACGGCGGTGCGCCCGCCCACGGCGTCGATGTCACCGCGCTTGGTGAGCTGCTCCACCACCAGCAGGGGCTCGATGGGCTCCCCGGCCATGAACAGGTCGTTCAGGGCGAGGAAGATGCGCCGGTGCCCCTCCTTGTAGAAGTCGTCGGCACCGACGCGCGACAGCGCCTCCGCGATGTTCCCCGGCGCATCCATGAGGGCACCGAGGAGCATCTCCTCGGCCTCGAGGTTCTGGGGTGGCGGTACGCTTTCTGGCATGGCGGCTCGTGGGCTGCCGGGTTTCGGCAGCCCGGCCCTGCTCAGTCGAGCAGCGGGCTGACGATGGTCTTGACCTCGGCGGTCAGGTCCGGAGCCAGCTCGATCGGGACCACGTAGGTCCCGACTGCGCGGATGGGCGGGTCGACGAGGATGTGACGGCGGTCGATGGTGATCCCGCGCGCCTCGGCGATGGCCTCCGCCACGTCACCGGCGGTGATCGAGCCGAAGAGCCGACCGTCCTCACCGGCCTTGGCCTTGAGGGTGAGGATCGTGCGACCCAGCAGATCCGCCTGCTCGGCGGCCTGGGCGCGAGCGCGCTCCACGGCGGCCTTGCGGCGTTCCTCCTGGCGCACGACCTCGGCCACGCGGTTCGGGGTGGCCTCCTCGGCCAGCCCGCGGGGCTGTAGGTAGTTCCGCATGTAGCCGCGAGCGACCGAGACCACAGTCCCGGCCCCGCCCAGCCCATCGACGTCCTGAAGAAGGATGGCCTGCATCCGCCGCTCCCGCCTCCGTTGAGGTGGTTGAAGTCCTAAAAGGGAATGTCGTCGTCGTCCGCCGGCTGAGGCGGGCGCATGTCCGACGTGTCGACCGGCAGATCCGCAGGTGCGGCGGGCTTGCTCCAGCCCCGCTCACCCCCGCCACCACCGGACCATCCGCCCCCACCGCCGCCGTCGCCTTCACCGCGGCTGTCGAGGAAGAAGATGTCGTTCGCGATGACCTCGACGGTCTGACGCTTTCCGCCGTCCTGCGCTTCCCACTCCCGCCAGGACAGGCGCCCGTCCACGCCGACACGCCGGCCCTTGGACAGGTAGTTGGTCGCCGTCTCCGCCTGTCGGCCGAAGACCGTCACATCGAAGAAGTTCGACTTGTCGGCCCAGTTGCCGGCGTCATCCCTGCCGCGGCTCGTGACGGCGAGGCGCATGGAGCACACGGCCTGTCCGCCCGAGGTGTGCCGCAGCTCGGGGTCGCGGGTGAGGCGTCCGACGAGCGTGACGCGATTGAGGTCGGCCGGCATGGGTTAGCGGGGCCGCCGGCCTCTGCCGCCGCCGCCACGGCCGGCGCGCTGCGGGCGGGACTCGCCCTCGGGCCGGTCGTCGACGGGAAGGGGGGCGCCCGTGCTCTTCTGGCGCTCGGCCTCGACCCGGTTGTGGCGGATGACCAGGTGCCGGGTGACGACGTCGGTGTTGATCGACATCACGCGCTCGGCCTCGGCCAGCGGCTCGGCGGGCGAGGAGCAGGTGAGGACCACGTAGCGGCCGTCGGGCCGCTTCCGCATGGCGTAGCCGATCTTGCGACGACCCCAGTCGTTCACATGGTCGATGGTGCCGCCCCCGTCCCGGAGGATCGTCTGGACGCGTTCCAGCATCTCCTGCTGGCGCTCTTCCTCGGCGTCCGGGTTGAGGATGATCATGATCTCGTACGGGGTGATGTCCGGCCTCCAGTGGGTTCACGCGGCGCGGGTCGTGACACGACGACCCGGTTTCAGCAGGCGCGAGAGTATACCAACGGGCGCGCCATCGACCGCACGCCGTGTGCCCGGATGGTGACACGGTGGTCACGGAACAGGCACGCCTGGGTGGGGTCGGACCCCGACGCTACCATCCCGGCGGTCCATCCTCGTCCCAGGAGCCGCTGTGGGAAGCCTGTCCCGTTGGGCCGCACTCGCCGGTTTCGCCGCGGCCGCCGGAGCCGGCGCCGCCGCGGCCGTGACCCGCCGTCGCAGGCCGCCCGCCACCGCGCCGAGCTTCGCCGGCGTGGACGGCCTGGGTGAGCCGGCCCGGGCGGAGGACACGCCCGCCGCCGCGCCCCCGCCCGAGGTCCGCCACGACGAGGACGCGATCGCCGCGCTCGACGCCGCACGCGAGCGCCTTCGCCGCCGCGCGGAGGACCTGCGGCGCGAGATCGGCGACGGCTGATCCGGCGCCTGGCGTGCCTGGCCGCCGTGGCGGCCGTTCCGGTGGTGGCCGCCGGCTGCGCCGGTGTCGCCGCCGGAACGGCGCCCACCGGTGTGCAGCCGCCACCGCCCGCGCCGGCGCCCGCCGTGCACTTCGCGGTGAAGGGCGACTGGGGATTCGGGGGCGCCGACCAGGCTGCGGTGACCCGCCGCATGTGCCGCGAGCACCGCGCGAACCCGTTCGCCTTCGTCCTCACCACGGGCGACAACTTCTACCGCCCCGACGGCGTCGCGACGGCCGACAACTTCACCCGTCCCGAGGCATGCCTCATCCGGGCCGGCGTGCCCTGGCGGCCGGCCTGGGGGAACCACGACCTCGGCGGCGACGGCACCGCGACGGCCCTCGGGGAGTCCCGCCGCTGGTACACGTTCTCCCGCGGGCCGCTGCGGGTGGTCGTGCTGGACGCGAACCGGCCCGGGGACACCCGTCAGCTGGCGTTCCTGCGCCGCACGCTCGGCGCCGCCCGGCAGCCCGTCCGGGTGGTGGCCTTCCACCAGCCGGCGTACACGCTGGGGCTGCACGCGCCGGGCGAGACCCAGCAGCGCCTGTGGGCCCCGCTGTTCCGCCGGTACGGCGTCGCGCTGGTGCTGCAGGGCCACAACCACGCGTACGAGCGCCTCGTGGTGGGCGGCGTCACCTACATCACCACCGGCGGCGGCGGCGCGCCGGTCTACCCGTGCGTGCGCTTCTCCCGTGACGCGAAGGCCTGCAACCCGGTGCACCACTTCCTGCTGGTGGACGCCACGGCCGGCGGCCTGCGCGTCCGGGCGATGCGTCCCTCCGGCGCGCTGCTCGAGGACGTGCGCGTCCCCGCGCGCATCCCGGCCTCCTAGGGGAAGCGCCGCGCCTGGGCGGGGGGCGGCGGAGCGCCCAGCACGGGGCCGCGTGACGTGCGCCCGGCGACCGCCGCCGCCCACGCCGTTGCCACGCGCACGGTGAGCTGGCTCATCGCCGCCACCACCTCGCGGCGCTGGGGCTCGGTCATCGCGACCGGGGGCGCCGCGAGCGCCCGGTCCATGGCCCGCTCCAGGGCGAGGCTGCCCCCGAGGGTGACCTCGGCGGAGCTGCCGGCCAGGCCGTGCCCCCGGCCGTACGTCTCCGCGCGGTCGAGCGCCTCCGTGAGGCTGCCGGACTCGAAGGCGTCCGCCACGGCGTCCACCCATGCGCGGACCACGCCGCGGCGCTCCGCGGGGGGCAGCCGGCGGTAGGCGGCCTCCGCGGGGCCCTCCACCAGGGTCTCGACCGCCTCGGCCACCTGGCCTGCGCGGTCGCGCAGCGCCGAGGCCAGGCCGGGCGCGACGGGCAGCTGCGTGGCGGAGCGCCGCGTCGCGCGCGTCGGGCGGGCGGGCTGCCGGGCGAGCCACTGCCGCAGCGCCTCGGGGTCGAAACGGCGGTGGCCGCCGGCGGTGCGGACATGCGGGATGCGGTCCTCGCTGGCCCACAGGCGCAGCGTGCTGGGGCTCACGCCCAGCGCCCGTGCCGCGGCGGAGACCGAGAGCCAGGGGCCGTCGTTGCGCCGGGCGCGCGGCGCCATCAGCCCGCCCGCCCCGGGAGATGCGTCATTCGGCCACCCTCAGTCGCACGCGGACCCCCTCGGCGTACCCCGCGGCCACCCGCACCGCGAGACGGTCCATCGAGCGCTCCAGCACGCGCAGCCCCTCCGGTGCGCCGTCGCGCGAGATCCCCTCCAGCACGCGGTCGACGGCGCGCCGCAGGGCGAGGGCCTCGGTGACCGGGATGTCGCCGTTCTGCCCGGCGGCGCCGTGGCGGAAGCCCTCCCACTCGGCCTCGCGCAGGCACACGGCGAGGTCGCCCCGGCGCACGCCGTCAACCAGGGCGTCGATGGTCGCCGACACGCGGGCCTGGCGGGCGGCCGAGGCGCGGATGGTGCCGGCCGCGCGGGTGCGCGCCAGCTCCTCCTCGAACACGCCCAGGAGCGCGTCCCGGTGCTCGCGCAGCGCGGAGGCGATCTCGGGCATGGGGTCGATGCGCGACGGCACCAGCTCCGGAGCCCGCGACGGCTGCGCAGGCGGCTCGCCGCCGTGCTCGGCCAGCCAGCGGATGAGCTCCTCGCGCTGGAAGCGCCGGTGCCCGCCGGGGGTCCGCACGTGCGGGACGCGGCCGGCGGCGGCCCAGGCGCGCAGC
>LNFL01000173.1 GCA_001464275.1 Actinobacteria bacterium Ga0077560 | reverse complement strand
TCGGCCAGCCAGCGGATGAGCTCCTCGCGCTGGAAGCGCCGGTGCCCGCCGGGGGTCCGCACGTGCGGGACGCGGCCGGCGGCGGCCCAGGCGCGCAGCGACGACGGGCTCACGCCCAGCATCCTGGCGGCGGCCGACACCGAGAGCAGCTCCGGCCCGGCGAGAACCGCCGCGGCCGAGGGCCCCGTGGTGCCGGACTCGCGGCCGGGAGTGTTTGTCAGATCAGAATTTGCGCCGGAATGCATATTGCTCCGGCGCCCTCTGGCGAGGGAAATCGGGACGACACGCGCTGGTGACGACCGCCTGAGGGCACCGCGATCGTTGCTGGACCATCCATGGCATTGACCGGGGTTTTGTCAGGTGAGACGCCCAGACGCAACCCCGTCGTTCAGGTCGATCCTCCGTGAAGGTTCACCCTCCGCGCATCATCTCCGGCGCATCTCATGAAATCTTCACAATTCGACAGTCGCCAGATTCGCCGGAACGGACCCGGGCGGACGGTCAACCGAGGGGGTCGCGGCCCTTCACGACGGTCTGCTGGGCGCGTCGGGCGGCCATGTGATCGAGCGTGGCGCGCTCCGCCTCGGTCGTCTCGGCGGGCAGTGGATGCCCCGCCGGCCCGAGGTGCGGCTCGAGCCAGCGGTCGATGAGGTGGGCCGGCGCCCCGCCGATGCGGGTGGCCACGGCCTGGCCGCCGCGCAGCAGCGCGATCACGGGGACGCTGGAGCGGCTCACGCGGATCCCGCGGGGCCACAGCAGCTCCTCGCGCAGCTCCCAGTCCTCCGGGCGCTCGAACAGGGCGAGGCCCACCGCGAGCCCGGGGCGGGCGGACGCGACGGCGCCCAGGCTGGCCGGCAGCAGCATGCAGGCCGGGCACCGGGGGATCCCCAGGCCCACGAGGGCGTCGCCCTCCGCGACGCGGGCCAGCAGGTCCCGGAGCGGCTCCGGGCGGACGACGCCGTCCGCGCTCATGTCCGGGGCTCCTGCGCCCCGGCGGCGACCGCCGCGGCCTGCGCCGCCTCGCGCTCGCGCCGGATGTGCCGCCGCTCCCGCAGGCCCACGACCGTGGCGACGATGCCGGTGACGGCGAAGGCGACCACGAAGGCCACCCAGATCTGGTCGGCGAACGCCTTGCCCGCAAAATATCCGAGGAGCGCGGCCTGGAGCGACCACAGGGTGGCGCCGGCGGCGTCGAAGGCGAGGAACCGCGGGTAGCTCATCTGCCCCGCGCCGCAGGCCATGTTGATGGCGATCCGGAGCCCGGGCAGGAACCGGCCGGCGAGGACCAGCGCGGGGCCGTTGCGCTGCACCATGCGCTCCGCGGCGAGCAGCCGGTCGTGCCCGGCGAAGCGCCCGACGAATCTGCGGATGGGCCCCTGGCCGGTCCGGCCCACCCAGAACGCCACCGAATCGCCGATCACGGCGCCCACGGCGCCGGCGGCGATGACCATGTACAGGCTCCCGGTGCCGGCCGCGGCGAGCACGGCGCCGGCGACGATGGCGGTCTCGCCGGGCAGCACGGGGAAGATGCCGTCGCCGGCGACCACGAGCAGCACCGCGATGAAGCCGTACTCGGCGGCGGACTCCGCCAGGTCGTGCAGGTCGCTGATGATGTTCGCGGTGGTCGCGACGGCCAGGCCCGTCACCCGGGCCCGCCCTCGACGTGCACGCGGGGGATCGTCACGCGGCCATGATGACACCTTCCGGGCGCGCCGATGCCCCGACCGGGCGTGGCGTTCCTTGAGCGGGCGCGGAATCTGCCGACAAGATGGTGTGACGATCGACCGAACGTGTGTGGCCCGGCGCCGTCGGACCGGTACGGTGACGCCCATGCGCCTCCGCCGCGTCCTGATCGCCTGGGTGGCCGTCGCCGCCGGCGGCCTCGCCGCCGGTCCCGCCCTCCCTGCCGGCCCGGCAGACCCGGCCGCCGAGGCGCCGCGCGCCATCGCGGCGACGCCGGAGTCGCTGGGACGCCCCACGCCGAAGCTCACCTGGGTCGGCCGCCTGGTGGCGCCGGTCACGGTGCGGCGGGCGCCCCGCAAGAGCGGGAAGGCCATCACCGTCCTGCAGCCCGTCGCACCGCTGGGCGGCGGCGCGACGGTCCTGCAGATCACCGACCGCGCCGAGGACGCCGCGGGCAAGGTGTGGGTGCGTGTGCGCCTGCCCATCCGCCCCAACGGCATCCAGGGCTGGGTCCCCGTCGACGTCCTGCGCCTCAACGTGACGCGCCTGCGCATCCGGGTGGACCTCGGGGACCGGCGCCTCACGGTCTACCGGAACGGCCGCCCGATCATGCGCTTCACGGTGGCGGTCGGGACGGTCGAGAACCCCACCCCGGTTGGTCGCTTCGCCGTCGCCGAGCTCATCAGGACACGTACGCGGGGGGCCTTCCTTGGTCCGGTGGTGTTCCCCATCACCGGCTTCTCGGAGACCCTGAACGAGTACGCCGGGGGCAACGGCCGCGTCGCGATGCACGGCACCAACGCGCCGGAGCTGCTCGGCACCCGCGCCAGCCACGGGTGCATTCGCATCCACAACAGCGACATCGTCCGGATGGCCCGGATCGTCCGTCCGGGGACGCCGGTGGAGATCGTTCCCTGATCCGGCACGCGCCGGTGCGGGACCGGTGCGCTTCCCCCTGACTCCGCCCGGCACCCCGCTGGTATCGTGGCCGCCATGGGGCGCATCGCGGATGCAGCGGTCTCGCTGCTCGCCTCCGGCCCCGTCCGGGTGGCGGATATCGGAACCGTCCTCGCGGAGTCGGGGGTCACACGCGCCCGCGACCCGGTCGCGGCGGTGCGCCGCGCGCTGCGAGACGACCCGCGCATCATCGAGCTGGCGGACGGCCGACTCGCGCGCGTCGACCAGGCCCTCACCGGGGTGGTCCTCACCACCCGTGTGACCCGCGAGGCGCGCGACCGCGGGTCGCTGGACGCCGACGGCGACATGGCGCCCATCACGCTGCTCGGCCTGGACGCGGTCGCCCTGCCCGGCGGCGTCGCGCCCGGCGACACCGTCGCCGTGGTCATCGAGGACCCCACCGCCCGCATCCTGCGGGTCGAGCGGGTCCCACGGCTCGCGCCGGTCCCCGGCGACGAGGCGCACCTCGGCGACGCCGTGCGGCGCCGGCTGGAGCGCGACTGGTCCGCGCCCCCGGTCGTCCACCTGGCCTCCGTGTTCGCCGTGGTCGCCTCGACGGTGCCCGGTGCGTTCCGCGGGCCGGGCCGGCCGCTCTCGGAGGTCCTGCGGGACGGCGGGTGGGAGCTGCACCTGGGGTGGGTCGGCCCGGCCGGCACGGCGTGGCGGGACCTCACCGAGGAGGAGGTCGATGCGCTGGAGGCCGACGTGGAGGGGCTGCTCGCGGCCGAGCGGCCGTCCGAGGCCGCCGCCGTGCAGGACCGCCTGGTGACCGTCCTGCGCCGCCACCTGCCCGATCGCGTCCCCGTCGCCCGTCGCCGCCTGGCCCGCGTGCTCGCCCGCGCCGGCCGCCCCGCCGAGGGGCTCTCGGTCCTCACCGGCGCCTTCCGGTTCGGGGATCCCGAGGACCGCTACGAGGCGGCGCTGCTGGCGCTGCGCACCGGCGACGTGGCGTCGGCCCGGCGCTGGGCCGAGGAGGGGCTGGCGCGCGCCGAGGGCCCCGAGTGGGCGGTCGTCGCCGAGTGCCTGGAGGACATGGCGCACGACCTGGACGCGCAGGCGGCGTTCCACCGGGCCCGGCGGATGCTGCCGGCCGTCGACGACCCGTTCGGTGCCGAGTCCATGGTCGCGGCCCTGCTGGCGCCACGGCGCTCGTACCTGGTGGAGGCGCTCGTCGAGGAGGCCTTCCAGGGCGCCGAGACCGAGGCCGCCGTCGCGATGCTCGTCGCGATGGCGGCGCTCGGCGACGCCGGCGCAGACGCCTGCGCGGCGTGCGGGGCCGTGCTGCCCGCGCCGCTGGCGCGCGTGGCCCGGGCGGGGGCGGCCGGCGGCCCGCGCCGGCCCTGGGTGCAGGGGCTGCTCGATGCCGCGCCGCGCGCCGCGTGGACCACGTCGCTGGCCCAGGCGCCCGATCAGCAGCAGCTGGTCATCACGGTGGCGAAGGAGTCCGGACGCGTGTCGCCCCCTGTGGTGCTGGTGGACCACGACGACCTGCGGGGCGCGGTGAAGGAGGCCTTCTTCCTCCCCGACGTCTGCGAGCCCCGCCTGGAGCGTGAGCTCATGGCGCCCATGCGCGAGTTCGGCCTGCCGTGCCGGCCCATCCCGCTGGCGCGCGCGCTGGCCACGCTGGAGGACGCGCTGGCACGCACCGCCGCCATCGGCTGGCGCATGCCCTCCGAGGACCATCAGCCGGTGCTGGCGCGCATCGACCGCTGGGTGCTCGGGCGGTCCCGCGGGGACTGAGCGGGGTCAGGCCCCCGGGGCGGGTGTGCCGCCGCCCTGCTCGCGATCGGCCAGCGTGTCGGTGATGCCGCTCACCAGCTCGCGCGCGGAGCTCACGTGCTCCAGCACGCGCGCGGAGTCGTCCGGGTGGCTCTCCACGGCCAGGCGGGCGATCTCGCCGCGGATGGCGCCGAGGTTGCTGATGAGCTGGCGCATGCGGGCGTCGAAGCCGCGCAGCTTGCCGTACATGTCCCGGACGGTGCCGAGCTGCTGGTCGAGCGCGGCGACCGTCTCGGTGAGCGCCGGCGCCACGTCGGGTCCCGCGGTGTGCAGGTCCTCGGCGGCGCGGGTGCGGTCGGCGGCCAGCGCCGCCTCGTCGACCGACCCCAGGTAGTCGCACACGGCCTGGGCACGGCGGCACAGCCCGCCGACGTCGTGCATGAGGCCCGCGGTCTCCACCTCGATCTCCTGGAGGGGCACCGGGCTCTGCGCCAGGGCCTGGCGGATGCGCCCGTACTCGGCGTGGGCCTCCTCGTACCGCTGGCGCACGCCGGGGTCGCGCAGCTCGGCGGGGGTCGCCGGGAGGGGCGCGGCGGCGGCCGCGGCGGCGGGAGCGGCGGGTCGTCCGAGCGCCCGCCGGGCCTCGTCCCTGCTGAAGAGGGTGGTGGCGGCCAGCACGCCGTAGACGGCCACCCCGGCCAGGGCGAGCGGCCAGAACCCCAGCAGGATGCCCGCCGCCACGACGGCCGCGCCGGGCAGGACGTTGGACGGGCGCGTCAGCGCCCGGGACACCAGCCGCCCGATCGCCTCGTCGCGCCCCATCCCTAGAAGAAGGAGGCGATCTGGGTGTACACGGCCTCGATGGTGTCGGGGTCGCCCACGTACGCCTTGCCGCCGCCGGCGTCGGCGATGATCTCCAGGTCGCGGGTGCTGGCGTCCCCGCCGTAGGCGATCGTGAACACCCGGACGTCCGCGCCCTCCGGGCCGGCGAGCCGCTTCAGCTCCGCAAGGAGCTCCTTCGGGCGTATCCGGCTGGCGTTGTCCTGCCCGTCGGTGAGCACGACCACCGCGCTGATGCGGTCCGCGCCGGCCTTGCCCGCGATCTGCTTCGCCGCGCTCACGGTGGCGTCGTAGACGGCGGTGTCACCGTCGGCGATCTGCTCCTGCACCGCCTGCTTGAGCCGCGCGCGGCTCGTCCTGATCGGCAGCGGCGGCGTGATCGGCGTGACCCGGCCGTTGAAGACCGTCAGGCCCACCTCGTCCTGCGGCTGCATGAGGTCCAGGAACCGCAGCAGGCCCTGCTGGGCGCCGTCGAGCTTCCCGGCCTGGTTCATCGACCCGGAGATGTCCAGGACGATCTGCACCCGGGCGGGCTTGCGGTCCTCGCGCCAGAACCGCTGGATGGCGTTGAGCACCTCGGGGTCCGGGAGGCCCAGCGTCCGTGTGGGCTGCTTGGGGTCCACGAGGTTGGCCGCCGTGATGGGCGCGCCGGGTGCCAGCGCCGGATCGCCGGGGCGGAAGAACAGCCGGGCCGCGAGCTCCGGCGTGGTCTTCTGCCGCAGGAACTCCGACAGCTTCTCGGCCCCCTCCTTCTGCTCCGGCGTGGACCAGTCCCCGTCGAGGACGAAGAGAGGGTTGTCGCTGAAGAACGTCCCCTCCTTCGGGTAGATGGCCGCCAGCCTGGGCCCCGTCCCCGCCTTCTTGAGGTTGAAGTCCAGGAGGGTGACCTCCTCCATCGCCACGGCGCTGGCGTAGGCCGGCCCGTTCTTGGCGAGCTGCTCGGCGAAGAACAGCGTGGTGTCGCCGTAGTGGACGATGCTCTGCTCGATCGCCCGGACCTTCTCCCGCGTGGCGGGGGCCTGCACGTCGGCGAGCACCAGCCCCTCGCTCTTGCCGGTCGCGAAGAGGTACTCCGCGACGACGGCCGAGAGGCCGGACGTGCTGAAGTCGGGGTTGGTGTGCCCCAGCTTGAAGCGGCCCCACTCCGGGCGCCCGTACTTGGCCCAGCCCTCGGGGCTGGTGGCCTCGCGCAGCACGTCCTCCCAGCCCAGCGGCTTCTGGGGCCAGCCGAGTGCGCGGGCGAGGGGTTCCCAGATGGCGATCACCAGCGGCGTCCGGACCAGGGACGGGCTCCGCTCCGGGGCCAGGTCCGCGTCGGCGCGGTAGTTCACCACCTGCCCCCAGAGGGACGACGCCGGGCTCCACAGCTGCGGCTTCAGGGTGCCGGCGGCGATGTTCGCCGCGCTGGACCCGGAGGACACGACGCGCCCGGTCACGAACACGGGCCGGCCGGCCGCCTCGGCGCCCGAGGCGTTGAACTCTGTGATGAGCGGCTCGAGCAGGTCCCGCTTCTCGGGCGAGTAGACGAACTCGACGGCCACCGCGTCGGCCGGAGGGGTGGCCCCGCCCGGCGACGTCGCGCCGCCGCCCCCGTCGCCGCCGCCGACCCGCCAGGCGACGGCGCCCACGATGAGGGCCACGGCCACCAGCAGGGTGAGGATGCGCGCCGACTTCATGACGGGCGCAGTGTACGACGGCGGGGCCGTCCGGCCGAGAGGCCCGTCAGGCGGCCCGGCGCTCGGACGCGGCGGGCCGGTCGGCGTGAACCACGGTGAGCGTCGCCGGCACGGCGCTCAGCGGACGCGCGGGCCGCGCGCGGCGGGCGATCGCGGGGCGCAGCGCCCCGAGCGCCAGCGCCATGGCGGTCACCACCGCGACCGCCACCGGGGCGGGGCCGGTGCGCACGCCGCCCAGCACGGCCATCACCAGCAGCGACGGGATCGCGATCCCCGCCAGCACGGCGAGCCCGGCGCGATCGGCCTCGCGGCCGGCCGATTTCCAGGCCCCCGCGCCGATGAGCACGATGACGAGTCCGACGATGGTCCCTGCGACTGCCTCCGGCATGGCGCTCCTCCTCCGGGCGGGGTCTCGGGGTTCGTCGTGGGGGCCGCGCTTCCCTGCCGGAGGGCGTGAGGGCGAAACATCCGTTGCGTGTGAGATAATCCCCTTCATGTCGGAGATCCCGGAAAAGATCACGGACGCGTTCAAGGTGCTGGATCAGGACCTTGCCGGCGCCCTCATCGAGGCCCTCGAGCCCGTCGCCGCAGAACTGGGTGACCGCGAGCAGGCCGTGCTGGAGCGCCTGGCCAACGGCATCGTCACGAATGCCCGGCCCGCCGAGCTCAACGCGTTCGTCCGACTGCTGCCGGTCACGGTCAGCCGCGCGGTGCAGCCGGTCCTCGAACCGGTGCTCGCCAGCTAGCGATCCCCCCGCGGGTCCGGCCGACGCGGCCGGCCCGGTCCGCCGCGCGTTCAGCCGCCGGCGGGATCCTCCAGGAAACCGGGCGGGAGTCCCTCCGGCACCGGCGGCTCTGGCAGGCGCATGCGCTCGAGCACGTGCGCGACGATCTCGAGCACCAGGGCGTTGCGCGCCCACTTGCGGTCGGCTGGCACCACGTACCAGGGCGCGTCGTCGGTCCCGGTGCGCTCGATGGCGTCCTCGTAGGCGGCCATGTAGGCGTCCCACTGATCCCGCTTGCGCAGGTCGTCGGCGCTGAACTTCCACCGCTTGAGCGGGTCCTGTGCCCGCTCGCGCAGGCGCCCCAGCTGCTCGTCGCGCGAGATGTGGAGCATCACCTTCACCACCGCCGTGCCCGTCTCGGCCAGGCGTTCCTCGAACCGGGTGATCTGCCCGTACCGGGCCCGCCACTCGTCCTCGGGCACCAGGCCGTCCACGCGGACCACCAGCACGTCCTCGTAGTGCGAGCGGTTGAAGACCGCCATCCGGCCGCGCTCGGGCAGCTCGCGCGTGATGCGCCACAGGAAGTCGTGCCGCAGCTCCGGCTTGGTCGGCACGCCGAAGCTGGCCGTGTGCAGGATCATGGGGTTGAGGGCGCCGCACAGTGCGCGCACCACGCCGTCCTTGCCGGACGCGTCCATCCCCTGCAGCACCAGCAGCAGCGACCGGCGGTCCTCCGAGGCCAGCAGCGCCTGCAGCGCCTCCAGGCGCTCGCCGCACGCGGCGACCACGGCGGCGGCCTCCTCGCGGTCGGCCAGGCCGAGTGTGTCGCCGGGGTCGATCCGGTCGAGCCGCGGGCGCTCGCCCGGGGCCACGCGGAGTCCCTTTCGCAGGTGATCGTCGCTCATGGACGGTCATCGTACGCGGGTGGCCCGGGTGTCGTGGCGGAACGACGGGGGTGTTCGGGCGCCGCGCGCGCGGATACGGTCCCCGACCATGACACGTGCCCGAATCGCCGCCATCGCCGGCACCGCCGTCGCCCTCGCGGGCACCGGCGCGTTCGCCCTCGCCGCCGCCGACCGCACGCCGGAACGGCCCGCCGCGACCACCGCCGCACCCGCCTCCGAGACCGCCCGCGCCCCCTTCCGCCTCGTCCGCGTGGCGGGGAACCTCGGGGACGCGCTGTACGTGACCTACGCGCCCGGCCAGCCGAACGTGCTCTTCATCGTTCAGCAGTCCGGGAAGATCCTGCGGTTCGCCCGCGGGCGCGTGCAGGGCACGTTCCTGGACGTGAGCGACCGCATCAGCTCCGGTGGCGAGCGCGGCCTGCTGGGCCTGGCCTTCCATCCGGAGTTCCGGAGCAACGGGCGCTTCTTCGTGAACTACACCAACCGGGACGGGGACACCCGGGTGGTGGAGTTCAACGCGCCGGGCAACCGGACCAGGGCGGACGCCTCCACCGGCAAGGAGCTGCTGGGCATCGACCAGCCGTACTCCAACCACAACGGCGGCATGCTGGCCTTCGGCCGCGACGGCATGCTCTACGTCGGCACCGGTGACGGCGGAAGCGGCGGCGACCCGGAGGACCGGGCGCAGAACCTCGGCACCATGCTGGGCAAGATCCTGCGCATCGACGTGAACGGCGGCTCGACGTACCGCGTGCCCGCCGACAACCCGTTCCGCGGCGTGTCGGGTGCGGAGCCGGAGATCTGGCACTACGGCCTGCGCAACCCGTGGCGGTTCTCGTTCGACCGGGCGACCGGCGACATGTGGATCGGCGACGTCGGACAGAACGCCGTCGAGGAGGTCGACTACGCGCCGAACGGGCGGGGCGGCCTCAACTTCGGCTGGAACGCCTTCGAGGGCCGCAGCTCCTTCGGCGGGGGCTCCCTGCGGGGGCCGGCGGGGCACACGCCCCCGGTCGCGCAGTACACGCACTCCAAGGGCGTCTCGATCACCGGGGGATACGTCTACCGCGGCAGGGCCGTGCCGGCCCTGCGCGGGCGGTACGTCTACGCGGACTTCGGCAGCGGCCGGGTCTGGAGCATGCGCGCCGGCCCGCGACCCGGCGGCGTGCGCGAGGAGACCAACCGCCTGCGGGTGCGCCTGTCGAACATCACGTCGTTCGGTGAGGGCACCGGGGGCGAGCTGTACCTGATCGCCGGCGGCACGCTCTACCGCTTCGCGAGGTAGCGGGCAGGTCCGATAGCCTCCACGTCGTGGCGGCGGACGAACAGACGCAGGGTGTGCGGCCCTCCGAGGGGTGGGGGGTCATCCACCTGTTCCTGCGCGTGGACCGCGGGGCGCCGGCCGACGGGCTGGTGGAGACCATCGAGCGCTTCACCGCGGTCGACCCGCAGCAGGTGGTCGCCTTCAGCGTGCTGGGCGGCAAGGCCGAGGTGGGCCTCATGGCCCTGGGCCCCGACCTGGACGCGCTGGACGTGTTCACCAAGGAGATCTTCGCCGGCCCGGTGGAGTGCCTCGACTCGTTCGTGTCGTTCACCGAGCTCTCGGAGTACACGACCACCGAGGACGACGAGCGCGCACGCCTGGCGGCCGAGGGCGTCACCGGCGACCTGGAGCCGCAGCTCGAGGCGTGGCGGGAGCGCATGGCGCACTACCACCAGCACCGGCTCTACCCCCGGCTGCCGCGCCGCAAGGCCATCTGCTTCTACCCGATGATGAAGACCCGGATCCCGGGCGCGAACTGGTACTCGCTCAGCTTCGAGGAGCGCCGGGAGCTCATGCTGGGCCACGGCCGCGTGGGACGCGGCTACGCCGGCCGGGTGCTGCAGCTCATCACCGGGTGCACCGGCATCGACGACTGGGAGTGGGGCGTCACGCTGCTCGCCGACGACCCCATCGACCTCAAGAAGATCGTCTACGAGATGCGGTTCGACGAGGTCAGCGCCGTCTACGGCGAGTTCGGCCCGTTCTGGACCGGTCTGGTGATGGACCCAGCCGACGCGTTCCGGCGCGCCGGCCTCACATAGGAGCCCCCGCCCGTGCGCGCACTGACGTTCCAGTCCAACGGCCACGTGTCGGTGGAGACCGTCCCGGATCCGGGGATCCTCCAGCCCACCGACGCCCTGGTGCGCATCACGATGGCCGCGGTCTGCGGATCGGACCTGCACATCCTCCACGCGGGCGAGGCCTTCGGCTTCCAGCCCGGCGGACGCCTGGGGCACGAGTTCCTGGGCACCGTCGAGGAGGTCGGCGCCGAGGTGAAGCACTTCGCCGCCGGTGACCGCGTGCTGGTGTCGGCCGGCGTCTGCTGCGGCGAGTGCCAGTGGTGCCGCGAGGGCCTGAAGGCCAGCTGCGAGCGCATGTCGATGTTCGGCTGGGCGCCGCGCCTGTGGCAGCACGGCGGCGACGTGCAGGGCGGGCAGTCCGAGTACGCCCGCGTGCCGCTGGCCGACGGCACGATGGTGAAGATCCCGGAGTCCATGGCGGACCGCTCGAACGAGGCCCGTCTGCTGCCGCTCATCGACGTGATGTCCACCGCCATGCACGGCCTCACGGCCGGGCGCCTGGAGGCCGGCGACGACGTCGTGGTGATCGGCGACGGCGCGGTGGGCCTCTCGGCCGTCCACGTGGCCCGCGCGATGGGCGCCCAGAGCATCGTGTGCCTGGGGCACCACCCCGACCGCCTGGCGATGGCCGAGCGGCTGGGCGCGAACGTGGTGACCGCCGAGCGGGACCCGGAGGCCATCAAGGAGCTCGCCCGGGCCGCGACCCGCGGGCAGGGCGCCAGGGTGGTCGTGGACTCGGTCTCCAACACGGCCTCCATGGAGGCCGCGCACGCATCGGTGCGGTCCGGCGGATCCATCGCCTGCCTGGGCATGGACCACTTCATGGGCAAGGTGCCCGCGATCAACTGGTACGACCAGTTCGTCCGCAACATCAGCATCACCGGCGGCCTGGTCCACATGAACCGCTACATCCCGCACCTGCTGGAGCTCGCGGAGTCCGGCGCCGTCGACCCGAGCCCCATGCTCACCCACCCCATGCCCCTGGCGGAGGCCGCCGAGGGCTACCGCCTCATGGCCGAGCGCGAGGCCGGGGTCGTGAAGGTGGCGCTCCTCACGGCGGACTGACCGTGCCGCTCGACGCCGCCCTCGAGGCCCGCCTGCGGGCCGCCGGCCAGGGGCACCTGGCCGAGGCCGTGCGCGCGGCGGATCCCGCGGACGCCGCCGGCCTGCTCGCCCAGGTGGAGGAGCTCGACCTGGAGCTGCTGCGGCGGCTGGTGGACGAGCTGGTGCTGGCCGAGCCCGAGGCCCACGACCTGGGCCACATCGGCCCGCCCGAGACGGTGCCGCTGCCCACCGACGAGCTCGGTGCCGCGCGCGATGCGGAGGCGGCGGCCGAGGGCGAGGCCGCGCTGCGCGAGGGCCGTGTGGCGGTGGTGCTGCTGGCCGGCGGACAGGGCACCCGCCTGGGCTTCGACGGGCCCAAGGGCGACTACCCCTTCGGCGCGGTCACCGGCCGCACGCTCTTCGCCCATCACGCCGCGAAGATCGCCGCGGTGCGCGCGCGCTACGGGGCGGCGCTTCCGTGGTACGTGCTCACCTCCCCCGTCAACGATGCCGATACCCGCGCCAGCTTCGCGGCGTCGGATTGGTTCGGGCTGGATCCCGCGAGCGTGCGGTTCGTGGTGCAGGGCACGCTCCCGGCCGTCGACCGCGCCACCGGCCGCGTGCTGCTGGAGGCCCCGGGCCGGCTGGCGCTGTCCCCGGACGGGCATGGCGGGCTGCTGAGCGCGCTGCGGCGCACCGGCGCCCTGGACGAGATGGCCGGCGAGGGCATCACCACGTTCTTCACCTTCCAGGTGGACAACCCGCTCATCCGCGTCGCCGATCCGGTGTTCCTGGGGCACCACCTGGCCGCGGGCGCCGACATGTCCAACCTGGCGGTCCGCAAGCGGGAGCCGCTGGAGCCGGTGGGCGTGATCGCCGGCATCGACGGCGGGACCGGGGTGATCGAGTACTCCGACCTGCCCGACGAGCTGGCGCACGCCCGGGACGACGACGGGCAGCTGGTGCTCTGGGCGGGCAACATCGCCACCCACTGCATCGAGGTGGCGTTCGCCTGGGAGCTCACCGAGGGCGGGCTGCGGCTGCCGTTCCACCGGGCCGTGAAGAAGGTCCCGTACGTGACGGCCGACGGCGCGGAGGTGCGCCCGGATGAGCCCAACGCGGTGAAGTTCGAGACCTTCATCTTCGACGCCCTGCCGTTCGCCGGGGCCTCGGTGACGGTGGAGGCGAGCCGCGAGGAGCAGTTCAGCCCCATCAAGAACGCCTCGGGCGCCGATTCGCCGGAGAGCTGCCGCCGGGACTGCAACCGCCTGTGGGCGGGATGGCTGGAGGCGGCCGGCGTGCGCGTGCCGCGCGACACCTCCGGCGAGCCGGTGGACATCGAGATCGACCCGCGCTTCGCGCTGGACCCCGCCGAGCTCGCGGCCCGCGTGGGTCCGGACCTGGTGATCGACGGCCCCACGGCGCTCGGCCCCGCTCCCGCGGGGGCCTGAACCTCCGAGGGGGGCGGGCGCCGCCGCCCCACCCGTCCGGGCTGGGGGTTTGTTGGCAGGGCGGTTGGGCGACCTCCGGGATACATGTTCGTCCCCCGCGGCGGACACTGTCCACACATACGAGCACGTGACCCGGCCCTCGTTCCAAGGAGGCGCCATGTCGCCCCTTCTGACACGTCTCGAACGCATCCCGGCCCGGCTGACCAGCCGCACCGTGGTGCTGCTGGCCGCCCTTCTCGTGCTGCTGGTCACCGCATCCGGCGCGCTCGCCGCCCCGGGCACGCTCCGCATGCTCCAGGTGTCCCCGTCGCTGGGGCACCGCGTCGCGGTGACCGCCCCCGGCGGCGGCACCTTCAGCGTCAACCCCGGCCGTTCCCAGATCCGCGTCACGCCGGGCGGCGGCGACGCGCTCCTCACGTACGCGTGGTGCGTGCTGCCGCGGGTCGGCATCACCTCCGGCATCGACTACGCGGTCGACCTCCAGACCCCGGCCGACACGCCCGAGCTGGCCACGCCGGCGCTGCAGGAGGCCGCCTGGCTGATGTCACGCGCGGACGATCTGCTGGCCTCCGCCGCGAACCCCGGTCGTGAGGCAGCCGCGGTGCAGGTGGCCGTGTGGCAGCTCACCGGCCAGGCCGCGGACATCCCCGCCGTCACCGCCGACACCGCGCTGAACGCGCGGGTGGCGGCGCTGCGGGCCATGGCCGCCGGCCGCACCGCCGGCACCGCCCCCACGCTCGCCGTCGCGGCGCCCGCCGTGGCCGGCGCGCCCGTGGCGGTCACGGTGACCGGCACGCCCGGCGCCGTGGTGACCCTGTCGGCCACCGGCGGCGCGCTGTCGGCCACGCAGGTCACCCTCGACGCCGACGGCACGGCCCGCGTGAGCCTCACCCCGGCGGCGGCCGGCGAGGCCCGCGTCGTGGCCACCACCCCCGGGTGGGTGCTGTGGCGCGCGGTCCATCCGTCCACCCGCCCGGCCCAGGACCTCTCGTGGGTCGTCCCCTCCACGCTCACCGCCGAGCTGGTCGTCCCGGTGGCCGCCGCGCCGCCCGTGACGCCCGAGGTGCCCGTCACCCCGGTGGTGCCCGTGACGCCGCCCGCCCCGGCGCCCCCGTCTGTGGTCCCCACCGGCAGGCCCGCGGCGCTGCACCTGGTCAAGACCGCGCCGCGCGCCGTGATGACCGGCCTGCCCGTCCGCTACACGCTCACCATCACCAACGTCACCGGCCGGACCGCCGAGGACGTGGTGGTGCGCGACGTCCTGCCTCGCGGCACCTACCTGCGGGCCACCCCCGCCGGCGCGACGCTCGTGAAGGGCGTGGTGGTGTGGCGGATCGGCGACCTCGCCCCGAAGGCGACCGTGGTGCGGCGGATCACCCTGTGGACGCTGCCCACCACAGGTCCGGTGCTGCGCAACGCCGCGACCGCCGTGGCGTCCAACGCCGCCCTGGTGCGGGCCCGCGCGGTGACTCGCGTGCTGCCCCTGCCGCCCGGCGCGCAGCCCTCGGTCACCGGCTGAGCGATGCCGTCCCCCGCACCCGCGACGCGGGTGCGGGGGACGACGTCAGCCGACGATGGGCCAGGCCCCCACGATGGGGAACGGCCGCACCGGCCCGCCCCCGCCGGGGTGGATCTCGAAGTGCACGTGCGGCGGCGTCCCCCTGGCGTCGCCGCTGGTGCCGATGAAGCCCAGCACGGTGCCCTGCTTCACGGTCGCTCCCTCCTTCGCGGCGGGCGCGAAGGCGGACAGGTGGGCGTAGTAGAACTCGGTGCCGGCGCTGTCGCGCAGCCAGAACCGCCAGCCTCCGAGTCCGTTGTAGCCCACCCGGAACAGGGTGCCGTCGGCCACCGCGACCAGGGGCGTTCCGGTGTCGTTGAAGAGGTCGATGCCCTGGTGCACGCGTCCCCCGGCGCGCGGCGCCATCCAGTCGTCGCTGTACCGGGCGCCGCCCTGGACCGGGAACACGTGGCTGACGCCTCCGGGCAGCACCGCGATCTCGGAGGCGCTCGGCAGGTACGGCAGCGATCCGGTGGACTGGGCGCGGGCCGCGGCGGCCTCCGCGGCCAGGCGGCGCTGGCGCTCCCGCTCCGCGGCGATGGCCCGCCGCAGGTCGGCGCGGGCGCCCTTGAGGAGCGTCTCGCGGGCGGACACCGCCGCGTCCAGCTCCACGCGCTTCTGCGCGAGCTCCTCGGCGCGGCGCTCGGACTCGGCCCGCTGCACGGTGAGCTCGGCCTTCAGCGCCGAGATGCGCGCCCGTTCGCGGCGCAGGGTCGCCACCGTGCTCGCATCCTCGCGGGCGATGCGGTCCATGAGCTTGCGCAGGTCGGCGGCCGCGGCGAGGCTGCCGCTGCTGAGCAGCAGCTCGGCGTCGGTGGGGACGCCCATCGCGTAGATGTTCCGCAGGCGGTCCGCCAGGAGCCGCTGACCGGTGCGCAGCTGGTCCTCGGATTCCGCCAGGTCGGTCCGGGCACGGGCGAGCTTCGAGGTGACCGCCTCGAGGCGGTCGATCGCCGAGTTGTGCTCCGCGGCGATCTCGCCCACGCGCGCGTCGAGCTTGGCGAGCTGGCCCTCCAGCCGCTCCACCTCCGCGCGGGACGCGCGCACGGACGGCTGCGCGGCCGCGGACGCGCACCATGCGAGCGCGACGGCGAGCACGGACAGCAGCGCGAACAGCGCGCGGGTGCGGTGAGCGGGAATCGGACGGGTCATTGCGGGCGTGGTGGCCACCCGATCCCATCGGCCGGAGGGGCCCCCGACCGGAGTGGTTCGACACCGCCGGCGCGAGCCCTGCGACCCGCGGACCGTCAGCGGGCGGCGCGGACCTCGCGCGGGAGTGCGAACACCACTCCCTCGGCGCTGGGCAGCTCGGCGCCGGTGCGGTCGAAGCCCAGGCGCTCCAGCATCTCCGCGACCTCGCGCACCAGCACCTCCGGCGCCGATGCGCCGGCGGTGAGCGCGACCCGCCGCTTGCCGTCCAGCCAGGACGGATCCACGGCGGCGGCGTTCTCGATGAGGTGCGCCTCGGCGCCGCTGGCCTGGCCGACCTCGACCATGCGGTTCGAGTTCGAGGAGTTCTGGGAGCCCACCACCAGCACCAGGTCCGCGCCCATCCCGACGGCCGACTTCACGGCGTCCTGGCGGTTCTGGGTGGCGTAACAGATGTCGCTCTTGGGCGGCAGCTCCAGCGCCGGGAACCGCTCGCGAAGGATCCGGACGATCTCGGCGGTGTCGTCCAGCGACAGGGTGGTCTGGGTGGTGAGCGCCACCCGGAGCGGATCGGGGACCTCGACGGTGCGGGCCTGGTCGGCGTCCTCCACCACGATCACCCGGTCGGCGGCCTCGCCCCGCGTCCCGATCACCTCGTCGTGGTCGGCGTGCCCCACCAGCAGCACCGTCGCGCCGCGGGAGGCGAACCGGCGGACCTCGGCGTGCACCTTGCTCACCAGCGGGCAGGTCGCGTCGATGACGCGCAGCCCGCGGTCGCGGCAGTTGTCGTAGACCTCGGGGGCCACGCCGTGCGCCGACAGGATGATGGTGGCGCCCTCCGGGACCTCGAGCTCGGTGGGCACGAACACCGCGCCGCGCTCGGCCAGCGTGTCCACGACGTGCCGGTTGTGCACGATCTCGCCGCGCACGTAGACCGGCGGGCCCAGCTCGTCGAGCGCGCGCTCCACGGTCTCGATGGCGCGGTCGACGCCGGCGCAGTACCCGCGGGGGGCCACCAGGTCGAGGGCGGCGGACGGGGGCGTTGGGCTGGCCGCGTCGGACATCACCTGGAGGGTAGCGGACCCGGGCCGGGGGTCGCCGTTCCCCGCAGGTGCGCGACCACCAGCTCCGCGACGGGTCCCGGGGACTCCAGGTGGGGGAAGTGGCCGGTGCCGGGGATCACCGCCAGCCGCGCGCCGGGCAGGGCGGCGGCGAACGCCTCCGCGCCCTCCGGCGGGGCGAGGGGGTCGTGCTCCCCGCAGCACATCAGCACGCGGCCCGGGACGTCCGGCGCGCAGGGCCGCAGGTCCAGGCGCATCGTCGCCGCCAGCGAGGACGCCGACACCCGCAGCGACGACCCGGTGATGCGGTGCGTGGTGGCCTCGACGAACCCGGCCAGCGGCTCGCGGTCGACCGCGCCGGGGGTGCCGGCCGCCCGCCGGTACGCGGTCTCCAGCCGCTCGGGCCGGCGTGCCAGGGCCGCCACGACCGCCAGGAACAGCGCGCCGCCGAGCCCCGGCACGCCGGCCAGCTGGCGTCCGTTGCGCGGCAGCCAGGTGCGCGGTGCCAGCGGCGCGACCGGCGGGGCGATCATCACCACCCGGGCGGGCGGCGGGTGCATCGCCCGCGCCACCAGGGGCGCCACCTGCGCGCCCAGCGAGTAGCCCACCACCGCGTGGACGGGGCGCGGGCCGGCGGTGCGCGGCGCGAGCCATGCCGCGATGGCGCGCGGGCCGCCCGCCAGCACGTCCTCGGGCGGCTCGGCCCGCTCGACGCCGAAGCCGGCGGCGGCGATGGCCGCGTCGAGTCCGCCCCAGACCCCGGCCGGGCAGCGCCACCCGTTGATCATCACCACGCGCGGCGGCGCGCCGTCCGCGTGTGCTGGGGGGTCCATGACGCGGATCCTGTCAGGATGGGATCGTGCGGCGCACCGTCCACGAGCTCGGCGAGGGGCCCTCGGTGCTCATGGTCAACGGGTGGCGCTGCCCGCCGTACGCCTGGGCCGGGCTGGACCGCGCCGTGGCGCGCGCGGGGTTCCGCGTGACCTGCCTGGAGCCGCCCCACTGGGTGCTGGCCGGCGGCCCGCGGCCGGTGGCCGACTGGCTGGCGACGGAGATGCGGCACCGGCCTCCGCCGCACGCGGTGATCGGCTACTCGCTGGGCGCGCAGGCGGCGCTCATGCTCACGCCGGCGCTCGACCCGCAGCCCGCCGCGCTGGTCCTGCTCGCGCCCCTGGTGATCCCCGTGGACGGACCCGCGTGGCTGCCCGGCCGCTGGCGGCAGCTGGCGGACCTGCCGGTGATCGCGCGGATGCTGCTGCGCGCCGGCCGGGCCAGCGTGCGCCGCGTGCCCCGGCCGCGCGACGAGGACAGCGTGTCGGTGCCGCGCTTCCTCACCACCATCACCCGCAGCATCCTCACCGCGCCCCTGCGGTCGTCGGCGCGCGGCCTGGCCACGGCGATGGCGTTCGACCTGCGCCCGGAGGCCGCGGCGGTGCGCGTGCCGACCCTCGTGGTGGCCGGTGAGCACGACTTCATGTCGCCCGCCGCCGGGGCCGTCATGCTCGCCGATGCGCTGGGCGACGTCGCGCACCTGGTGGTGGTGCCGGACGCCGGACATTTCATGCACATGGAGGACCCCACCTTGACCGTCCCGCTCATCCTTCGACACCTGAGCGCCGCATGAGCCTGCCGGACGAACTGCTGGAGGTCGCCCGGCGCGCCGCCGCCGCGGCGGGCGAGGAGCTGCTGGCCCGCTTCGGGGCGACGGCCACGGGGGTGGACGCCAAGAGCAGCCACACGGATCTGGTGAGCGACGCCGACCGGGCCGCGCAGGAGGCGATCGTGCAGATCATCGCCGCCGCCCGCCCCGCCGACGCGCTGCTGGCCGAGGAGGGGGCCAGCGCCGAGGGCACCTCCGGCGTGCGCTGGGTGGTGGACCCCCTGGACGGCACCACCAACTTCCTCTGGGGCATCCCGCACTGGGCCGTGAGCATCGCCGCGGTGGGGCCCGACGGCGGGCTGGCGGCCGTGGTGCTCGACCCGTGCGGCGACGAGTGCTTCGCGGCGGCCCGCGGGCGGGGCGCGTGGCTGGGCGACCGGCGGCTCTCGGTGACGCGCCCGACGGCCCTCGACGAGGCGCTGGTGGGCACGGGCTTCAACTACTCGGCCGCCGAGCGGGCCCGGCAGGCCGAGCGGCTGGTCCGGGTGATCCCCCTGGTGCGGGACGTCCGGCGGTTCGGCGCCGCGGCCCTGGACCTGGCCTGGACCGCCGCGGGGCGGCTGGACGCGTTCTGCGAACGGGGCCTGGAGGTGTGGGACTGGTCGGCCGGGGCGCTGCTGGTGACCGAGGCCGGCGGCACGGTGGAGATGCTCGAGGCCGCGCCACCCCGGCCCGCCGGGGTGGTGGCCGGGCACCGCGACATCGTGCCGGGGGTGCGCGCGCTCTTCGAGGACGCCGTGTGAAACGCCTCTGGGAGATCGACGCCGCACGAAGCGCGGCCATCCTGATGATGGTCGCCTACCACGCGTCCTGGGACGTCTGGTGGCTGGCTCCCGGCGTCGGCATCGACCCGTTCGGCGGCGGGTGGCGCGCGCTCCAGGTCGCCTGCGGGTCCACGTTCCTGTTCATCGTGGGCGTGAGCTTCGCCGTCGCCACCCAGCGCCAGCGCGAGCGCGGCGTCGGCGGCACCGAGCTGTGGCGGCACCACGCCAGGCGCGCCGGGCAGGTGCTGGGCGTCGCGCTGCTGGTGAGCATCGGGACTTTTGTCGCGCTCGGGTCCGAGGACTACGTGCGCTTCGGGATCCTGCACTGCATCGGGGTGATCATGCTCCTGCTGCCGCTGCTGGCCCGGCTGGGCCCGGTCGTGAACGCCGTCGCGGCCGTGCCGGTGATCCTGGCCGGCAAGGCGTTGGAGGACCGCTACGACGGCAACCCGCTGCTGTTCCCGCTCGGATGGCGGCTGCCGGACGGCAGCGGCGTGGACTACTACCCGCTGCTGCCCTGGATCGGCCTGAGCATGCTGGGGCTCGCCGCCGGGCTGGCGCTGTACCCCCGCGGGGCTCGCGGCCCGCTGCTGGCGCGGCTGCTCGACGGCCGCACGCCGCCCCGGGTGCGGTGGATCACCTGGCCGGGACGTCACGCCCTGCCGATCTACCTGTTGCACCAGCCGCTGGTGATCGCGCTGGTGGCCGTGGTGCTGCTGCTGGCCGGGGTCGAGATCGACCCCGGCCAGCGGTAGGTCGGCGCTAGGAGGCGGCCACCACCGGCTTCTTGGCCGGCGGCATGTGGATCGGGCGGTCCAGGCTCACCAGCGCGGCCTCCTTGAAGGCCTCCGCGAGGGTGGGGTGCGCCGCGATGGAGTCGCCCACGGTGTCGATGCGGGCCTCCGAGTCGAGGGCCACGACGCCGGCGTTCACGATCTCGGTGGCGTTCATGCCCACCACCACGATGCCCAGCAGCTCGCCGAGCGTGGTCTCGTGGATGGTCTTCACGAACCCGGTGCGGTCGGCGAACATCGAGGCCCGGGCGACCGCGGAGAACGGGAACCTGCCGACCTTGATCCGCTCCGCCCCGAACTTCTCGACCGCCTGGGCCTCGGTGAGGCCCACCGCCGCCACCTCGGGGTCGGTGTAGATGCACCGCGGGACGGCGCCGGACACCTCGGCGTGGTGCCCGGCGATGTTCTCGGCGGCCACCTCGCCCTCGCGGAACGCGGTGTGCGCCAGCTGCCAGTACCCGGCGACGTCGCCGACGGCGTAGATGTGGGGCACGTTGGTGCGGCGCGTGGCGTCGGCCGGGATGCGGTTGGGCTCGGCGGTCACGCCGGCGGCCTCCAGCCCCAGGTCCTCCACGTTCGCCCGGCGGCCCGTGGCCACCAGGATGAGGTCGCCCACGACGGTCTGCTCCGCCCCGTTGGCGTCGGTGAAGTGCAGCGCCATGCCGTCGGCGGTCTCCTCCACGTTCGTGGCGCGAGCGCCCAGGTGCAGGGCGATCTTCTGCTTCTTGAAGGCGCGCTCGAGCTCCTTGACCGCGTCCGCGTCCTCCATCGGGATGAGGTGGTCGAGCATCTCGACGATCGTCACCTCGGACCCGAAGTGGTTGAAGATCGAGGCGAACTCGACGCCGATGACGCCGCCGCCCAGCACCACCAGGCGCTTGGGGGCCTCGGTGACCGCCAGCAGGCCGGTGCTGTCCACGCACTTGCCGTGGTCGATCCCCTCGACCGGCGGGCGCGAGGGGCGGGAGCCCGTGGCGATGACCGCGTGCGCGAACCGCACCGTCTCGCCGCCCTCCACCGCGATCGTGTTGGCGTCGGTGAAGGTGCCGCGGCCCTCGACCACCTGCACGCCGTTGGCCTTCAGCAGGCCGCCCACGCCGCCCACCATGCGGTCGACGATGGCCGCCTTGTTGGCCTGCACCTGGGCGAAGTCGAGCTCCGCCGAGGGCACCGTGACACCGAGCTGCGCGAACGTCGTGTGGGCGTCCTTCATCGCGTGGGCGCTCTGCACCCAGGCCTTCGTGGGGATGCAGCCCACGTTCAGGCAGGTGCCGCCCAGGCGGCCCTGCTCGATGACGGCGACGGACAGGCCCAGCTGGGCGGCCCGGATTGCGGCGGGGTAGCCGCCGGGGCCGCCGCCGAGGACGGCGACATCCACCTCGATCACGATCTTGCTCCTCACGGAGGGGGCGAAAACCGGATCCGTCGTCGGTGACGGCATCCGGGAACACGGACAGGGTATCGCGGGGCATCACCCCTTCGGCCCGGGGTGTGGGAGGGTTGAGCGGTCGCACGGCGTTGGCACGGGAGGGACGGCATGCGGGTGGTGGTGGTCGGCGGCGGCATGGCGGGCCTGGTGCTGGCCCGTGCCCTGATGAAGCGGGGCATCACGCCGGTGGTGCTGGAGCGGGCGCCCGCGGGGCGGTTCACCGAAGGGCCGATCATGCTGCCCTTCCAGGCCTACGAGGCGCTCGAGGACCTCGGGCTCTACGAGACCATCCGGGCCGCGGGCCGCGACGTGGCGGTGGGCGAGGACGGCCGGCCGGTGGCGATCGCCGTCGCCCGGCAGACCCTGATCGACCACATCGCCGAGGGCGTGCCGGTGGAGCACGAGGAGGAGGTCCTGGACCTCCTGCGCGACGGCGACCGGGTGGTGGGCGTGCGCACCCGCGGCCCCGGCGGGGAGCGCGACGTGCCGGCCGACCTGGTGGTGGGCGCCGACGGCACCATGTCCGGGGTGCGCGAGCTGGCCGGCATCCCCCACATCACGCGGCCCTCGGAGGGTGGCGGGCTCTCGTTCACCTCGCCGGTGGTGATGCCGTCCTCGTTCGTGATGGCCTACCAGTCCGACGGCCGGCAGGTGGGGGTCATGTCCTGGCCCGGCGGGTCCGCGGGCTGGTGGCAGATCGACCGCATCGGCCCCGAGGCGGCGCTGGCCCCGGGCCTGGAGGCGTTCAAGCGCAGCTTCATCCGCCTGCTGCCGCCGGCCGAGCTGGCGCTGCAGGGCGTCACCAGCATGGACCAAGTGCGGTACAGGGAGGTCACCGAGGTGGTGTCCGAGCGCTGGTGGAACCCCGGCGTGATGCTCATCGGCGAGGCCGCGCACGCGATGGACCCGGAGTCCGGGGTGGGCGCCGGGCTGGGATTCGGTGACGCCCTGCAACTGGCCACGAGCATCGCCGCAAACCCCGGTGACCCCGACGAGGCGTGCCGTCACCACGAGCACTGGCGCCGCCCGGTGGTGGATCCGTACGTGTCGGTCGGGGCGCAGGGAGCGCGGATCCCCCAGGCACCGCCCGGCGCGCAGCGGCCGCCGTGGGAGTACTGGCCGCCCCGGGAGGGATGAGCAATGCGGCCTCGTTCACATCAGGTTCACAACACGGCCACGCTCCGGTCACCCGATCCGCGGCCGCGACGACGTAGCGTCTCCCCGACGGCGGGCTCCCCCCGCCCGCCGCGCTTGAATCCGACAAGGAGACCGCTCCGAATGGCCGCACCCCGACGCCGTCGCCGTATCGCCCTCGCGCTGATCGCGACGACCATGACCCTTGGAACGATCGCCGCCGGATGTGGCGGTGACGACGAGGGCGGCTCCACCGGCTCCGGCGGAGACCTCTTGGGCAAGGTCCTCGTCGACGGCTCGTCGACGGTGGGTCCGCTCACCTCGGCCGCCGCCGAGGACTTCACGGGCGAGAACGGCGGCGTGGACGTCTCCGTCCGCACCTCCGGCACCGGCGGTGGCTTCGAGGTCTTCTGCAAGGGCGAGACCGACATCTCGAACGCCTCCCGTGAGATCAAGGACGAGGAGGCCAAGGTCTGCGCCGACGCGGGCATCGAGTACGAGGAGCTCCGCATCGCCTCCGACGGCATCACCGTGGTCACCAAGAAGGGCGGCGTGGTCGGCGACAACCTCAACCTCACGCTCGACCAGCTGAAGGCGATCTGGAGCAAGGGCTCCAAGATCAACGACTGGAGCCAGATCCCGGGTGGCGGCTTCCCCGCCGCCAAGCTCACCCTGGCCGGCGCCGACTCCCAGTCCGGCACGTACGACTTCTTCAACGAGACGGTCCTCGGAGAGGACGCCGCCGGCGAGGTGCTGTCGCCGCGGCAGGACTACTCGGCCTCGGCCGACGACAACGTCACGGTGAAGGCGGTCACGGGCTCGGCCCAGGGGCTCGGCTACTTCGGGTACACCTACTACGAGGAGAACGCGGACAGCCTGGCCGCCATCGCGCTGGACGGCGTGGCGCCGTCGGCCGAGACGATCACCGACGGCAGCTACCCGCTCTCGCGGCCGCTCTACATCTACGTGAGCAAGGCGTCGCTCGCGAAGCCCGAGGTGCTGGCCTTCACGAAGTACTACGTCGAGAACGCGGTCACACTTGCCGAGGAGCTGCAGTTCGTCCCGGCGCCGCAGGACTCGATCGACGCGGACCTGCAGAAGCTCGCGGCGTACGAGTAGGCTCACCGCGTTGACCACGCAGCAGCTCCCCGAACCGGCGGGCCTCAGGGCCCGCCGGTTCCGGCCGGCCGAGCAGGGCGTCGTGCTCCTGCTCGGGGCGGCCGCGACCATCTCCGTGCTGATCACGGTGGGGATCGTCTTCACCCTCATCGAGGAGGGGTCCGGCTTCTGGGGTTCGGTGTCCCTGGTGGACTTCTTCACCGGGACCGAGTGGTTCCCCGTGGACCGGGTCTACGGCGTCCTGCCGCTGCTGTCCGCATCGGTGCTGATCGCGGTGCTCGCGGCCCTGGTCGCCGTCCCGATCGGCATCGGATCGGCGATCTACCTGTCCGAGTACGCGGATGAGCGCACGCGGCGGGTGGTGAAGCCCATCCTGGAGCTGCTGGCGGGCATGCCGACCATCGTGCTCGGCTTCTTCGCGCTGGAGTCGGTGACGCCGGCGCTCCAGGGCGCAGGGATCATCCCGTCCGACCAGCTGTTCAACGCGCTGGCCGCCGGCATCGTGGTGGGCCTGCTCATCGTGCCCCTCATCGCGTCGCTGTCGGAGGACGCGTTCCGCGCGGTGCCCGCGGCCATGCGGGAGGGCGCCTACGGGCTGGGCGCCACCAAGCGCGTCGTCGCGACCCGCATCGTGTTCCCCGCGGCCCTGTCCGGCGTGATGGCGTCGATCGTGCTGGCGCTGTCCCGGGCCATCGGCGAGACGATGGCCGTCACCCTCGCCGCCGGGACCCAGCCCAACTTCACCGCCGACCCCACGGAGCCGGTCCAGACGATCACCGCCGTCATCGTGGCGGTGTCCAAGGGCGAGGCCACCCGGGGAAGCGAGCTCTACCAGTCGATCTTCGCGATCGGCCTCGTGCTCTTCGTGGTGACCATGCTCATCAACATCGCGGCCACCGCCCTGGTGCGCCGGTTCCGGACGGTCTACCACTGATGGCCACGAGCACACCCACCTCCGCCGACATCCCCGCCGCTCGCCCGCTCGCCCGCAAGCGGGCCCGTCCCGGCGACCAGATCTTCCACGCCGCGGTCTTCAGCGCACTGCTCATCGCGCTGGCCGCCCTGGTGTGGCTGCTCATCTCCGTGGTGGCGAAGGGCGCCACCGCGCTGGACTGGGACTTCCTGTCCAGCCAGACCAGCTCACGGGCATCCCGCGCCGGGTTCCTGAACGCCCTCAAGGGCTCCGTCGTGCTGATGATCATCACGATCGCCGTGGCGGTGCCGCTCGGCTTCGCGGCGGCCACCTATCTCGAGAAGTTCGCGCCCCTCTCGCGCGACGAGCTGCGGGTGATCACCCGTCGCCGCCGCCGGGCGCTCGAACTGCGCCGCGCCGCCGGCGAGCTCACCGGACCGCGCCTGCTCGCCTCGCGCCTCGGCATCGCGCTGTCGGCGGTGTGGGCGCGCATCGGCCCGCCGCTCAACACGTTCGTCGAGATCAACCTGTCGAACCTTGCTGCCGTGCCGTCGATCATCTACGGCCTGCTGGGCCTCGCCCTGTTCGTGCAGATCATGGGGATCAGCAAGTCGCTGCTCGCGGGCGGGCTCACCCTCGCGATCCTGGTCCTGCCGATCATCATCATCGCCAGCCGTGAGGCCATCCGGGCGGTGCCGCGATCGATCGAGCAGGGCGCCATGGCGCTCGGCGCGAGCCGCTGGCAGGCCGTCCGCAGCCACGTGCTGCCGGCCGCGCTGCCCGGGATGCTCACCGGCACCATCCTCGCGATGTCCCGCGCCATCGGTGAGACGGCGCCGCTGGTGGTGGTGGGCGGCGTGGCCTTCGGGACCGCCGTTCCCAGCATCAACCCGCTGAACGCCGCGAACGAGGACCTGTTCGCGATGCCGCTGCAGATCTACACGTGGGTGGACCAGCCCCAGGAGGACACCTGGGGACCGCTGGCCGCCGCGGGGATCATCGTCCTGCTCGTCACCCTGGTCGTGATGAACCTCCTCGCGATCTGGCTGAGAAACCGATTCACGCGACGCTGGTAGGGAGCCCTATGGCAGACTCGCGCCTGACCTCACCCCCCATCCTCCACCGGCCCACCGAGGGCCGCCCGGAGCCGCGCATGGAACTCCCCGAGCTGAACATCCAGGCAGATGCCGGCCTCCCGCCGACCGCGGACGAGGTGGTGGTGTTCCAGGCCACCGGCGTGAACGTCCACTACGGGAAGTTCCTGGCCCTGAAGGACGTCGACCTCGCGATCCACCGGAACGAGATCACGGCCCTCATCGGTCCCTCCGGCTGCGGCAAGTCGACCTTCCTGCGGTGCCTCAACCGCATGAACGACCTGATCCCCGGCGCCGAGGTGGGCGGCACCATCACCTTCCACGGTGAGGACATGTACGCCCCCGACGTGGATCCCGTCGACCTTCGCCGGCGCATCGGGATGGTGTTCCAGAAGCCCAACCCCTTCCCCAAGTCGATCCGGGAGAACCTCTCGTTCGGCATGAAGGTGAACGGCATCAGGGTGGACGACGACCGCATCGAGCAGGTCCTGCGACACGCCGCCCTCTGGGACGAGGTGAAGGACAAGCTCGACCAGGACGCCTACGCGCTCTCCGGCGGCCAGCAGCAGCGCCTGTGCATCGCGCGCGCCATCGCCGTGAACCCCGAGGTCATCCTCATGGACGAGCCGTGCTCCGCGCTCGACCCCATCTCGACCCTGGCGATCGAGGACCTCATGCGCACCCTGCGCGAGGAGTACACGATCGTGATCGTGACCCACAACATGCAGCAGGCCGCCCGCGTGTCGGACCGCACCGCCTTCTTCACCGTCCAGCAGCTGGACGGCGGCGACCGCCACGGCATCCTGGCCGAGTACAACGCCACCGAGCGCGTCTTCCGCGCCCCGGAAGACCCCAGGACGCAGGACTACATCACGGGCCGTTTCGGCTGATCGGCGTTCCGCGCTCCGGGCGTGGAGTGATCCGGGCTTTCCGCGGTTCAGTAGTTCCTTCGGCGCCCCGCAGGGGCGCCGTTTGCATCTCATTTGTGGTCGTCCCAGCGGACTTCTATCGCCGCCCAGCCTCGCGTGAGGTTTGGCCCTGAGAGGCGTTCGGCGACGTTGGCCCCAGGAACCACGCCTTTCGGCTGCCTGCAGTCAGCTCGCTCGGCTCATCCATGAGCCGATTGATTTCGGCAGTCGTCCACCGGATTGGGTGCTCTGCGGCCGTCTGGGGTCAGCGTCCTCACGGGTACTGATTGTTGAATTGCCTCGTGCTTCCCCGGTCCGCGCCCGGGGGCCAACCGGTTACAAACGTGAGGAGCCCCGGTCCTTTCGGGGACCGGGGCTCCTCACACTGCTGTTGCTCGGCCGGCTCCCGCCGGCCTTGCAGGGACCTCAGGTCAGCCCGTCGTGCTCTCCCGGTACAGGCGACGCAGCACGGTCGGCAGCACGCCGCCGTTCTTGAGGTAGTTCAGCTCCGTGGGGCCGTCGATCCGGGCCTTCGCCTGGAACTCGCCCGTGGTGCCGTCCTCGCGGGTGTACTTCACGGTGAGCACCTGACGGGGCTCCAGGGTCGTGATGCCCGGGATGTCGAACGTCTCGGTGCCGGTGAGGCCCAGCTCCTCGTGGCCCTGGCCCGGGAGGAACTCCAGGGGCAGGACGCCCATGCCCACCAGGTTGCCGCGGTGGATGCGCTCGAAGGACTTGGCGATGACCGCCTTCACGCCCAGCAGCAGCGTGCCCTTCGCCGCCCAGTCACGGGACGACCCGGTGCCGTACTCGGAGCCGGCCAGGATGACCAGCGCGGTGCCGGCGTCCTGGTAGCGCATGGAGGCGTCGTAGACGCTCACGATCTCGCCGGTGGGGAGGTGCTTGGTCCAGTTGCCCTCCTTGCCCTCGGCGAGGATGTTGCGCAGGCGGATGTTCCCGAAGGTGCCGCGCATCATCACCTCGTGGTTGCCGCGCCGCGACCCGAAGCTGTTGAAGTCCTTCGGGGTCACGCCGTGCTCCTGCAGGTACAGGCCCGCGGGCGAGGTGGTGGGGATCGAGCCGGCCGGCGAGATGTGGTCGGTCGTGATCGAGTCCCCGAGGACCGCCAGCGCGCGGGCGCCGGTCACGTCGCTCAGGTCGCCGGGCTCCGGCGAGAGGTTCTGGAAGAACGGCGGCAGCTGCACGTACGTGGAGTTGGAGTCCCACGCGTAGGTGTCGCCGTCCGGGACCGGCAGGTTCTGCCACTGCGCGTCGCCGTCGAACACCGACGCGTAGCTGGAGGAGAACAGCTGGGAGGTGATGGTCGACTTCAGCGCCTCGTCGACCTCCTCCTTGGTCGGCCAGATGTCGGCGAGGTACACCGGCTTGCCGTCCGAGCCCGTGCCGAGCGGCTCGGTGGACAGGTCCAGGTCCACGCGGCCGGCCAGCGCGTACGCCACCACCAGGGGCGGCGAGGCCAGGTAGGCGGCCTTCACGTGCGGGTGGACGCGGCCCTCGAAGTTCCGGTTGCCGGAGAGGACGGCGGCGGCCACCAGGCCGTTCTGCTCGATCGCCTGCTGGATCGGCTCGGCCAGGGGGCCGGAGTTCCCGATGCAGGTGGTGCAGCCGTAGCCCACCAGGTCGAAGCCCAGCTCGTCCAGCGCGCTCTGCACGCCGGCCTTCTCCAGGTAGCCGGTCACGGCGCGGGAGCCCGGGGCGAGGGACGTCTTGACCCACGGCGGGGTCTTGAGGCCCTTCTCGACGGCCTTCTTGGCCAGCAGGCCGGCGCCGAGCATCACGGACGGGTTGCTGGTGTTCGTGCAGCTGGTGATCGCGGCGATCGCGACCGAACCGGAGCCGAACGGGAAGGTCTGGTCGCCGTCGCTCACGTCGACCGTTGCGTAGTGCGGACCGGACCCGTTGGCCTGCAGGCCGTCGGGGTAGGCCTCGCGGAACGCGGACGCCACGTTGGTGAGCTGCACCCGGTCCTGCGGCCGCCGGGGACCGGCGAGGCTCGGGACGATGGTGCCCAGGTCGAGCTCGAGCTTCTCGTCGTACTGCGGGTCGGGCGTCGAGTCCGTGCGGAACAGGCCCTGGAGCTTGCTGTACGCCTCGGTGCGGGCGATGACCTCGGGGGACCGGCCCGTGACCTCCATGTACTTCAGGGTCTCGTCGTCCACCGGGAAGATCGTCGCGGTGGCGCCGAACTCCGGCGACATGTTGGCGATCGTCGCGCGGTCGGCCAGCGACAGGGAGGACAGGCCGGAGCCGTAGGCCTCCACGAACTTGCCCACCACGCCGTGCTTGCGCAGCATCTCGGTGACGGTGAGCACCAGGTCGGTGGCCGTCGCGCCGGCCGGCAGGGCGCCGGTGAGCTTGAGGCCGATCACGACCGGGGTGGGCAGCGACAGGGGCTGGCCGAGCATGACGGCCTCGGCCTCGATGCCGCCGACGCCGAAGCCGAGCACGCCGATGCCGTTGATCATCGTGGTGTGGGAGTCGGTCCCGACCAGGGTGTCGGGGAACGCGACGTTCTCGCCGTCGATCTCACGGGCGTCCACCACCGGGGCGAGGTACTCCAGGTTCACCTGGTGCACGATGCCGTTGCCGGGGGGCACGACGCGGAAGTTGTCGAGGGCCTGCTGCGCCCAGCGAAGGAGCTGGTAGCGCTCGCCGTTGCGCTCGTACTCGATGGCGACGTTGTCGCCGAAGGCGGCGTGGTCGCCGAACCGGTCGACCTGCACGGAGTGGTCGATCACCAGGTCCGCGGGGACCAGCGGGTTGATCCGCGACGGGTCGCCGCCCATCTGGGTCATCGCGTCGCGCATCGCGGCGAGGTCGACGACGCAGGGGACCCCGGTGAAGTCCTGCAGCACCACCCGGCCGGGCATGAACGGGACCTCGATGGCGGCACCCGAGTTGGGCGTCCAGTTGGCGAGGGCCGTCACGTCGTCTTGCGGAGGACGTTCTCGAGCAGGATCTTGACCGTCACCGGCAGGCGCGCCAGGTCGGTGTCCAGCGCGTCCAGGCGGTAGACGGCATGGCTCGCTCCACCGACCTGCATCGTGTCGCGTGCCTTGAACGGGTCGGGGATCGCTGTCACCGGCCTCTCCCTGGGTCGTTTCGAATGTACGGGCGACCCCGAAGGCTACCGAAGCGCGACGGCCGGGCCGAGTGCGGCCCGGCCGTCATGTCCACGAGGTGGACGGAGTCGCGTCAGCCGGTGACGTTCGGCTGCAGCGGACCGCCGATCGGGGTCACCTGGGTGGCCAGCGCGCCGGTCGCCGACGCCGAGCAGGCGGCGGTGAGGCGGGCACGGTGGTTCACGTCGCGCACCGCGGTGCGGTTCACGCGCAGCCCCAGGCGCACGGTGCGGGTCGCCCCGGGCGCCAGCTTGCCCACCTCGAGGGTGAGCAGCCCGTTGCGCAGGCTCGCGCCCTCGGGCACCGACGTCAGCGAGAAGCCGGCGGGCACGGTGTAGCGCAGCCGCGTCGAGGTGGCCGCCACGCGGCCGGACCGGTTGCGGGCCACCAGCGTGACGCCGGTGAGCTGCCCGGCGACCACGCGCTGCGGTCCGCTCACGGTGGTGAACAGCCGTGGCGCGACGCACTGCGCCCCGCCCCCACCGGGCGTCAGCGGCGTGCCGCCGGAGCCCGCGGGCGGCGGAGGCGGCGTGGGCGTCGGCGCTCCGCAGATCACCTGGACGGTGCCGATGGCCACGTCGTTCGCCGGGTTGGTGTCGCGCTGGTTCTCGGGCGTGGCGTCGGTGCCGTAGCCCACGCGGACGACGTTGGTGATCGTGCCGCACTGCGCGGGCGTGATCGGGGTCGTCGCGATGAACGTGATCGTCGCGCCCGGGGCGAGCGGCCCGGAGGTGGGCATGCCCGGCGCCGGGGTCAGGTTCGGCAGCCCGGGGGCCACCACGCGGATGTCGCCGATCTCCACCGGCGTGGGGCCGGCGTTGGTGACCGGGACGGTCCAGGTCACGGTCTCGCCGGGCGTCGCGGTGGGGGCCGACGGCGTGACGCCGATGCCCAGGTCCACCGTGCAGGTCCCCGTCACCGTGGTGGGGGTGGAGTCCGAGTTGTCGGAGGTCGTGGTCTCCTGGCCCTCGGTGAGCTTTGTGGTGGCGCTCTGGACCATCCGGCCGTTCACGCACACGAACGGGCCCTTCACCGTGTAGGTGAGCGCCTGGCCCGGCTTCAGCTGGCCGTCGGCCGGGACGGACGCGGCGTCCGGCACCAGCACCCCGCGCCCGGCGAGCGTGGTCTCGATCTTCGACACGGGCACGGGCGCGTCGATGTCGCTGCCCGGCCATCCGCCGTGCGTGACCGTGACGACCCAGGTCCCCTCCTGGCCGGCCGTGCCGGTCGCGGGGCCGGTGATGTCGAGCACCAGGTTCGGGAGGCAGCGCTTCGTGCTGCTCGACGCCGTGGCGGTGTGCTCCGGGATCCCGGTGATGTTCACCAGGTGCCAGGTGATGGAGGTGTTCTCCGGGAAGGCGGTCTTGAAGACCCCGGGGTGCTTGCCCGGGAGGAACCGGGTCGGCTGGCCACGGTCCTCGGGGCCGGGCGTGAAGTAGTTCGTGTGGACGTCGGTGCTGCCGACGGCGACGTTCGTGGTGCCGTACGGGTTGTCGTAGCCGAAGTACGCGACGAGGTTCCCGGAGCCGTCGGGGATGACGCATTCGACCGAGGGCTTGATCGACGTCGCGGTCGCGACCGCCGGCACGCAGAGCGCCGCCGCACCCGCGGCCGCGATCAGGGGGAGGGCTCGCCGGCTGATCCGGCGCCGTGGGTGGCTCATGGGCACTCCTTGTCGTCGCCGCGCGTCCGTGCCTCGGCACACCTTCCCGGCATCCGACGTCCTGGGAACCGGGTTGCGGGTCGCGGCGCCATGGTTCCGCCCCGCCGGTTGAGGTCCGATGTCAGTTGCCCGACCCTGCCCAGGCGACACCGCCCTTCCAAGCCCAAACCGCCAGAAACGCCGATGGCCGGGCCATTTCGTCATGACCCGGCCATCGGTAGCCGTCAGGGTGTGGTGTTGCGGATCAGCCCGTGACCGCCGGGTTGACGCTGCCCTGCAGGGGCCGGACGTTCGCGGCGAGGGCCGCGCGCGTCGTCGCCGCGCAGGTGGCCACCACCGTCGCGGTGTGCTGACGCTTGCCCTTGGCGGTGCGCAGGATCCGCACCGACAGGCGCACCGTGCGGGTGGTGCCGGCCTTCACCGTTCCCAGGTCGGCCACCAGGATGCCGCTGCGCAGCACCGTGCCGGGCGACTTGGCCACGACCGCGAAGCCGGACGGGAGCCGGTAGGTGAGCTTGACCTTCTTCGCGTCGTTGCGCGCCTTCACCTTGAGCACGACCGTGGACAGCTGGCCGGCGAACGGGCGCTTCGCGGCGGTGATGCCGAGACCGACCGTCACACGCGGGCACACGTCCTCACCCTTCGTCCCCCCGGGACGCGTCGGGGTCGAGGGCGTGGTGGGCGTGGTGGTGGTGTTGCCGGGCGGGTTCTGGTTCGGGACCGGGACCTCGCACGACACGGTCGCCGTGGAGCTGTTGTTCTGCGGGTTGGAGTCCGCGGGGCCCGTGCCGACCAGCGACACCGTCGCGGTGTTGCTGATGGTGCCGCAGTTGTCGATGGTGACGAGCGTGGACGCCGTGAACGTCGTCGTCTGACCGGGCTGCAGCACCGCGCCGGGCGTGGTGTCCTGCGGGGTGAGCGTGGCGGCCGGGTCGTCGACCGTGATGCGGCTCATCGGGACGTCGAGCGTGCCGGTGTTGGTGACCTTGACGGTCCACTGCACGATCTGCCCGACCGTGTAGATCTGCTTGTCGGCCGTCTTCACGATCCCGACGTCCGCCTCGCACTTCACCTTGGCGTACGCGGTGTGCGTGTCGTCCTCGGTCGTGGTCTGGGCGATGTCATCGAGCGTGAACCGCGCGGTGTTCTGGATCTGCGACTTGGTGCAGCGGCGCACGTCGAAGTTCTGGGTGACCGTGTAGGTGAGTGAGCCACCCGGGCGCAGCATGCCGTCGGCGGGCGCCTCGTCCGGCTCGATGTCGTACGCGCCGACGTTCAGGTCGTCCACGTTGATCGCCGAGACCGGGATGCCCTCGGTGGACCCGTAGGGGTCGGGGGCGTCGGGGTACCCGCGGTGGTAGACCGTGACGGTCCACGTGACCACGCCGGGGCCGACGGTCGGCGGACCGGTCTTGATGATCTCGAGGTTCGGCAGGCACGCCGGGGCGCCGCTCGATTCCGCGTAGCCCACGTAGCCACCGGGGACGACGCACGTGGCGGCGGCCGCGGAGCCCGAGTAGGTCAGTGCGGCGAGCGCGGCCGGCGCGATCGCCCAGCCCAGCCGGCGTCGTGCGTTTGACCAGGGGGTGCTCATGGGTGGTGTGCCTTTCTCGTCCAGGTGCGCCGGGCGGGCGTGAACCCGCCGATTCCGAAGATTTGGAACCATCATGCCCACGGGCAGACCGGCGTCCATATGGACGGCGGGGGAGGAGGAAGCTGACCGAAGGTCCAGGCGTGGACGCCGTGGATCGACGATGGGCGGTTCGCGGCCCGGGAATCTACCGAAAGATGACGGTGGCGTGGGTCCCGCCCGCGCCGCGGGCGGGACCCGGGACGATCAGCCCGCGACCCGGGGCACCTCCACCTGTGCCTGGCGGGCGACCAGGGTGCGCCGCACGGCCCCCGCCGCGAGCGCACAGCCTGCCGTTGCCGTTGCGCGGTGCACGCGGCCGCCCTGCCGGCGGTCGAGGCCCAGCACCAGGCGCAGCGTGCGCGCGGCGCCCGGCGTGAGCTCCCCCACCGGGACCCGCACCACGCCGCCGCGGAGCGTGACCCCCGACGGCGCGACGGCCAGGGACGCACCCGACGGGATGCGGTACCGCAGCACGCCCCCGCGGGCGGCGGCGCGGCCGGTGTTGCGGACCGTGATCGTGACCGGGAGCCGTGCCCCGGCCTGCGCGCGCCCGGCCGCGGCGATCCGCAGGCCCAGGCGGGTGGCGGGGCAGTTCAGCACGGGGACGCTCGGCGGCGCCGGCGGCGGGACCACCGGGACGGGCGCGGGGGCGGGCGGCGCGCAGGTCCCCCGGTCCACCGGGATCGACGCGGTCACGGTGTCGTTCACCGCGTTGCGATCGGGTGCGCCGAAGGTCGCGGCGATGGCGACGCTCGCGGTGTTCTCCAGCACCCCGCACGCCTCGGCGGTCATCGTGCCGCGGTAGCTGAGGGTGGCGCCCGGCTGCAGCCAGCCGTCGGCCGGCGGGTCGACGGGCGCCAGGGCCGGGATGCGCGGGTCGGTCACCGTGATGTCGGCGATGCGCACGCCGGTGGCGCCGGCGTTCACGACGCCCACGGTCCAGGTGACCGTGTCGCCCGGGGCGGCCCCCGCGACGCTCGCCGACTTGGTCACCGCCAGGTCCGTCAGGCAGGGCACCACGCGGGAGGTCGCCGTGGCGGTGTCGTCGGCGGTGTCGCGCTGGGTGATCCCGGCGATGCGGGCGACGGCCTCCACGGTCTCCTGGGTCTTGTCCACGCAGATCTCGGTGCCGAAGCGGCCGCTCCAGCGATAGGTGAGCGCCTGTCCGGTGCGCAGCAGGCCGTCGGCCGGCACGGCCTCGGGATCCAGGTCGAAGCGCCCCCAGCCCGGCACGTCCACGGTGATGTCGCTCACCGGCACCCCGAGCGACGGCTCGATCGCGTCGGCGATGTCCGGGTAGCCCTCGTTGGTGAGCGTGATGGTCCAGGTCACCAGCTCGCCGCCCGTGAGCGTGGGCGGGCCCTGCATCGCGAGCCGCAGGTTCGGCAGGCACCGCGGCGTCGTGGTGCGGGCGGTGCCCACCCTGGGGGCGGCGGCCGGGTCGGCGTCCAGGAGCCAGGACGCGGTCCCCACGGCCGGATCGATCGCGGCGGCGAAGACGCCCCGCTGGCGCCCGGCCAGCAGCGTGGTGGGCTGGCCGCGGTCCGGTGGCGGCGGGGTGACGATGTTCGACGGCCCGACGGGGACGGTGACCGCGTCGCCGGGGTTGTCGTACCCGAAGTAGGCCGTGAGGCCGGCGGCGCCGGGGAGGACGCACTCGGCGACCGGCACGACGGGGGCCGAGATGGCAGAGGGCGCCAGCGCGAGCGCGGCGGCCGCGACGGGGATCACCGGCAGGAGCCGGCGGGCGCGCGGGGGGTGCGTCATGGATCTTCCTTGTGTCCGCATGTTCGGGGCGGCAGCGGGGGCGACGAACGATCGATTTCGTCCGTCACGGTGGAAGATTCATACACTTTCTCGCAGGTTCGTCGCCCTGCGAATGGGCGGCGCGGACGCCGTCCGCTCGGACGGGACGCACGGACGGGGCCGGGTCGTGAGACCCGGCCCCGCTGGAACGACGGTCCCGCGTCCGGTGGTCAGCCGGTGACGGCCGGGGTGGCACCGCCCTGCACCGGGGCGACCCGCGTGGCGGCGAGGCGGCTGGCGGCCACCGCGCATCCGGCCTTCAGGCTGGCGCGGTGCGTCCGCGAGCCGGCCGTGCGGTCCAGGGTGAGGGTGACCCGCAGGTTCCGCACCGCGCCGGCGGCGAGGTTGCCGAGGTTCACGGTGAGGATGCCGGAGCGCAGGGTGGTGCCGGCCGGCGTGCCCACCAGAGCGGCCCCGGAGGGGACCCGGTACTGCAGGCGGGCCGAGCGGGCCACGTTGCGGCCGATGTTGCGGCCGGTCACCCGGATCCGCAGGATCTGGCCGGCGATCGCGCCCTTCGGTGCGTCGATGGTGACGCCCAGGCGGGTGGCCGGGCAGATGATCGCGGGCTTGGTGGCCGGCAGGACCTGCGGCGGGGTGACGACCGGGTCACAGGCGCCGCCGGCGACCATCGCCGTCGCGGACGCGCTGTCGTTGCCCGGGTTCACGTCGGGGAGCCCGGCGTAGCCGCCCATCGAGACGTAGGCGGTGTTGGTGACCGCGCCGCACTGCTCGGCGGTGGCGACGTTGCTGCCGCGGTAGGTGACCGAGGCGCCGGGGTCGAGCCAGCCGTCGGCCGGGGCGTCGACGGCCGCCATGTCCGCGAGCATCGGGTCGCTGACGGCGACGTCGGACATCGGCATGCCGACCGTGCCGTGGTTGGTGACGACCATGCTCCAGGTCATCGTCTCGCCCGGCAGGTAGGTCGCCTTGTCGGCGGTCTTGACGATGCCGAGGTCCGCGCGGCAGGACAGCGCCCGGGAGGTCCAGGCCGCGGCGTTGTCGGCCGTGCTGGTCTCGGTGCCCTTGGAGAGGCGGACCGTCGCCTCCATCTGCGCGTCCTTCTTGTCGCCGCAGATGTCCATCCCGAAGCGGCCGCGCTCGGTGTAGGTGAGGCTGGCGCCCGGGGCGAGCCAGCCGTCGGCCGGCAGGCTGTCCGGGGTGAGGCCGGAGCGGGCGAACGTGACGTTGTCGACCACGATCCGGGAGGCCATCACCCAGTCGGTGCCGGCGTTGGTCACCGTGATCGTCCAGGTGCCGTTCTCGCCGGCGGCGATCGCGGAGGGACCCGTCATCGCGATGGACAGGTTGGTGTCCGTGGCGGCCATCGCCGACGGCGTGAGCGCCAGGGCGCCGATCGCGAGGGGGAGGGCGGCGGAGGCGAGCGTGCGGCGGAGAGAGATCTTCATGCCGGAACCTTTCGTCGTTGCGTCCGTGCGCCCGGCCCCTGGGTGGTGGCGGTTCCGGCGACGGCTTCCGTGCCGGTCGGGCAACAACGATGGTGCGGCAAACGGGTTCCGCGGTGACCGGCCATGAGGATGGCCGGGGCCTATACCCGGGTATGGGTCCTGCGGCGGCGGTCCTGGGGACCCGGGGGCGTCACACCCCGGGAAACCCCATGGACACGGCGATCTAGTGGGCGAGCCGCCGGTAGGTGATGCGGTGCGGCTGGGCCGCCTCGGCGCCGAGCGTGCGGCGCCGGTGGTCCTCGTACTCCTGGAAGTTGCCCTCGAACCACGTGACCTGGCTGTCGCCCTCGAAGGCCAGGATGTGCGTGGCGAGGCGGTCGATGAACCACCGGTCGTGCGAGGTGATCATCGCGCAGCCCGAGAACGACTCCAGGGCCTCCTCCAGCGCCCGGAGCGTGTCGACGTCCAGGTCGTTGGTGGGCTCGTCGAGCAGCAGCAGGTTCCCGCCGGCCGCCAGCAGCTTGGCCAGGTGCAGGCGATTGCGCTCACCGCCGGAGAGCTGTCCCACCGGCTTCTGCTGGTCGGGCCCCCGGAAGTTGAACTGCGACAGGTACGAGCGGGAGTTCATCTCCTGCCGCCCGCCCAGCTGGATGAGGTCGAGGCCGCCCGAGGCCTCCTCCCACACGGTCTTGGTGGGGTCGAGGCCCTCGCGCGACTGGTCGACGTACGACACCTCCACGGTGTCGCCCAGCCGCAGCTCCCCGGAGTCGGGGGTGTCCTGGCCGGCGATCATCCGGAAGAGCGTCGACTTGCCGGCGCCGTTGGGGCCGATCACGCCGACGATGCCGGCCTGTGGCAGGTCGAAGCTGAGGTTGTCGATGAGCAGCCGGTCGCCGTAGCCCTTGCTGATGCCGTCCGCGCGCAGCACCAGGTCGCCCAGGCGGGGCGCGGCCGGGATGCGGATCTCCGCGGTGCGGACCTTCTCGGAGGTCTCCTCCTCGACGAGCCGCTGGTAGTTGGCCAGACGCGCCTTGCTCTTGGACTGGCGGGCCTTCGGCGACGAGCGGACCCATTCCAGCTCCCTGGCGAGGGCCTTCTGGTGGGCGCTCTCCTTCTTCTCCTCGTGCTCCAGGCGGACGCGCTTCTGCTCCAGCCAGGCGGAGTAGTTGCCCTTGTAGGGGATGCCCCGGCCCCGGTCGAGCTCCAGGATCCACTCGGCGACGTTGTCCAGGAAGTACCGGTCGTGGGTGATGGCCACGACGGTGCCCTGGTACTCGTCGAGGAAGCGCTCCAGCCAGGCCACCGAGTCGGCGTCCAGGTGGTTGGTGGGCTCGTCGAGCAGCAGCAGGTCGGGTGCGGACAGCAGCAGGCGGCACAGCGCCACGCGGCGTCGCTCGCCGCCGGAGAGGGTGGTGACGTCGGCGTCGCCCGGCGGCACGCGCAGCGCGTCCATCGCGACGTCCAGCTTGCGGCCCACGTCCCAGGCGCCCAGGCGGTCGATCTCCTCCTGGACCTCCTGGAACTCCTCCAGCAGCTTCGCCATGGCGTCGTCGTCCATGGGCTCGGCCAGCTGGGCGCTCATCTCCGCGTAGCGGGTGGTGAGCCCGATCTGGTGGGCCAGGCCATCCTCGATGTTCCCGCGCACGTCCTTGGCGGGGTCGAGCTCCGGTTCCTGCATCAGCAGGCCCACCGTCGCCCCCGGCGCCAGCTGCGCGGTGCCCGAGAAGCCCGTGTCGAGCCCCGCCATGATCTTCAGCAGGGTGCTCTTGCCGGCGCCGTTGGCCCCCAGGACACCGATCTTGGCCCCGGGCAGGAAGGACAAGGAGATGTCCTTCAGAACCACCTTGTCCGGAGGATGCACCCGCTGGAGGCGGTGCATGACGTAGATGTACTGCGGCTCGCTCATGGCGGGGAGGGTAACGAACCCGGTGTCCCCTGCGCTCAAGCCGAGGCGCGCTACCGTCGAATCGGAACCGAATAGGCAACGAGCAGCACGCGGCCCGCGGTCCGAGGCGCGTCGCGAGCCCCGAGGAGGGGTGCATGGGAACGATGAGCTACGAGCCCCGGTCGCGTGATGGCGCCCGAGAGGGCTGGGTGGCCCGCCGCAGCGAAGGCGGGTGGACGAACTATCACCGCATGGAGTGCCCCCAGGCGGCGCGTGAACGCGAGGGGGTCCGCGCGGTCGTGCGCGGTCCCTGGCGGTACCTGTCGCACCACTGGTCGCCCTGTCCGCACTGTCGCCCGCCGAAGGGCGACTGAGGCGGCGACCCGGGCGCGTCCCCCTGTGCGGACGCGCCGGCCCGCGCTTCGCTACCGTGAGGCGCGGACCGGCGGCGGGAGGAGGCTCACATGGACACGACGGACGCGACCTTCCAGCAGGACGTGATCGAGCGGTCGCACGACGTCCCCGTCGTCGTGGACTTCTGGGCGCCCTGGTGCGGTCCGTGCCGGCAGCTCGCCCCCCTGCTGGAGGCCGCCGTCGAGCGGCACGGCGACGAGGTGCTGCTGGCGAAGGTCAACATCGACGAGAACCCGGCGCTGGCACGCGAGTACCGGGTGCAGAGCATCCCGTTCGTGGCCGCCTTCAAGGGCGGCCGCCCGGTGGACGAGTTCACCGGGATGCAGCCGGGCCCCAGCGTCGACTCGTTCGTGAACCGCCTGGTGCCCACCAAGGCCGACCGCCTGGTGGCCCTCGGTGACGAGGCGTCGCTGCGCGAGGCGATCGTCCTGGACGCCGGTCACACCGAGGCGCGGCTGGCCCTCGCCCGCCTGCTGCTGGCCGACGGCCGCACCGACGAGATCCGCGACATCCTCGACCCGGTCTCGTTCGACCCCGCCGCCGCGGGCATGCTGGCGCGCGTCCGCGTGGCCGGCGTGGAGATGCCGGACGTGGTCGCGGGCCTGGACGCCCTGCACGGCGGACGCATCGAGCAGGCGCTGACGCACCTCCTCGACGCGGTGCGCGCGTCGGGCTCCCAGCCGGAGCTGAGGGACGACCTGCGGGCGGTGATGGTCGGGGCCTTCGGGGACCTCGGGGAGCACCACCCGCTCACCGTGCGCTTCCGGAAGCGCCTGGCGCAGGCCCTGTACTAGGTCGAGCGGGCGAGCCGGCGCAGGCCGGCCCGCCTACTTCTCGCGGTAGACGATGCGGCCGCGCGACAGGTCGTACGGCGACAGCTCGACGCGCACGCGATCGCCCGGATTGATCCGGATGCGGTAGCGGCGCATGCGGCCCGCCATGTGGGCCAGGACCTCGTGGTCGTTGTCGAGCACGACGCGGAACATGGTGTTCGGGAGGGCCTCGGTGACCTCGCCCTCCACCTCGATGGCCTCTTCCTTCTGCTTCGCCGTGGGAACGTCTCCTTGAATCGGGCCGCGCGCCATGGGCGCCGGCGACAGGCATTCCCTCCTAGGCTAGCCGACCGGGGCGCATCCCCGCACGCTCAACTCGCGCGGCGAGGGGACGATGGTGAGAGAGCCGCTTCCTCGTCGACCGGAATACGCGTGACCACCAGCGCAAGCCCGCAGCACACATCCGGAGCGGGTGATCCCCGCCGGCTCCCCAGGCTGGGCGACCTGCTCGTCCGCATGGGCGCCCTCGGCGCCGGGGACCTGGAGTGGGCGCTGCAGGAACAGAAGGCCGACGGGCGCAGGCTCGGCGAGATCCTGCTGGCGCACGGCAAGGTCACGGGCGAGCAGATGGCGCTCGCGCTGGCCCAGCGCCTGGGCGTGGAGCGCGCGCGGCTCTCCGACCCGGACCCCGAGGTCATCGAGCTGATCGATGCCCGCAGCCAGCGCCGCTACTCGGCGGTGCCGCTGCGCGTCGACGCGGAGGGGCGGCTCGAGGTCGCCATGTCCGACCCGCAGAACGTCGTGGCCATCGACGACCTGCGAATGATCGCGGGACGGGACATCCGCCCCGTGCTGGCCCTCCCCGAGGAGATCGCGGCCCTCCTCAACAAGCACTCGACGATGGAGGAGTTCGTCGCCGAGATGGTGGAGGAGTCCTCCGACGAGGAGGGCTACGGCGAGGGGTCCTCCGTCAACGAGCTGCGCGCGGCGGGTGACGACGCCCCGGTGGTGCGGCTGGTGAACTCGGTGATCGTGCGCGCGATCGACGCCGGCGCCTCCGACGTGCACTTCGAGCCGCAGCCGAACGAGATGGCCGTGCGCTTCCGCATCGACGGCGTGCTGCGCCAGGTGGCATCGGTGCCGCTCAAGCTGGCCCGTGGCGTGGTGAGCCGCATCAAGATCATGGCCGAGATCGACATCGCCGAGCGCCGGCGCCCCCAGGACGGCCGCGTGGGCCTCATCCTGCACGGCAAGCACCTGGACCTGCGCGTCGCGACGCTGCCCACCGTGCACGGCGAGAGCGTGGTCATCCGCATCCTGGACCGCAGCAACGTGCTGCTCGACCTGGCGACGCTGGGCTTCCAGCCCGAGACCCTCTCCGCCTGGGAGCGCTGCTACCGCAAGCCGTACGGCGCCCTGCTGGTGACCGGCCCCACCGGCTCCGGCAAGTCCACGACGCTCTACGGCACCCTGAACGTGCTCAACACGCCCGACCGCAAGATCATCACGGTCGAGGACCCGGTGGAGTACCGCCTGAACGGCGTGAACCAGATGCAGGTGAACCACAAGGCGAAGGTCACCTTCGCCGCCGGCCTGCGCTCGATCCTGCGGTGCGACCCGGACTGCGTGATGATCGGTGAGATCCGCGACGGCGAGACCGCCCAGATCGCCATGGAGGCGGCCCTCACCGGCCACCTCGTGCTCGCCACCCTCCACACCAACGACTCGGCGAGCGCCATGACGCGTCTCACCGAGATGGGCATCGAGCCGTTCCTGTCGGCGAGCGCGGTGCTCGGCATCCTGGCCCAGCGCCTGGCGCGCCGCATCTGCCAGCACTGCCGCGTGGGCGAGGAGATGTCGCTGGCCGAGCTCCGGGACATCCTCGGCGACGGCGACATCCCGGACGGGCTGCCCGACCCCATCACCGTTCCCCGTGCCGAGGGCTGCGAGAAGTGCGGCGGCTCCGGCTACCAGGGGCGGCTGGGCGTGTACGAGATGCTGGTGAACAGCGAGAAGATCGAGTCGCTGACCGTGCAGCGCGCGTCGTCGGAGGAGATCCGGCGGCAGGCCCGCCGCGAGGGGATGATCACCCTCCGCGAGGACGGGCTGCGCAAGGTGCTGGCCGGGCAGACCACGATCGACGAGCTGATGCGCACCGTCTCCTAGGACGGTCCTCCCCGGCCGGGGGGTGCCCGGCGCGCGTGGCCCATCGGAACGGCCCCCCCTCGCGCGGGGTGACCGCGATGCCGCGCCGGCCCTACCTTGGCGTCCATGGACGTCACCGGCGCAGTTCGCACCCTCGGCATCACCTCGCCTCGGCTCACCGACGCGGAGCTCTCGGGCGCCTGGCGCCGGTTCGCCCGCGAGCACCACCCGGACCGCCGCCCCGGCGACCCCTCCGCCGCGGAGCGGTTCATCGACGGGCGCCGCGCCTACGAGGTGCTGCGCGACCGGATCGAGCAGGAGCGGGCCGCGGGCTGGGACGCCGCACACGAGAACCTGCGCCGCATGGGAAGGGTCGTCCGCGGTGAGCACGCGGACGCGGTGAGCCCCTACCGCTTCTCGCCGGTCGCCGCCCGGGAGTGGCGCGCGTAGCTCACGGGCCGGTCGCGCCCTCGGACGAGGTCTCGCCCTCCCCGGATCCCAGCCGCCGCCACACCTCGCCGAGCACCGAGATCTCCCCGGGGCTGAGCTGGTCGAGGAAGCGGGCGCGCACGCCTGCGCGGTGCGTGACGCGGGCGGTGGACAGCCGCGCCAGCGCCTCGGGCGTGAGCACGGCGTTGGCGCCGCGCCGGTCGGCCGGGCACGGGACCTTCTCGACCAGCCCCTCCCGGACCAGGCGGTCCACCAGGCGGCTCACGCCCGACAGCGACAGCACCGTCCTGGCCGAGATCTCCGAGATCCGCATGCGCTGCTCCGGCGCGTCGGCCAGCAGGATGAGCACCTCGTAGGCCGACGCCGTCAGGCCCTCGGTTCGCTGCAACTCCTCATCGAGCTCGGCGATCAGGCGGGCGTGCACCCGCAGGAAGCCGCGCCAGGCGGCGAGCTCGTCCTGGGTGAGGGGGGATCCGTTTGCGTTTGATTGCGTACGCAACTAAACTCCTTGCTGTTACAACGAATGTAGCGCGTCAGGTCAGGGAGGCCGCGCCATGCAGCGCACCGCAGGCATCCACCACGTCACCGCGATGGCATCCGATCCGCAGCGGAACCGGGACTTCTACGAGGGGGTCCTGGGGCTGCGCATGGTCAAGCGCACGGTGAACTTTGACGATCCGGGCACGTACCACCTGTACTACGGCGACGGGGTGGGCTCGCCCGGAACCATCCTCACCTTCTTCCCCATGCCCGGCATCCGGGAGGCGGTCCGCGGGGCCGGCATCACCGAGTCGGTGGAGCTGGCCGTGCCCGTGGGCGCCCTGGGCGCGTGGGAGGGCCGCCTCGCGGAGGCGGGGGTGGCCGCCGCCCCCGATCCGGGGCACGGCGGGCTGGCGTTCGCCGACCCGGACGGGATGCGGCTGGCGCTGACCGAGCGCGACGGCCTGCCGGAGCCCGTGGCCTGGGACGGCCCGGTGCCTGCGGACATCGCCATCCGGGGCGTGGACGGCGTGACGCTGCGGGTGCGCGACGCGGCCGTCACCACCGGCTACATGGCGACGGCGCTCGGCCTGGAGGAGGCCCCGCACGGCCTGCGCGCCCTCGGCGCGCCCGGCGCGACGGTGCGGGTGGTGGAGGACCGTGACGCCCCCCGGGCCCGCATGGGCGCCGGCGCGATCCACCACATCGCCTTCCGGGTGCCGGACGGGCCCCGCCAGGCGGCGTGGCGCGCCGAGCTGGCGGCGGCGGGCGCGAACGTGAGCCCGGTGATGGACCGCGACTACTTCACCTCCATCTACTTCACCGAACCCGGCGGCGTGATCCTGGAGATCGCGACCGACACCCCCGGGTTCACCCGCGACGAGGACCAGGACGCCCTGGGGCAGTCGCTGCGCCTGCCCGCCTGGGTGGAGCAGCACCGCGGGCGGATCGAGGAGGTCCTTGCGCCCCTCGGCCCGGCGGCGCCGGTGGGTGCCCGATGAGCGTGGACGAGCTGATCCACCTGCACCGCCCCGCCGCGCCGGGACGCCCCACCCTGCTGCTGCTGCACGGCCGCGGGGGCGGCGAGGGTGATCTGATCCCGCTGGCCGACGCGCTCGACCCGAGGGTGGGGGTCCTGGCGCCGCGCGGGCCCGATCCGCAGCAGCCCGCGGGCTTCGCGTGGTTCCTGCACCGGGCCATCGGGGTGCCGGTGGAGGAGAGCTTCGACGCCCGGCTGGCGCAGATCGGCGACTGGCTCGCGGCCGCCGAGGAGCGGTACGGGACCGGGCCGGTCGTGGCGGTGGGCTTCAGCAACGGCGGCATGATGGCCGGGGCCCTGCTGGCGGCGCGCCCGGACCTGGTGAGCGCCGCGGCGCTGCTCTCCAGCGCCTATCCGCTGCCGGGCCACATCACGGCGCTGGGCGGCCTGGCGGGACGGCGGGTGCACATCGCCGCCGGCGACGCCGACCCGTTCCACCCCATGGAGACGCTGGAGGCCGGCGTGCGGTCCTACACCGCCGCGGGGGCCGAGGTGGAGCGGCACGTCGCGCCCGGGGCCGGGCACGGCATCACGGCGTCCCAGGTCGAGTACCTGCGCGCCTGGCTGGCCTCAGGCTGAGTCGCCGGACGGGGGCGCGGGAGCCGCGCCCATGCCGGGCACCGGCGCCCCCAGCTGCGCGAGCGCGTGCGGCAGGTCCCAGCTCCCGCGCGACGACCGCCATCTGCCCTTCGGCAGCTCGAACACGGTGACGCCGCTCACGCGGACCGTCCGCCCGGTGGGCGCCACCGTGAGGAAGGGACCCAGGTGGGTGCCGGTCATCGTCCACAGCGCGGCGACCCGGTCGCCCTCGGCGATGAGGTCCTCCACCTCGAAGCGCAGGTCCGGGAACGAGCCCCGCAGCGAGGCGATCACCAGCAGCGTCTCGTGCGGTCCCCTGCCGCCCATGGGCCGTCCGAGCACCTCCGGGTCGATGATCCGCTCCCGCTCCCCGGAGATCTCCTCGTTGAAGAGGTTCTCGAAGATGCGCATCACCACGGCCTTCATCCCGCGTCCCGACACGCTCATCGCACGATCCTCCTGACCCGCCCCGTCGCGTCGGCGATGACCGAAACCGACTCCCTGGGGCCGCTGACGGCGACGGTCATCTGGATGTCCCTGCTGAACGGCACCTGGCGCGAGACCAGCACGCAGCACACGTCGGGTGCCTCGATGGGCACGCGGAGCGCACGCCGCACGAGGGCGGGGACCCGCGCCAGGCGGACCTCCGACGCCCGGAAGGCGGCGGGCCCCACCTGCTCCCGGCGGACCTGCACCGGCTGCGGGTCGCCGACGGCGCCGTCGCGCCAGACGTAGCGGTCCACGTTCCCGGGCTTCGCGGGATCCCGGACGTAGAGGACCGCGTACCCGTCGTAGAAGCCGATGGACGTGAACTGGGGCGTGGCGCCGACCGCCGCGCGGAGGTCGGCGAGGACGCGCGCGGCGCCGCCCGGGTCCAGCGGCAGAGGGCCCGGATCCGGGTCGGGCACCCCGTCGTCGCCGTTCGCCGGCGGCGGCGGGGACTCCGGCGGGGTGGGCTCCGCCGGCTCCGCGATGCCGTCGTCCGGGTCGGGCCGGGCGAACGGGCGCCCGTCGGCCGTGACCGTGACGGTGCGCTCCACGGTGACCGTCCGGGCCTCGTCGCCCGCGCCGCAGCCGGCGAGCGCGAGGATCGTTCCGGCCGTGGCCGCGCTGAACAGGTATCGCCGCATCGGCCCGGGATCGTATCCTCCCCCCGATGCCCCTCCCCGCGCACCGCCCGAGCTGATGCGCGGGCTCCTCGCCCTCCTGCTCGCGGTGGTGGGCCTCGCCTGCGCGGTCTACGTGCAGACGATGTCGTACGTGGGCGGCAACGTCCTCGACTCGGGCCGCTTCGCCGACACGACCCTCGGCACGCTCTCGGGCGACGACGGCTCGGCCGCCGCGGCCCGCCTGATGACCGCCGTGGTCGACCGGCGCGCCACCGAGCGCGGCATCCCCATCCCCGCCGCGGCCCGCGCGCGGGTGGAGTCCGGCCTCACCAGGGCCCTGCGGGCAGACGGCGTCGTGGACGTGCTGCGCCCGGCCGTCACCCGGGCGCACGCCGCCTACCTCGACGGCGACCGGGCGGAGTTCTCCCTCGCGCCGCTGCGGCCCCGGGTCGTGCTGGCGGTGAGCGCCTACCGTCCGGAGCTGGCGCGCCTTGTGCCGCCGGAATCGGCCTTCCCCGTGGTGCGGGTCCCGGTGGCCGCGCGCAACGACCGGCTGCTCGACCTCGCCGAGCGTCTGCGGGACGGCGTGGGCCTGGCGCTGCTGGTGGGGCTCGCCGCCTTCGGCGCCTCGATCGCGGTCTCGCGCCGCCGGGCCGGGACCCTCGTGCTGATCGGCGTGTTCCTGTGCGTCGCCGCTGCGCTGCCCCCGCTGGTGCAGGGCGGAGCGGCGGTGGTCGTGGCCGGCCTGGTGGACGCCGATGCGGCCGACCCGCTCGCCCGGGCGCTGGTGGACGGCTTCACCGGGGGCTGGCTCCGCGCGACCATCGTGACCCTCGCCGCCGGCATCGGCGCGATCGTGGTTGGCGTCATCGCCGGGGTCCGGTCCCGCTGATCGCCCACCTCGACCTGGACGCGTTCTTCGCGGCCGTCGAGATGCACCGGCGGCCCGAGCTGCGCGGCCGGCCGATCGTGGTGGGCGGCGACCCGGACGGCCGCGGCGTCGTGGCCACCGCCAACTACGCGGCCCGCCGCTTCGGCGTGCGGTCGGCGATGAGCTGCGCGGAGGCGCGCCGCCGGTGCCCGAACCTCGTGTTCGTGCGGCCCGACATCACCGAGTACCGCGGGTGGTCGGACCGCGTGTGGACGACGGTCGCCGACCTCGTGCCCGCATCCGAGCCGGTGGGACTCGACGAGGGGTACCTGGATCTGGGCGAGGACGACCCGATCAGTTTGGCGCGCGACGTGCAGCGCGCGGTGGCGGAGCGCGTGCGGCTGTCCGCGTCGCTGGGCGTCGCCACCTGCAAGGTGGTCGCGAAGATCGCGTCCGACCGCGACAAACCCGGCGGCATCACGATCGTCCCACGCGGCGAGGAGGCCGCGTTCCTGGCGCCGCTGCCGCTGCGGTTGCTGCCCGGGGCGGGCCCCCGCACCACCGCGCGCCTCGGCGAGGCCGGCCTTGAGACCATCGGTGACCTGGCGGGGCTCCCGGCCGAGCGGATCGCCGCCCTGCTGCCCGGCCGGGTGGGCACGCTGCTGCACGCCCGCGCCCGCGGCATCGATCCCCGCCCGGTGGTCGCCGAGCCGCCGGAGCGGATATCGGTGTCCACCGAGCGCACCTTCGACCGGGACGTGACCGACCGCGCCGAGCTCGCCCGCCGGGGTGAGGAGATGTCCCGCGACGTCGCCGGCGCCCTCGGCCGCCGTGACCGCTGCGCCCGCACGGTCACCGTCAAGCTGCGGTACGCGGACTTCAGCACCGTCACCCGGTCGGCGACGCTGGTCGCCGCCACCGACGACCCGGCCGTCATCTGGCGACATGCGTCGCACCTGCTCGACGGCGCCCTGCGCGACCGCCCCGGGGCGCTGCGGCTGCTGGGCGTCGGCGCCTCGGGCCTGGCCCCGGGCCGTCAGCTGGCGCTCTTCTAGGAGGCCAGCTCCCGCAGCGCCCCCAGGACCGCCCGGTGGCGACGCGCGGACGCGGCGTCCTTCCAGCCCCAGGCGATGCCGTGGTGGACGAGCGTGGTGAGGCCGATGGCGTCGTCGACCCGGTGTGCGAGGAACTCCACGCCCACCACGAACTCCGCGCCGGGAAGCGGATCGGCGATCACCGACGCGGACCCGCGGGCGGTCACCGCGAACCCGGTGCCCACCAGCGTGAGGGCGGTGCGGGGATCCTCCCGCAGGCGGGTGAGGCTGCCGCGCCGGTGGGCGAGCGCCAGCAGCACCCGCCGGTCGCCGGCGCGCAGGACGGCGCTCACCGGGATGGCGGCGGGGCCCTCCGGGTCGAGCGTCGCGAGGATCGCGACCAGGTCGCGGGGGAAGTGCGGAAGCGGCCGTGGATGGTCCACGGGACCCACCGTACCGGCGCGGCCGGGGGTTGCGGTGGGAGGATCCACGCGCTCCGGCGGATGCGCTGCGCGCCGTCCGGAGTGCAACGGGCGTTGCCGATCTTCCAGTTCTTCACAGTTTCGGTGTGGACACCGGTGTGTGCAGGGAACTAAGAAGCCCCAGCGAACCCCGAAATGCCGTAGTTCGGGTCCCGTCGTCCGCGCGCCTCTGTGCGGACGTCGTCGTTGCCCGACCTGAACCGAACTTGGAGCCGAACATGTCCGCAGCGCCTCGATTGCGTGGAATGCTCGTCGCCGTGGTTCTGGCGTTGGCCGCGATGTTCGCGGCAGCGTCAGGGGCGCTGGGCGCGGGCATCCAGCTCGACCGGAGCATCTCGCCGCCGCAGGCGGTGGTGCCCGGAACGGGCACGCAGGTCTTCACCTTCAACATCACCTACACGTCCACCGCGAACCGGTACGAGTTCACGGTCTACGACCCCAACGGCACTCCGGTGTCGGCCACGGAGACCGTCCTCACGCCGGGTGCGCAGAGCCCCATCACGGGCAACCGCACCTGGACGCCGCCCGCGGGAACGCCCGCCGGCCGCTACCAGGCGGAGATCCGGTTCTTCTCCAGCACCGGCTTCGAGGCTCAGGCGAGGGTCACGTTCGACGTGGCCGCGCAGCTGGGTTCCCTGCGCCTGGTCAAGTTCGAGGACCTCAACGGGAACGGCAGCCGCGACGCGGGTGAGCCGGGCGTCCCGAACTGGACGTTCAACCTCATCAACCCGCAGGGCGACCCGAGCGACGCGCGCACCGGCACGGACGGCACGGTGACGATCAACAACGTCCCCGCCGGCACGTGGCGCGCCGACGAGGTCCTCCAGAACGGCTGGGTCGCCGTGACCCCGGCGGGCGGCACGGTCGTCGTCCCCGCGGGCGGCACCGGCACCTTCACCGCCGGCAACGTCCGTCCCGCCCCGCTCTCGGGCACGGTCTGGATCGACACGAACTCCAACGCCCGCATCGACGCCGGTGAGAACGGCCGGGCCGGGGTCACGCTGACCCTCACCGGCACCACGGGTCTGGGGACCCGGGTGAACGAGACCACGGTCTCGACCGGCGACGGGAGCTACGTCTTCCCCGAGCTGATGCCCGGCACCTACTCGGTGCGCATGACCACGCCCGGCGGCTTCACCGCGACCACCGCGGTGGTGCGCAACGGCCGGATCATCACGTCCAACGTCGGCAACCCGAACAACAACTTCGGGATCGTCGCCGGCGGCGGTGTGGTCACGCAGACCCCGGACGTGACCATCGACAAGCGCGGCCCGGCGACGGCGCTGCGCGGCCAGGTGTTCACGTACACCATCGTGGTCCGCAACAACTCCACGTTCGCGGCCCGCAACGTGCAGGTGACCGACCTCGTGCCGGCCAACCTCACGCTGGTCGCCATCCCGGCGGGCGCCACCATCCGCAACGGTGTGGTGACGTGGAGCCTCGGGACCATGCAGCCGGGTGCCAGCCGGACGCTGCGCATGCGGGTGCGGGTGAACCCCACCACCAACGCCACGCGTCTGGTGAACACCGCGACGGTGACCGCCACGGGGCTGCCGCCGAAGCGGGACACCGTGACGACGCGGCTGCGCAATCCCCCGCCGACCCGGCGCATCGGCGGCGTGACCGGCTGATGCCGGTGATCGCCTCCAGGGGAGCGAGCGCGCGGGGGGCCCGGACGGCCCCCCGCGTCATCCGGGCCACGGCGGCCGGCGCTGCCGTCGTGGCGGTGCTGCTCAGCGGCGCCGCAACGGCCGGGGCGCAGGCCCCGCCTCCCGTCACCACGGGCGAGCGGCCCATCGGCGCCGCCCCCACCGACAAGAAGGCCTTCACCGCGAGGGTGCTGCTGCCCACCGTCGGGCGCGCGGCGCCCAGCAACCGGGCGAGGGTGACCCAGCGCATCTCGCCGTACGCCCCGTACGACAACGACCCCCAGATCCTCCTGGTGCTCGAGACCGCGACCGGTCCCGGGGGCCCCTGGTACCGCGTGCTGCTGCCGGTGCGCCCCAACGGCACCTCGGCGTGGGTGGCGGGTTCGGCGCTGCAGGTGAAGGCGACGCCGTACCGGGTGCGCGTGCGCCTCGGAACACGGCGCATGGAGTTGCTGCGGGCCGGGCGGGTGATCAACCGCTGGACGGTCGGGGTCGGCATGCGGGCCTACCCGACGCCCACGGGCCTGTTCGCCATCAGCGAGGTGGTTCCGCAGCCGAACCCGCGCGGGTTCTTCGGGCCGTTCATCCTCACCCTGAGCGCCCATTCGGATCAGCTCACCGACTTCGACCGCGGTGAGGGCCAGGTGGCCATCCACGGCACGAACCTGCCCGGCCTGCTGGGCGGGGCCGTGAGCCACGGATGCGTGCGGGTCGCCAACACGGCGATCACGAAGGTGGCCAAGCTGGTCCCGCCGGGAGCGCCGGTGGAGGTCATCCCCTAGCCGCACCGTCCCTGACCGGGTGCGCGAGGAGCCGCAGGGCGACCCGCGCACCCATCAGGACGGGCGCGACGGCCGTGGCGATGATCATCTCGTCCCGGTCGAGGTGGACCGCGGCGCGGAGGCCGTCGCCGGCCGAGGCGGCCGGTCCGGGAAGCAGGCCGGCCGTGACGAGCGCGAGGCCGACCGCCGCCATCGCGGCGGCGAGCGCGCCCAGGAGCCGGCGCGGGAGCGGTGGACGATGCATGGGTGGCCTCCGGTGACGGGTGACCACCTCACCCTGGCGGGGCGATGCGCGCGGATGGCGCGCGCATCGCCCCGCCGGTGT
>LNFL01000172.1 GCA_001464275.1 Actinobacteria bacterium Ga0077560 | reverse complement strand
GGTGTGCCGCCGGTACGACGAACGCCTGGAGTTCGGCGGTGGAGGGGGCGACGCGGCCCAGACGCGCCGGTGGCTGGCCCGGATGAGCGCGTCCGGGCGGCTGTTCCTCGCCGACTGGGATCTGCTGGACCCGCCCGCGGCGCTGCGCGACGGGCATGACCGCGTCTACATCCTGTTCACCCGGTGGGTGGACGACCTGGAGACGATCCTCGTGCGCCTGGAGCGGGATGATGACCTGGAGACCGCGCTGCGCGACCTGCGCCGCGCCCTGGGCCCGGCCTCCCGCGAGTTCATCGACGTGACCGCAGGGATGGGGCTGGCGGTGTGCGCGGGAGCCGACGACGGCGGGGCCGACCGTCAGGCGGCCTGAGCTACCGGCCCATCGTCCAGCGGTTCCAGTTCCGCAGCCACGCCCGCGCGTTCTCGGTGGTTCCCAGCCGGTACTCGCCGGCCCCGGAGGCCAGGATCGCCCGCCCGGCGGGGGTGGAGGCGGCGTTGGCCCACTGGCTGTCCTGCGACCCCACGCCGCTGAACAGGAACCGCAGGCGTCCCGCCTCGGCGCCCATCTCGGCACGCCAGACCGGCGGATAGGCACGCCACTCCTGGCGGCTGGCCGGCGCGGTGACCCGCCCGCCGGACGCGTGGAACATCTGCAGGAACACACCGCCCGACAGGCGGGCGGCCGCCATCGCGGAGTCCCAGTTGCCACGATTGCGCCGGGCCCCGACGTTGGCCACGAACTTGGGCGCCGCGTACAGCAGCACGCGGCGCGACATGGGTTCCCCGGTGCCCGCGTACGTGCGCCGCGACAGGATCCGCATGGCCGCCGCGAAGGCCGGCCCGGTGCCGCCGTCCTGCAGCTGGAAGCCGATCTCGTCGACGCCCACCAGGCCCGACCGCGGCCCGGCGCCGCCGATGCTGGAGGTGCTCATGCGGGTGACCAGCAGGTTCGCGATCGACTCGGGGCTGCGCCCGGCGAGCTCGCGGTGGTTCACCTTGCCGATCCACCGGCTCTGCCCGAAGGGCTCACCCAGGGGGTGCTGCCGGTGGGATCCGGTGTCGCTCGCCAGGCCCGGAACGCCCGGGAACCCGGCGTGCAGCGCGCGGGCGATGGGCGCCAGGTCGTAGATGACGTTGATGCGCTGGTCCGTGGGGACCGGTGCTGCCTGGACGGCACCGGGAACGGCGAGGGCGGCGGTGACCGCTGCGGCGGCCGTGATCATGCGACGCAGCCGGGAGGGGGGCACGTGAACCTCCGGTTCGGTCGATCGGTCGGGGCGCGACGGTAGCCGCGCGGTGTCCGGGCGGGCAACCGCGGCGGTCCCCCCGGACCCGTCAGGGCCCGGCGCACCTCCCGCCACCGCAGGTATCGGCGTTCCCCGGCGGCGGCGTGACGCATCCGCACCCCTCGCCGCGCCAGGCCTCCCGCCCCTCGTGGACCGCCAGCCCCGCGATGAGCAGCCCGACCACGGGGTCCAGCCACCAGGCGCCCGCGACGGCGTTGCCCAGCAGGCCGACCAGCAGGGCGGCCGACAGGTACGCGCACAGCAGGTTCTGCGAACCCTCCCCATGGGTGGCCGGCGACCCCAGGCGCGCCGCCAGCCGGCGCTTGGCGATGCCCAGCGCCGGCATCACTGCGAGGCTCGTGGCGGCGAGCGCGATGCCCACCGGGCTCACCTCGGGGCGGTCACCGCCCACCAGCGCACGCACGGACTCCACCCCGACGTACGGGGCCAGCACGAAGAATTGGATCGCCACCAGCCGCTGGGCGCGGCGCTCGGCCGCCTCGCTCATCACCCGGGCGCCGGTGAACCGCCACACGATCACGACGCTCGCGAAGCCCTCGATCGCCGAGTCCAGCCCGAACCCCACGAGGGCCACCGACCCGGCGGCCAATCCGGCCAGGATGGCGACGGCGCCCTCGGCGGCCATGTAGCCGAGGCTCGCCCACGACAGCAGGCGGGCCCGCGCCGCGAGGCGATGACGTTCGGCGGCCACGCCGGTGCCGGTGCCGGTCATGCATCCAGGATCGCCCCCGGTCCGGCCGCGCGCGAGGGGCGCATGAACCAGCCGGGCTGCGTGCCCGCCCCTATTCGGCGATGGGCTCCCAGATGAGCTGACCGACGTCGATCACGAAGTCCACGGCGTGGCCGTGCACCTGGCGCGGACCGCCGCCTGTGCGCGGCCGGATCTCGCCGGTGCCGACGAAGACCACGTCGTTCATCCACGAGTAGCGCTCATCGGGGCTGGTGTGGGTGCCGCTCACCAGGATCTGCCGCCGCTCCACCGGGTAGGGCCGGGCGTAGCCGCGCAGGTCGAACAGGATGTGAGCCCCGTCATCGGTCTCGATGGCGCCCTGGAAGTTCGGCAGGGCGTTGCCGTCCACGCGGGCCACGGGATGGTTGGCGCCGCGCATCCGCCCGTTCACGCGCCCCTCGGCCCGCCCCTCGGCGATGAAGTAGTAGTGGCCTTCCGAGCCGTGCTCGCCCGTGATGGCGCCGCCCCAGCTCTCGGGGTAGCTGAACGTCATTCGGTAGAGGTGCTCCACACGCATCGGGTCCTCCGCGTTCCTGGGAATCGGGCCGGCCCCAATGATGTCATGCAATTCATGCGTTGCGCGACAGGTGTTGCGTTCAGCCCACCGGTTGCGGGGCACCGCCGCGCTCGGCGGCGGCCTCCCGGAGGCGCGCCAGGAGCGTCACCAGCGCGCCGTCGGGATCGCCCGTTGCGCGCCAGCCGCCGTTGGCCTCCACGATCACGGGGCCATCCGCGGTCGGCGCGATGTCCCAGCCCACGCACGGCAGCTTTGGGAACACCGCGGCGGCGCGCTGCGCCAGGGCACGGCATTCCTCCCACCCGGGCACCGCGGCGCCCGTGAGCAGGTGGCCGCTGTCGGGGTGACGATCCACGCGTGCCAGCCCGTGCCCGTTCGATGCCAGGCGCAACGGCGGGGCCAGCGTGCCGTCGGGTTCCACGCGGGCGATCAGGTTGCCGGTGGCGCCGCCCCCGCCCACGCGGAAGTTGTCGACCGCCGCGCCGCCGGTCGCGATGCGCAGCACCGCGTACAGCACCTCGGCCGGCCCGCTGCGCGGCAGCAGCGTGATGATGCGCAGGGTCTGCAGGGCCTCCTGGCCGGTGAGCTCGCGCAGCACGGGGTGCGACCGCAGGCGCGGCTGCACCACGAAGGCGTCCGCGTCCGCCAGCATCGCGGTGGCCAGCTCGTGCCACGACAGGCGCACGCCCGCGTGGTCGACGACCCCGTCCCCGTCGCGCGTGAGCACCCGCACACCGCGTGCGCCCATGCCGGACAGCGGCTTCACGACCGTCTCGGCGGGCGCCACGGCCCGCAACCGCCCCGCCCACTCGGCGATGGTGCCCGCGTCGGTGCCGGAGCGCCGCAGGGTCTCGACCACCCGCGGCGTGGGCAGATCGTGCTCGGCGGCCATGGTCGCGAACCAGCGCTTGTCGCCGATCCGCTCCACCTCCTCCGGCGGGTTGATGGCGTCCTGGGCATCGGCGAGGTCGATCCTGCGAACCGCCCACGCCTCACGCGCCGGCCCCTCCCTGGGGTCCAGCAGGCCCAGCAGCACCAGCTCCGCCATCTCCCAGCCGTCGCGCACCATGCGCACCAGCCGGATGGCCACACGGTGGAAGGGGGCGCGATGCGCCCGCGACGCGGCCCGCACCAGCCGTGCGGTGCGAACCGCGCGCGCGACCACCACTACCTGCCGCTCGGGACGGCGGCCTCGAGCTTGGCGATGACGGCGTCGGCGACGCCCGAGGTCGACCCCGCGGTGGGGTCGTCCCGGTCCTCGCGAAGGTCGTACGTCGTCGCGCGGCCCTCGCGGACCACCTCGCTGATCGCCGCCTCCAGGCGCTCCGCGGCGGTCCACTCCTCCAGGTGCCGCAGCATCATCACGCCCGAGAGCATGGTGGCGATCGGGTTCGCCCGGTTCTGGCCCGCCATGTGCGGGGCGCTGCCGTGACCCGGCTCGAACAGGACGGCGTGGGTGCCGTAGTTTCCGCCCGGCATCATGCCGGGGCCGCCGATGAACCCGGCGGCGAGGTCGCTGATGATGTCCCCGTACTGCATGGGCATCACCATCACGTCGAAGCGCTCGGGGTGCTGCACCATGTGCATCGCCAGGGCGTCGACGAGGATCTCCTCGAACTCGATGTCGGTGTTCCGCTCGGCGACCTCGCGGACCGCATCCAGGAACACACCGTCGGTGGCCTTCATGACGCTGGCCTTGTGGACCGCCGTGACCTTGCGCCGGTTGTTCTCCCGGGCGTAGGTGAAGGCGTACTCGGCGAGCCGCCGGCTGGCCTCCTCCGAGATCGCGCGGATGGTGATTGCGGCGCCGTCGGCGATGTGCGCCTTGGGGAGCACCTCGCGGATCGTGGCGATGATCGCCTCGGCCTCCGGGCTGCCGGCCATGGCCTCCACGCCCGCGTAGACGTCCTCGGTGACGTCGCGGATCACCACGACGTCGACGTCCTCGAACCGGCTGTTGACGCCGGGGTAGGTGCGGCACGGACGGACGTTGGCGTACAGGCCGCTGGCGACGCGCAGGGCGATGTTGGCGCTGCGGAAGCCGGCGACCCTGGGCTTCGAGATGGGGCCCTTGAGGGCCACCCCGTTCGCCCGAACCGACTCGGCCACGCTGTCGGGCAGCGGGGTGCCGTACAGCTCCATGGCGGGCTCGCCCACCTGCTGCACGTCCCAGTCGAACGCCACACCGGTGGCCTCCAGGACCCGCCGGGTCGCCTCGACCAGCTCCGGCCCGATGCCGTCGCCGGGGATGAGGGTCACGCGGTGGGCGCTCACTTGGCCTCTCCGTGCTCCATCACGTGCTGCGCGTCCTCGTCCTTCATGCGCTCCATCGAGGCGCGGTCCTTCTCCTCGCGCTTGGCGGCGTCGGCGAGGATCTCCTCGATGTCGCCCGCGGGGATGATGACCGCGCCGGCGCTGCTGGCGTAGATGTAGTCGCCGGGGAGCACCCCGACGCCCGAGATCTCCACCGGGACGTTCGCCTGCAGCGGCATGATCACGTTCCCGCCCTGGCGCACGGTCTCACCGCGGCAGTAGGTCACGAACCCGTAGCCGGCCAGGTCGTCGAAGTCGCGGAAGCGGCCGTCGGTGAGCACGCCGGCGAGTCCGTTGTGACGCAGCCGGGTGAGCTTGCGGCCGCCGCCCATCGCGGCGTCCGGGTGACCGCCGCTGGACATCACCAGCACGGTCCCGTCACCGCCGACCTCGTCGATCGCCCGGTAGAACAGGGCCGCGAAGTCGTTGTCGACGGGGTGCTGGATGTCCTTGCGGACGGGGAAGTAGCGCAGGGTGACGGCCCGGCCGAAAAGCACCGCGC
>LNFL01000171.1 GCA_001464275.1 Actinobacteria bacterium Ga0077560 | reverse complement strand
GGTCGGCGGTGGAATCGGGCATCGGAAGCGATGCTAACGGCCGCACCGGCGCGGGCGGTAGTCCCGCCGCCGGGACGGAGGTCATCGGGTGAGCAGCTCGGGCACGCTGCCGCCGATCGCCTGGGGGCCGCTGGCGACTCCGGGCGAGGGGGTGGGAGCCGGCGCGGGCTCCGGTGACGGTGCGGGGGCGGGGGGAGCCGGCGGGGGCGTGGGCGCCGCGGGCGCCGTGTTGTCGCGGTCGGTGCGGTTGCTGCGGATCGGGACGCCGATGGAGATGCGCGAGCCGTCCCACTCGCCGGCCTCGTCGTCGACGATGGCGAACTCGCCCTCGCCGCGGAACCGGGCCCAGCCGAAGCCGGAGGCGCTGAGCTGCTGCTTGCCGCGCACCTCCAGCTGGATGCGCGTGCCGGTCACCAGGAAGCGGCCCCCTCCACCGGGGATCCGTGCCTGGCCGCGGCGGCCGAACGGGATGTTGCGGCCCTGGAAGACGATGCGGCCGTCACCCGCGCGGTCCACGACGCGGATGGAGTTGCGGCGGCCGGCGTCGACCCAGCCGAGCACCGAGTAGCTGCCGTCGAGCGTTGTGGTGCCCTCCCCGGCCGCCTGCAGCTGCTGCGGCTGCATCTGGCGGGGAGCGCGGGCGGCCGCCGCGGTCGCGGCCAGGGCCACGAGCAGGGCGAGCACGAGCGTGACGATGGTGGTGGAGCGCAGGGCGCGGGGCACGGCACCTCGGATCCGGACGATGGGCGCAGGGGTTCGCCCGTACATCGGATGGTCGGCGCAGTTCGTGAGGCTCGACGGACCCTGGACGTAAGCGTTCAGGGTGCGAACTGTTACGAAGATATGAAGAGCCCCCGCTCCTGGGGGAGTTCCCTCCCCGGATGGGGGGCTCCGGCGCTACTCGAGCTTGACGCCCTCTTCGACGATCACCGGCGCGGCGGGCGCGCCCAGGTCGACGCCCTCCTCCACCTTCACCGGCTGCTGGCCGGCCGTGGGGTCCGGCACCTGCACCGGGTCCTCGCCCTCGGGGACCGGGCGCGGTCCGTCGTCGAGGTAGCACCAGATGATCTCCCCGCACTGCGGGCAGGTGGGGAGCGCCTTGCGGTTCCGGATCTGGAACTGGCAGGCCACGCACCCGAAAAAGCCGGGAACGCGCTGGCCGACGTGGAAGCACGGCTTGCCGAGACGGCGCTCGGCTTCCTGGGCGCCCTGCGCCGGCGACATCCCACGGGGCGTGGACTGCTGGCCCGGCCCGCGGCCACCACCTCCGCCCTGCATACCACCCGGTCCTGTGCGCTGCGGCGGCAGACTGCTCATCCTCGAACCATCCTTCCCGCCAGGGCGCGACCCGATGAGGCCGTACTGCCCAGGGCGTATCGTTCACACGCGGCAAACCAGCCTACCGCGACGCGGGCAGGGCGGGAGCCGAATCGGGCCCACCCCCTCGAAGGATGCGGCATGCGCCTCGCGCTCGCCCAGCTGAACACGGTCGTCGGTGACATCGACGGCAACGCCCGCCGAATCCGTGAGGCCCTGGCGGCCGCGGCCGACGCCGGAGCCGACCTCACGCTCCTCCCGGAGCTGGCGATCGCCGGCTACCCGCCCGAGGACCTGCTGCTGCGCCCGCGGTTCGCGCGCGCCTGTCGCCGCGCCGTGGAAGAGCTGGCGGCGGAGGTCATGCACGGCGCGGCGATCATCGGGTTCCCCGAATGGGACGGCGACGTGTTCAACTCCGCCGCGGTCGTGGCGGGCGGCCGGGTGCAGGCGGTGTACCGCAAGCGATTCCTCCCGAACTACGGCGTCTTCGACGAGGCGCGGTACTTCGCCTCGGGTGACGCGCCGCTGGTGGTGGAGCTGGCCGGGATGCGCGTGGGCATCGCCATCTGCGAGGACATCTGGTACCCGTCGCCGGTGACCAGCGATCTCGCGGCGGCCAATGTGGACCTCATCGCCTGCATCTCGGCATCCCCCTGGCACCGCGGCAAGGCCGACGCCCGCGAGCGCATGCTGGCCACCCGAGCCGCGGACTCGGCGGCGGCCCTGGCCTTCTGCAACCTGGTGGGCGGGCAGGACGAGCTGGTGTTCGACGGCCGCTCCCTGGTTGCCGACGCCACCGGCGTCATCACCGCCCGGGCCCCGCAATTCTCCGACGCGCTGGTGATCGCCGACGTGGACCGCGACCTGGCGGTGCGCCGCCGGCTGCGCGAGCCGCTGGGCCGCCGGCTGCCCCGCGGACCGCGCGTGGAGGCCGTCGTGCTGGAGTCCTCGCCGGCGCGCCGTCCCGCCGCACCCGCGCCCACGAGCCTCGTCGCGCCCCCGGAGCCCGAGGCGGAGGTGTGGGAGGGACTGGTCACCGGCATCCGCGACTACGTCGGCAAGAACGGGTTCGGTGGCGTGGTCATCGGCCTCTCGGGAGGCATCGACTCGGCGCTCACCGCCGCTTTGGCCGTGGCGGCGCTGGGCGCCGACCGCGTGCTGGGCGTCTCGATGCCGTCGGTCTACACCAGCCGCCGCAGCGAGGACGACGCCGCGACACTGGCGGCGGCCCTCGGCATCGAGCTCATCACCCTCCCGATCGCCGATGTGGTGGCCGCGTTCGAGACGGTCCTCGCCGGCGCCTTCGCCGGCACCGAGCGGGACGTGACCGAGGAGAACCTCCAGGCGCGGGCCCGCGGGACCCTGCTGATGGGGCTCTCGAACAAGCGCGGCGCGCTGGTGCTGGCGACCGGCAACAAGAGCGAGATGTCGGTGGGCTACAGCACGCTGTACGGCGACATGGTGGGAGGTTTCGCCCCGCTGCGGGACATCTCCAAGACCTGGGTCTACCGTCTGTCGCGCTGGCGTAACGCCAGCGCGGGCCGCGAGGTCATTCCCGAGGCCACCATCGAGCGCCCTCCCACGGCGGAACTCCGCCCCGACCAGCTGGACTCCGACAGCCTGCCGCCGTATGACGACCTGGACCCCATCATCGAGGGATACGTCGAGGACGAACTGGACGCCGAGGACCTCGTCGCCCGCGGGCACGACGCGGCGACGGTGCGCCGCGTGCTGCGGATGATCGACCGCGCCGAGTACAAGCGCCGCCAGGGACCGGTGGGCATCAAGGTCACCCCGCGGGCCTTCGGGAAGGACCGCCGGATGCCGATCACCAATGGGTATGTCGCGCCCTGACGCCGTGAGACGGCGCATCCGCCGCGGGCTCGCGCTCGCCGCCGCCGGCTGCCTGGTGGCGTCCGCCCAGGCCGTGGCCGGCGTCCCCGCACCGCCCAAGACCGACCCGGCGCGGGCGTTCGGCGAGGTGGCGCCCGGCGCGGACCGCCTGATGGTGACCTTCACCGACCTCCCCACCGCCGCGGCCGCCGCGGCGCGCCTGCGCGGCCTCGGCGAGGTCTCCCCGCTGGCCCCGGAGGCCGGCGTGTGGAGGCTCGACCCCGCGCGGCGGGACGGCGTCCGGGAGGCGGCCCTGCGCCGGCCCATGGTCCGGGCGGCCGAATGGCCGTTGGTCCGCCGGGCCGCGGTGCGCACCCAGCCGGCGGCGCCGCTGGATCCG